>CAJXDE010000044.1 GCA_913052635.1 uncultured Halieaceae bacterium
GCCGCAATTGCTGGCATCGAGCTCCCAATACTCTAGGTTACGCGTAAACGAAAGGCTGTCGTTCGCGAACGCGCACAGTGCGGAGTCGACATGGTGAGTAGCCCCTGCCAAATCGACAAGGTACTCCCCAAACGCAAAGACCGCGTGGCCGATTGCAAGGTAGCAGACCAGACGAACCGCGCTCATGGTGACGACACGACCGCGCGTAAAAGCGTCATCTGAAAGCACATAGGTTTCCAGCTCGAGGAGGAAAAGCAGGATGAACCAACCGAGCTCGTCCAGCGTGGTGGCGAAGTTACTGGTCCAGTCGTACCAGCGCCATCCGGAGTGGAAGGTGTGTTGCGCCTGCTCGATATCGTTGCCTATGTAGTGGACAAAGTTGACCAGCAATAGAGCATAGACGACAAGCTTCAATCGCTGTTTAACGTCAAGCGACTGCCACCATGTCTGTTGTGTGCTCATACACCCAACCCTTTGAATCCTGATAGTGAGCCTCTCGCTCTTGGGAATTTTGGCATCGTTCAATGCGCATGACGATCTTGAAACACCACCTGGAACCCTACTGGTCTGACAATGAGTAGCTGTAGCGCCCGATAGGCTCAAAGAATCGGGAAAGGTTGCTTAGGTTTGGTCATTCACTCAGTATATTTAACCCGTCTCACCAGCACAGCGGCGGAATTCATGAAAAAAGTCGAAGCCACCTCTTTTGTAACGAGTTATCTCGAGGCCTGGAACGAGCGGGATGCCAGTTCCGTCACAGAGCATCTTTGCCCCAACGGGCGTTACATTGATGAGGTATTTCAGCAGCAGATCAGTAGAGAAGCTTTGTTTGAAGAATTGATCGACTACTTTCAAAGCGACCATTATTTCTATGAGGTCACAGGCGATATCCTGACTAATGGCAAAACTATCGCCTTTCAATACTGTGCCCAACCAATGGCGCCTGATAGTCAGAAGACAATTTGGCACGGTGCTGAGTTCATTACGCTGCGCGGTGGTTCGGCTCTGGAGATTCGAGACTACTATCAGGCGCGCGTTAGCCTGCCACGCAGCCAGCGAGGTGAAGACACAGCCAGATATATGAAGTCTGGTTTGCGCGAGGAGGCGATGGCGCAACTGCTGGAAGCGCTGGAGGCCCTCATGGTGGAAAGGCAGCTGTATTTAGACCCGGAGTTGTCGCTGCCCAAGCTGGCAGATCACTTGGATACGACCGTGAACCATGTCTCGCAGGCGATTAATGCCGGTTTGCAAACGACTTTCTTCGATTATATCAATCAGAGGCGGGTAGAGGCGGCAATCAAACTGATGCAGTCAGATACCAGTTCCCGGGAAGCGATTCTCGATATTGCATTGGAGGTTGGTTTCAACTCGACCTCAACTTTTTACAACGCGTTTCGCAAGGTCACTGGACAGACGCCCGGTGCATACCGTCAGCGGATAGTGTCAGACGCCTGAGAGGCTCAGAGCGCCCTGAGGTACCAGGCGTAATCTAGATCTGGGACCTCGGCGTGGTAGGCATTGCTCTCGCCTTGCCGGATGGCGGTATAGATCCGCACAAACTCCTCACCGAAATAGCCAGGTAAAATGTCGCTGCCGGCAAATAATTCGATCGCCTTATCAACACGTGCGGGCAGGGTTGTCTCGTCTTCCGACAAGTCAGCATCCCGCGGCACCGGCTCTCCGGGGTCGATAGCGGTTTGTAGTCCATAGTGAATACCTGCCAGGACTGCCGCCAGCACCAAATAAGGGTTGGCCTCTGCACCCGCCACCCGGTGCTCAATACGTCGGTTATGCTCGGTCGATCGCGGGATGCGCAGTGCAACCTCGCGATGATCGTATCCCCAACTTTTCCCCGAAGGTGCCAGTGCGCCTGCTTTAAACCGCCGATAGGAGTTGGCGTGAGGTGCAAAGCAGAGCATGGATTCATCCAAAAGCTGACCTAGCCCGCCAACCGCATGGCGCAGGCGTGGCATCAGGCGCGGTGGTTCCACCGGGTCGGGGTCCGCAAAGACGTTAGCGCCTTCACTGTCGTAGACGCTGGCATGAATATGCATGCCACTGCCGGCCAGCTCACCAAAAGGTTTCGCCATGAATGTGGCGCCATAACCATGTTTTCTGGCCACACCCTTCACGATGCGCCTGAGCAGGAGCGCGTGAGTGCCTGCTACGACCGCGTCGGTCTGATGCAGCGTGTTGATTTCCCATTGCCCTGGTGAAAACTCGCCGTGCAGTGTGGTCAGCGGTACGCCCTGAAGTTCGCTGGCGATTCTGACGTCGTTCAGAAAGGCATCGCAGTCGAAGAGGTCATCGGCCATGCAATATTGGATGCCTTGCTGCTCGAGATTCGTGCCCGGAATGTTGCCCTTCAAGGGCATCGGGCGGCTGTCGTCAGCATTAGCAAGAAGATAAAACTCCAATTCTGTTGCGACTGTCGCCGAGAGACCGTCTGCGTGATATCGAGCGAGCACGTTTTCCAATGGCTGCCGGGGGTCCACCCAGTCCAATTCGCCGTTATCCTGCGTGTAGGCGACCATGACTTGAGCAACTGGGGAGTCATACCAGGGTGCCGGCGCGAGCGTACCCGATATGGGCAGGATGATTTGATCGGGGTCACCACCGAGCTCTGAAAGGGGAATCTCGTCGTACCAGTCTCCTCTTGCGCCAAGCAGGGGCGCAGAGCGAGGCGTCAGAAAGGTGCCGTCAAAGAGTCTTGAGAACTCCGAGCGATGAATACGCTTTGCGCGCAAAATACCCGAGATATCGGGCATCAGCAGTTCCAGCACCTGCGTGTCAGGGTATGCTTTTAAGAACCGCTCTAATTCTGCCGCGTCGGCATAGTTCATGTTTCATCTCTCTTATTGCCCACAGCAGCAAGCTTAGGGCGGCATTCGCGTTTGTCTACCAGTCGTATAGGCCGCCATTCGATAGAGTATTAAGTTCGATACACTCTGGCCTGCTAATCAGGTAAACGATGCAGGGGATATTCATCGTCCAACCCTTTTCCCCCTAGAGAGAGCCAAATGTTTGGACTGCGCGCGATAAAAGACTCTTCTGAGCACACCGGATCCTACTACGCGGCATCACGCAGCCCCGCGTTCGAGTATCCACCACTGACCGACGCAATTGAGTGTGATGTTGTGGTCGTCGGAGGGGGCTTTTCTGGCGTCAACACGGCGGTTGAGCTCGCAGAGCGTGGTTATGAGGTGGTGCTGATTGAGGCCAATCGAATCGGGTGGGGCGCGAGCGGTCGCAATGGTGGTCAAATCATCGGTGGCATTGGCCACACCCCAGAACGATTTAAGAAATCTATTGGTGAGGAGGGCATCAATACGATTTATCGAATGGGTATTGAAGCCCGCGACATCATTAAGGGGCGCGTTGAAACCTACAGCATTGATTGTGATCTGAAGTGGGGTTATTGCGATGTGGCGTTGAAGCCGCGGCATATGAAAGACTTTGCTGAGTGGCGTGACTGGGAGAAAACCATTGGTAACCCGCACCCTTACACGCTGCTGGATGCGAGCGAGCTGAAAGATTTCGTGAACTCTGATCGGTATCTCGGTGGTCTTCACAATACGGCCAATGGCCACATTCACCCTCTGAACCTCTGCATTGGCGAGGCTGCTGCTGCAGTCAGTAGAGGCGCCCGTATTTTTGAGCAAACCCGGGCGCTGGAGATCATGCCCGGAGACAGGTCCGTCGTGAGGACCGAGCAAGGTCGCGTGACCGCCAAGCATGTTGTGCTTGCGGGCAATGCGTACATGGGAAAGTTGATTCCAAAGCTCAGCACTCAGGTGTTGCCCTCAGCCAGCTCGGTAATTGCCACCGAGCCGTTGTCCGAATCGTTGGCTCAAAAGTTATTACCCGGTGACGTCGCCGTGTGTGATCCGAGAACAGCTCTGGACTACTTCAGGCTGTCTGCGGATCGCCGCATGTTGTTTGGTGGGCTGTCTAATTACACCGGTATGGAACCCAAAAATCTGGTCTCGGTGATGCGCAAGAAAATGCGCAATGTGTTCCCGGATCTCGCGGACATCAGAGTGGATTACGCCTGGAGTGGTTGGATTGGCATTGGCATCAATCGCATGCCGCAGCTTGGCGAGTTGGCGCCAAATATTCGCTACATTCAGGCTTATTCAGGTCATGGTGTGGCACCCACCCACATCATGGCCAAGATCACTGCTGAGAGTATTGCTGGCGAATCTGACCGGTTCAACGTGATGGCGGCCATTCCCCACATGCCCTTCCCGGGAGGGCGAGTGTTCGGCAGGCCATTGCTCGCCGCGGGAATGGCGTATTACAAGCTGATGGATCTGCGGTAACGGTAATCTTTTACGCCGCCTCGTCTGGCACCATCATGGCGTAGACCTTACGGACTTTTTCAATCACCTCGGCAGTGCCTTTCCAGCCTTTTGGGAAGACCCAGCTATCGCCCGCTCTGACCTCAGAGACCACGCCACTCTCAGAAGTAAAGCGCCAGTGGCCCTCCAGCAGGTAGCAGAATTCTGTGAGTTCGAGGTCAAGCTCTAGCTTACCGGGCTCGCACTCCCAGGTGCCGGTATACAGCTGACCCTTTGCCAGTTCGCCCTCAAAAAAACCGGCATTGGTTTGTAAGGGCAGTGCGCCCACCGGCTCCCCAAACGATTCGCATTCCTCGAGACCTGTCAGCGTTGCAGGCTGCTTTTGAATGCTTATTTCTGTCATGACTTGCTCTCCGCCTAGCTTAGTTTCATGTCTCGGGTTGCTCTGGAGTAGACGCTACCCGTGATCGTTTAGCATGTTGATTGTACGTGACACAGCGACTGCTGCGCTTCTCAGCCCATATGCTTGCAGTCATGAACTGCCGCAATAAAGTACTCTGTGCAATTAAGCAGTTGGTGCCGAGTAGTCAATGACAGACGATGCGGATGTGAGCGAAGCGCGCCTCCACGATGCGAATCCGGGCATTTGGATGATGGCTGTTGATGCAATGGCGGGGTACTGCCCATGACGCTATTTGCTGCTACCACCGCTTTTTTCGTTTTCATCTTCGTAGTGATTGGCAACTATGCGGGCCGTCGCGTGAAGACGCTCGAGGACTACTACGTCGCAGGGCGGCGCGCGCCGACGTTTCTCATTATCGGGACGCTTGTTGCTAGCAATATGAGCACAACCGTTTTCATGGGGGAGGCCGGTTTCACTTACGCGGGCCAATTGGGCCCTTACCTGTTGCTCCCTGGACTCCCGGTAACGGGTTATGTCTTTGGCGCACTATTTTTTGGCACCTATCTGAGGCGCAGCAGGGCAACTACCCTCGCCGCTTTTTTTGGACAGCGTTTCGCGTCTCCCGAGCTCCAGCGGATCGCCGGATGGACGGTGATACTGGGCCTGGGGGGGTACTTGCTGGTGGTGACACAGGGTGCGGCACTGCTGCTCTCTGATCTGACCGGTGTCAGCTACACCGAGGGTGTGTTGATTGCGTGGTTGAGTTATTCCACGTTCACGCTGTATGCAGGCTCCAAGGGCGTGGTGATCACCGACACGCTAATGTTCCTCTTGTTTACTGCTGCCTCTTTCTTCGTTGTGGTGCACTTGGTAGATAGCTTTGGCGGTATCTTGCAGACGATCCAAGATCTCACGCGGCAGGATGTAAAGCCTGGCTTAACGAGCTGGCACGGCATCATCGGCGATGGGACCCCTTGGCCGACGGCGTTGGACTTCTTAATTTGGTTTGTCTTGATTGACCTGTCTTGGAGCCTTGTTTACGCCGTGAGCCCTTGGCAATCCAGCCGACACCTCATGGCCAAAAGCGAACACGTCGTACTGCGCGCGTCAATTTATACCGTGCTGGTAGTTATCTTTTTGCAAATTGCCATTTATGGCGCCGGCGGTTTCGTGAACCTTGCAAACCCGAACATCGAGAATGAGGAGACGGTCTTGATTTGGGCCGCTATGAATCTGGTGCCTAGATACCTGGGTGCCGTACTGGTCGCGGGTATCGTCTGCGCTGCGCTGTCATCAGCATCAACTTTTTTGTCGCTGGTTGGTTTTAGTGTCAGCAAAGATTTAGGTATCCAGAACACTGCTGAAAGCTTGGGGCGGACGCGCACAGCGATGGCGCTGATCAGCCTTATAGTGCTCGGCCTGAGCCTTTTCCTGCCACACAACCTGTTCTGGATCACGTTATTCATCGGGACAGTTTTTGCCTCCAGTTGGGGTCCGGTTGGATTGATGAGCATCTGGAGTCGATCGATTACCGCGCGCGGCGCGCGCTGGGGCATGCTGGCTGGCCTTTTGGCAAATATCGTACCGGCAGCGCTCGACTATATCGGGTTGATCGATTTGCCCAGCTATATGGAGCCGGTTCTGCTGGGCATTGTGGCCTCCGTCCTTTTTGCTCGATTGGGTTCTAGAGGCGATGTCGTTTCAGAGGCTGAGCGCAACTATCGAACGCAACTTCACCAAACGCCTTCGGTCGATGTCGATCGGCGGGCGACACGTATCACGTTGCTGGCGCCTATGCTTTTGATTGCTTACGGATGTGTGATGCCATTTTTGCTACTCCACTTTTATGTGGAGCCTTATCAGCTTGGTGCGGGCATTATCGAGTTGGGTGAGAGCATTGATTGGCGTCATGCGGAGCCCTGGTTCGTCATCGGCCCATTACTCATTCATGTGCCCCTGGGGGTGATTGCATGGCGGGTGATTCGACGTCGGTACTCACCGAGTGCGTCTATCGCGCCCGCCAGTCACGCGTGAGCGCTCAGGCTGTTCCGCCCTCAAGCATCCCTCAGTATGCGCCGCGCGGCGTTGTGTCCTGGTGCGCCGGTCACGCCGCCACCGGGGTGTGCACCTGAACCGCACAGATAGAGGCCTTTTACCGGTGTGGCGTATTGTGCGGCATCGGGGTGTGGCCTCATGTTGAACAGTTGATCGGGTTCGAGTCTGCCGTGGCAGATGTCGCCGCGGGTCATCCCAAGCATCCGCTCCAGATCCAGTGGTGTAAGGCACTGGTGACCCACTGTAATGTCCCTCAATCGAGGGATGAAGCGTTCCACGTAGCTGAAAATGCGTTCAGTGATGCGATCTTTTTCATTGTCCCATGAGCGTCCACCACTCAGGTCGTATGGCATGTATTTGCATAGGAGGCTCATTACGTGGTGGCCTGGCGTATCGGTCAATGTCGGGTCCAGCACGCTGGGGATAATCGCCTCAATGATCGGCGGATCCGCAGGCTCGCCCCGCTTAGCGCTGTGGAATGCGGCATTCAAATGGTCGGCACTCTCGATCATCGTGATACTGGCTCGGTGATGTGCCCCCTCGGCACCGGGAAGCGCGGAAAATTCTGGCAGCTCAGATAACGCGAGATTCATGCGCAGGGAGGCAGACTCTTGTCGGAAGCTTTTGACATCACGGGTAAAGCCTTCCGGAAGATGCTCTTCGCCCAATAGTGTGAAAAAGGTGCGCTTGGGGTCAGTGTTGGCTGCGACAACCGGTGCAGTAAGCACTTCTCCTGAGGCAAGCGTGACACCTGTGACCCTCTCATCCGACACATTAATTTGCTGCACTGCAGCATCGGTGCGAACAGCCACGCCTAGTGCCAGCGACGACTTCAACATTGCCTGCGTGATACCACCCATGCCACCTCTGACAATGCCCCAGGCGCCTGCTCGCCCATCGACCTCGCCGACGGCGTGGTGCAACATCGCCAGGCTGGCGCCAGGCTGGCTCAGCGGCGCGTAGTTGGCAGGCATGATGTGGGCGGCCACCATCGACTTCACTTTTTCGCTTTCAAACCAGCGATCAATAATTGTCTCTGGCGCGCCGATGAAAAACTGCATTAGTCGCCAGCGTGCCTCCGCATCGAGCCGGAATACATCAACACCCACTTTTAGCATGGTGAGGAGATCTCCGACGCCCTGTTCGCCTAATTTAGGCGGCTCGTTCAACCATTGCTTGGCCAGTAGCTGCCCGATCTGATCTACAGAGTGCTCGAACGACTCATAAGCCTGAAAGTCGGTTTGAGAGAATTTTTCGAACTGTGCTTGATTGAACTGTTCATCGGCGGTGAGCAACAAATGGTCACCGCTGGAGTCAATATAGAGCGCGTTCTCTAGGGTGATCGCCTCGTACCCGTAATCGGCTAGCCGTAAATCCTCAACGACCTCGGGCCGCAGCAGACTCACAACATAGGAAAACGTTGAATTACGGTATCCCGGGTAAAACTCTTCTGTGACGGCTGCTCCTCCCACTATTGAGCGTTGCTCGAGCACGCAAACGCTCATCCCGCCTCTGGCGAGATAGTTGGCGGTGGTGAGCCCGTTATGGCCCGCACCGATAACGATGGCGTCGTAATGACTCATAGACAACCCTGTTGCTTCCCTGTGGCAAGGCTCTCTCGACATGAATGCCACGGAAAAAATCTTTGAAGAATATCGAACCGTAGCGAGCTAAGCCGGTTTCGGACTACTTGTAGAGTATGCTTCCCTGAAGGTGCGTATGTCGACGCCTCACAGCCGCCCTACACTCAACGTTCATCTTCGGGAGTGAAGACCATGACTGCCCATAATTCTGACTCCGACGTCATCATTATTGGTGGCGGCCACAATGGTCTGGCCTGCGCTGGATATCTGGCAAAAGCGGGGAAGTCGGTACGACTTTTCGAGGCGCGCGACGTGCTAGGTGGCGCAGCCGTCACTGAAGAGTTCCACCCTGGTTTCCGTAACTCCGTGTATTCCTATTCCGTGAGCCTGCTCCACCCACAGGTCATCAGTGATTTGTCACTCGAACAGCACGGTCTCGAAATTATGGAACGGCCCGCCGGCACGCTCAGTTTGCTTGAGAACGATCATCTGCTCTTGACTCGAGACGATGCCCAGGCGCGAGCAGAGATCGCCAGATTCTCGAAGCGTGATGCAGATCGGATCGAACAATTTGAGGAAGAGATCAGTACGGTAGCGATTGCGCTACGCGAACTGGCGACTCAGGCACCTCCCGATTTTGGTGGAGGCTGGCGCGACCTGATGCAGTTGCTGTCGGCCGGGAATGTCGCCAGAAAGCTGGGTTCTCACTCGCAGAAGGTGTTGGCGACCTTATTGACCAGTTCTCTTGGTGATTACCTGGATTCGTGGTTTGAGGCCGAGGCACTCAAGGGAGTGCTGGGACTTGAGGGCGTCATCGGCAACTTTGCCAGTCCTTACCAATCTGGCACCGCTTACATCCTGCTGCACCATGCATTTGGCGAGGTGAAGGGTCGTGCCGGCGCATGGGGGATCGCCAAAGGTGGTATGGGTGCCATTAGTGATGCCATGGCGCGCTATGCCCAAGCCTACGGTGCCGTGCTGGAAGTCGGCGCACCTGTTGAGAATATTGTGATGGAAGGACGTCGGGCCGTCGGTGTCAAGCTGGCCGATGGGCGGACGTTTCACGCACGACAGGTCGCCGCTAATGTACACCCTCAGACCTTGTTAACGAAAATGCTGGATCCTGAGCTATTGAGTGCTGAAGATAGGCGGCGCATTGAGGGCTACCGCAGCCACTCGGCGACCTTCCGCATGAACGTCGCCTTGTCTGAGTTACCCCAATTCACCTCGATGGTAGGGCGCGGCGATTCGCATTTCGCGGGAGCAATCGAGGTCTCGCCCTCTTTAGCGTATATAGAACAGGCCTATCTTGATGCCAAGCAATTGGGTTGGGCACAACGGCCCGTGATCTCGATGCAGGTGCCCACCACCCAAGATAACTCGCTGGCGCCCGAGGGCGCGCATGTTGCAAGCCTTTTCTGTCAGCACTTCCAGCGTCATTTGCCCAATGGGCAGAACTGGGACGATGTCCGAGAAAAAGTCGCTGATCAGATCATTGATACCATCGATGCGTATGCACCCAATTTCAAACAATCAGTATTGGGGCGACAGATCAAGACGCCGCTCGATATCGAGCGTGATATCGGCATGATTGGAGGAGACATCTTCCACGGTGCGTTACAGCTCGACCAGTTCTACTCCATGCGCCCCATACCAGGGCATGCGTCTTACCGGATGCCCGTAGAAAATGTTTTTTTGTGTGGTTCTGGTGCGCATCCGGGCGGCGGCGTAACCGGGTTGCCCGGCCGTAACGCCGCGCAGGTCATGTTGCGGGGTCGGTAAACCTGCGTTAGTCGCCTTCCGGCAGTTGAGGGTCATTGGCGAGTGAAGCTTCGTGGTCCTCTATGACTTGATATAGCGGGAAGTCTACCCAGGTGTCGTTCAGATAATTCAGTTCCGGCACCTCCTCTTTGGGGTCAACAATCAGGTTGTAGACAGAGGGATAGGCAATATCTTTCACCGCATAGGTGTCAGAGTCCATTTCCTTGAGCAAGATTTTCCAGTCGCGCCATTTGGCACCAAATAGGGTGTTCCCGATATAGATGACCAGACTCTCTCGCGCAGACCTGTCGGTTTTTCCCATAAAGAAACCTGACTGATCCACGCCATCCAACAGACGATCGCTCGGCGTGTCAGCGCCGATAAATTGGGCGATCGTCGGAAAGACATCGAGTTGATGCACCATCTCGTTGGAGACGCGCTGCGCGGGGATTTTGCCGGGCCATCGGATGATGAATGGCACCCTCAAAGAACCTTCATAAGGAGAGAACATTCCACTGCGCCATGGTCCTGTAAAACCAAACGAACGCGGCACGCCTTCTCGGCCATTGTCCGAGGTGAAGATAAAAATCGTGTCCTCAACAAGTCCAAGAGTATCCAGCTTCGACAGCAACTCACCGACATATGTGTCGGTTTGTGCCAGTACATCGGCAAAGCTGCCGTGACCTGTGCTGCCATAGAAATCCGGGTGTGGGTCTACTGGCTCATGAGTTTGAGTGTAAGTGACAAATGCAAAAAAAGGCTGCTCTGCTGCCGCCTGTCGCTCGATAAAGTCGAGAGTGTTATCTGTAATCTCACGGTCCATCACGGTGCGTTTGGCGCGGTCAAAAACCTCAAGCTCTTGTGGTTCCTCGCCTTTACGACTCGACATGACATGAGCGAAACGAATGTCAGGGTGGGCGTCGGGTTGGAAGCTGTTACTGTCGGGCCAAAAGGCGCGGTCCGATGATCGCGGGAGGCCGATCCACTCATCGAAGCCCTGATCTGTAGGGAAGCGACCTTCGGTATCTCCCAAATGCCATTTACCAAAAATTCCGGATACGTAACCCTGCTGTTCTAGCAGCTCCGCGAGGGTGATTTCCCATTTTGTGATGCCATACCAAACTCCCCGGGGAGGATTGTCTTCTCGCTGTCGCGTGCGCATACCATAGCGGCCCGTCAAAAGGGCTGAGCGAGAGGGGGTGCACTCTGCCTCGACGTTAAAGTTGGTTAAGCGCATCCCCTGAGCAGCGATGCTGTCGATATTGGGCGTAGGTGCGCCCCTCATCACTCCGCCGCCGTAGACGCCCACCTCGCCCCAGCCAAAGTTGTCCATGAGCACCAAGACGATGTTGGGTTTGCGAGCCTCACTTTGGGTGCCGGATTCATTTGCCGCCAGTGCCCGCGAGGCTAGGACCACGACACATAGCGCTAGACCTGCTATCAGAGGCACGTTTTTGTCAATTTTCATAGAGCGGCCAACCAGAGTGGATAACAGCATGGACCTTCGTGAGTCTATCTCATGTTGAGAGGGGGTGTGACGTTTAGTTGGTTTGTGTGCCAGAGCTGGTGCCACTCCGCGGTAAGACGTTGAGGCGACTGATAAGAGCATACTGGCTTCAGCTTTACCCACCTAGCGCGTCTTGGTACAGAGAACTTAGACAGACGGTGCCCTGTCACTGCCCTGTGTGTGATGAAATGATCTCCCGTGCTCATGGACTGCAGGAGATTTAAGAATGAAAGCGTTGCAGATTTTCAATTTCACAGTTTACGTGGGCGTGGCATTGCTCACTGGGCTGATCAGCGTATCGGCCATGGCGGAGGTGAGTCATCCCGCCAAGCTGTCAAAGAAGGCGCTCGAAGGTGCGGCCTTTGACGACCCCTCAACAACGATCACAGAAGTAGAGGGTGAAAAAATTCTCGACTTCACCTCACTCAAGTCGAGCGACGGTAAGTTCGCTTCGGGGATGTACAAGGCTGGGCCGCAGACTTTCGATATCACCGAGCCTTACGGCGTTGATGAATTCATGTTCTTCCTCGAGGGCAGTGTCACGCTCACCTCCGCAGACGGCTCTGTGACAACGGTCAATGCAGGTGAGGCCGTGACCATCCCCAAAGAGTGGATGGGTCGTTGGGAGACCGCAGGCTACCGCAAGATCTGGGTCATTTATTCCGAGGATGGCTCAGGACTCTAGCCGCTGTTGCGCTCGCAGATGGGTAAAACATCCCCTCACAGCCCTCGATAGAGCTGCTTTGAGAGCACGCAGGCGGTCGGCAGCTCGCTTGCACTGGTGGGGGCGACGGTACTGCCGATGGCGGTCTTACTCTTGTGGAGAGGCCTGTCAGCCATCAACTCACGCGCTGAAAGCTGATATCCAAAGAAAGCCTGCGGACAGCATGCAAATAGTACAGTGAGATAAAGCTTGTAATGTAGGCGCGGCCGCGCATACTGCGCGCCATCCACTGAGGGTTGTGCTGCGTAACACCACTCTCAACTCTCTCTTGTCCCGTTGCACTTAAACGCGATGCCCAACATAGAGCACACGATGACCGCATTTAACGGGCTGGGCTTGAACGCCAAGCTCTTACAAAACATTACGGCCAAGGGTTACGACACGCCCTCGCCGATCCAAGCCAAGGCGATTCCAAAGGTGCTGTCAGGTTGCGACCTGATGGCGGCCGCGCAGACGGGAACTGGCAAAACTGCTGCCTTTACGCTGCCCGCGCTTCATATGTTAAAGGGCGGTCCCCGCCCGGGCCCCAAGGATGTCAGCTGTTTGATCCTGACGCCTACCCGTGAACTGGCGGCACAGATTGCCGATGGCATCCGCGTTTACGGCGCGGGGCTCAAACTGCACAGCCAAATGGTGTGTGGCGGCGTCAACATCCGACCGCAGATCCGCCATCTCGCGCGTGGCACCGATATCCTGGTCGCCACCCCCGGTCGCCTCTTGGATTTGCTGGGGCAGGGTGCGTTGCGGCTCGACCACGTGAGGATGTGGGTGCTGGATGAGGCCGACAGAATGCTCGACATGGGCTTTATCCCCGCCATGCGTCGCATCCATGCCGAGTTGCCCAAAAAGCGCCAGACGTTGATGTTTTCCGCCACGTTCTCGCGCGAGATCGAGTCTCTGGCATGCGAGTTCTTGCATCAGCCACAAAAAATTCAGGTCACACCCGCCAATACCACGGTAAGCCGGATCGATCAGACCGTTTACCCTGTCGATAAAACGCGTAAAACAGATTTGTTGAAGCATTTGATGACCAGCGAGCGATGGGGCCAGGTGCTGGTCTTCTCGCGCACCAAACATGGTGCTGACAAGATATCGCGCAAGTTATGCAAGGCCGGCATCAGTAGCGACTCGATTCACGGCGATAAAACACAGGGCTCGAGGACCCGTTCGCTTAAGCAGTTCAAAGATGGCCGACTACAAGTATTGGTGGCGACCGACATTGCCGCAAGAGGGATCGACATCCAGCAGTTGCCGCGGGTCGTGAACTTTGATCTGCCCCATGTCGCGGAAGATTATGTGCACCGCATCGGTCGGACAGGCCGAGCGGGGGAGGTGGGCATCGCGCTTTCGCTTGTGAGTGCGGACGAGGTGTCCCAGCTACAGAAGATCGAGAGGCTGATTAAAAAATCGATTCCGAGGGAAGAGATTGAGGGTTTTGAGCCCGAGCATCGTCTGCCTACCAAGCCGGTTAAAACTAACGGTAAGCGTCCTTCTAGAAAGGCGAAGGCAAAACTGGGCGTCAAGAAGCATCGTGACGGTCAGGGTAAAAAACGACAGGGTGGCCCATCGGCACAGCGTCAGGGCCAGGCAGCGAGTCGCGGTGGCCGCAACCGGAAGCCCGCTCGCGCCAGAGCCTAAACCCTGCCTCTACAGTCACGCTCGTGATACAACGCGGTTTGCAACCTGACCGCGGACAGAAATCGAGCGCTTTATGACTGCTGACACTGCAACACCGGCCGCTGAGACGCTGCAATACCTGAAGCAGCCCTATGGTGAGCTGGCTTGGCTAATTAAATCCCACGCCGCAAACCAGCCCGAGCGCATCGCGCTCGATGACGGTGAAGAGCGCCTGACCTGGGGCGAGACCGCGGCGCTGGTGAATCGGATTGCCGCGCAGCTGCAAGCCGAGGGCCTGCAAAAAGGCCAGGCGGTTTCCATCCTCGGCACCACCACGATTCGCTACGCGCTGGTGTATCTGGGGGCCATTGCCGCGGGCGGCTGCGCCGCACCGCTGACTACCTCGGCAACCCCACAACAACTCGTCGCCATGATGACCGACAGCGGCGCGGGGCATCTGTTTATCGACCACACCAAACGTGCGGAGCTCGCCGACAGTGGTGTGACGTTGCCAAATCTCAAGCACGTGATGATGGATGCGCCAGACCACTCAGACGGTGCGCCGTTCCTGTTCGATTGGATGGCTGTAGAGGGCACGATGGTTCTTGAGGTCGAGACGGGCCCCAGCGACCCGTACAACATCATTTATTCCAGCGGGACCACCGGTGCGCCAAAAGGTATCGTGCATAGCCGCCAGATGCGCTGGTATCAGATGGCGGTGGGCGAGGAGAGCGGGCTGGGGCAGCCGGGACAGGTGACGCTTCTCTCGACGCCGATGTACTCCAACACCACGCTCAGTATTTTTGTCGCGACCATGGCCTATGGCGGTACCGCGGTTGTGATGCGCAAGTTCGATTGCGCGCGGTGGCTGGAACTGGCTCAGCAACACCGGGCAACGCATACGATTCTGGTGCCGGTGCAGTACCAACGGCTGATGGACTTCCACCAATTTGATGAGTACGACCTCTCGAGCATGGCGCTGAAATACTGCACCAGCGCGCCGTTTTCGGCAGAGCTCAAGGCCGAGGTGGTGCGGCGTATGTCAGGGGCGCTGATCGAGATCTATTCCATGACCGAGGGCGGCGTGGTGTGTCTGCTCCGCGCCGATATTTACCCCGACAAGCTTCATACTGTCGGCATCCCCTGGGGGGGGAGCGAGGTCTTTACGATCGATGAGCAATTAAACCGGCTGCCTGCGGGCGAGATTGGTGAACTGGTCGGGCGCTCGACCACAATGATGTCGGGTTACCAGAACCAGCCCGAGAAAACCGAAGAGGCCAGCTGGTACGACGACAACGGTGAGCGCTGGCAGCGCATGGGTGATATTGGTCGTGTCGACGAGGAGGGCTTCGTCACCTTACTGGGCCGCTCCAAAGACATGATAATTTCTGGCGGTTTCAACATTTACCCGCGGGATCTGGAGGATGCGCTTCTGAAACAGCCTGAAGTGGTGGATGCCGCGGTGATTGGTACCCCCTCCAAGGAGTGGGGCGAGACGCCCTTGGGCTTTGTGGTCGCAGCGGATGGTGAGCAGCTGGATCTCCCTGCAGTCTGCGCTCGCGCCAACGCCGAACTGGGTAAAACCCAGCGCATCTCGGCGCTTAAACAGTTGGATGAGTTGCCGCGGAGTCACATCGGCAAGATTCTCAAAACCGCGCTGAGAGAGCTGGTGTCGGAGACTTGACCCTCTTTAGCGCGCCACGTAGCGTGCAGAGTCTTATTTGCTGCCTCGGCAGCCACAAATAACTCAAAGACGCGCCCACGCGCGCCACAGTCTTAAGATTCGGGAGAATGACCATGGGTAATGCCTATATTGTTGATGCGTGCCGCACCCCCCGTGGGATCGGCAAGGTTGGAAAAGGCGCTCTCGCGCACCTACACCCTTCTTACCTCGGCTCCACCGTACTCGCCGCCATGTCGGAGCGGAATAACCTCAATACCGCCGAGGTCGATGACATCATCTGGGGCACCTCATCCCAAACCGGTAAGCAGGGCGGCGATCTGGGCCGCATGGCAGCACTCAATGCCGGCTACGACGTGCGCTCTTCTGGCGTGACGCTGGACCGCTTCTGTGGCTCGGGCATTACCACCGTGAACCTCGCAGCGGCACAGATTATGTCGGGCATGGAAGATCTGGTGATCGCAGGTGGTACTGAAATGATGAGCTACC
>CAJXDE010000045.1 GCA_913052635.1 uncultured Halieaceae bacterium
CGGGCTGGCCCCAGATAATGGAGTAGGGGATGCGTCGGTAACGCAGCAGTGCCAGCATCTTCTGGGTGTAGGGCGAGCCAGTACCCCCCACCAGCTGGACGGGATCAAAAGACGTCATTGGAACTCCTTGCGGCGTCTTGAAGCGATCTATATATTGGCATAGTTAGTGCCAATAAGTAAGCGCTGGGTCACTTGTACAAGATCGTGGCCGTCTAATGAAAACGCGTCTGCCGTTGCGCGTGTCGGGGTTAAAGGTGACAGTAAAATGGCGCTGTGGCGATCACTATGGAGACTGGCGATATGACATCGCGACGCAAAACTTGGCTAAGCTCAATCGTGCTCTATGCGCTTTTCGTCAGCTGGTATACCGACTTCGGTGGCCCCTTAGCTGAAGCCGAAATACAGGCGTACATCGCCAAGACTGAAAATCGTGGTCTGGGCGGAGCCCCTTCAGCTCGCGGAGCGCTACTTGAGTTTCTCCGCAATGACACGGGTGGCCAGTTTCTCATGTTCAATGCTGTCGACCTGGCGAAAAACCCCCCTCCAATGGAAGGCGCGCCGCCCGATGCCGACGGGCAAACACTGGTCGACCTCTATATGGAGCACATGATTCCGGCGCTGCTCTCCCGCGCGAGTCATCCCGTCGTGGTGGGCAAGTCGGTCGCAGACAGTCTGGATCTGCTGGGTATCGAAGGTGCCGAGGCATGGTCGGACGGCGCGATCATGCGTTATCGCAGTCGGCGAACATTAATCGATATTATCGACAATCCCGAGTTTTACGCTCGGCACGATTTCAAGTTGGCGGGCCTTGAGAAAACCATCGCCTACCCCATTGAGCCACGAATTTATTTCGGCGACCTGCGTCTATTACTAGGGCTCTTCATGCTGGCGATCACGGCACTCCTTGATGCCCGTTTGGCACGAAAAGAGCTCCATGCTGATTTCCGGTAGCTTTCTTGGTTTTTCGTTGCAAGTTCTATAGCTTGTTGCAACTGACATTTTCATCTCACGGTCACTGACACCATGACCCAACAACGGCCACATCTAGAAGATCTTGAAGCCATCCGCCATCGCTACGCGGCGGAGCGCGACAAACGCATCCGCGAGGACGGCAACGACCAGTACGTCGAAATCGCCGGAGATTTGGCGCACTACGTCGACGATCCTTATGTGGAACCGGGATTTCAGCGGGACCTCATCAACAGGGCCGTCGATGCGCTGATAATCGGTGGTGGCTTTGGCGGGTTACTGGCGGGCGCGCGGCTTAGGCAAGCCGGCGTCAAAGACATTTGCGTTGTTGAGAAGGGCGGCGACTTTGGCGGCACCTGGTACTGGAACCGCTACCCCGGCGCACAGTGTGATGTGGAATCCTACATTTACCTGCCACTCCTCGAAGAACTCGGCTACGTGCCGAAGGAAAAGTATTCCCATGCGCCGGAGATTCTCGAGCACAGCCGCGCCATCGGCAGGCACTTTGACCTTTATGACGGTGCGCTGTTTCAGACCGGGATCACTGAGCTACGCTGGGATGATGACGAGCGCCGCTGGTTAGTGAGCACCGACCATGGTGATGTCATCCGCGCCCGCTTTGTGTCACTCGCCAGCGGCCCGCTGAACCGTCCCAAGCTTCCCGGCATCTCGGGCATACGCGACTATAAAGGCCATACTTTCCATACTAGCCGCTGGGACTACGACTACACGGGCGGCACGGCCGAAGGCGGTTTGGACAAGCTGACTGACAAGCGGATCGCTGTGATCGGCACGGGGGCTACGGCAGTGCAGTGCGTGCCGCACCTTGCGGCGAGTGCAAAGCACCTATACGTCTGCCAGCGCACGCCGTCGAGCATCGACGTGCGGGATAACCGACCCACCGACCAAGAATGGGCCGCTGACCTCAAGCCGGGCTGGCAGCGAGACCGGATGGATAACTTCAACGCGCTGGTCTCGGGCCAGCCGCAGGAAATCGATCTGGTCGACGATGGGTGGACCTCTTTGATCGGCAAAATGCTCAGACTCTATCTGGAAAGTCAGGAAGGCGAGGCGCTCAGCCTGCCTGACATCATGGATCTCGCAAACCTCGAAAAAATGAACGAGCTACGTGCGCGAATCGAAACGCTGGTTGAAGACCCCGAAACCTCGGAATCACTCAAGCCCTGGTATCGCATGTTCTGCAAGCGTCCCTGCTTCCATGATCAGTACCTGCAGACCTTTAATCGGGACAACGTTACGCTGGTCGACACAGAGGGTCAGGGTGTTGAGCGGATAACTGAGTCAGGCGTGGTCGTGGCAGGCATGGAGTACCCCGTGGACTGCATTGTTTACGCCACGGGCTTTGAGGTCGGCACCGGTTTTCAGCGCGTCAGCGGCTTTGAGATATACGGACGCGATGGCCTGTCGCTCAGCGACAAATGGGCTGATGGCATTCGCACGCTACACGGCATGCATATCCATGGATTCCCCAACTGCTTTCTGATGAGCACGATTCAAGGTGGCTTCACGGTTAACTATCCCCACATGCTCGACGAAGTCGCGACCCATGTCGCTCACATTGTTGGTCATGCGCTCGCGATCGAAAAAGAAGTGGTGGAAACCAGCGCTGAAGCAGAGGCCGGCTGGGTGCAGACGATACTGGACAAGGGTGTTCGCGGCGGAATTATTGGCGATGAGACCTGCACACCAGGTTACTACAACAACGAAGGCAAGCCGCGAGAGCACTTTGAGCAGATGGTGTCGTACGGTGACGGACCCATTCCGTTCTTTAATTTGCTCGCCAAGTGGCGCGACACCGGTGAGTTTGCCGGACTCACCATCAACTGAGCGATGGTCTGAGAAACCCCCTACTCCCTCCTAGCGCAGGCGCGGTAGCAGACGCGGCGTATTGGCTACGTAGGTCTGGTACGCCGGGTCGTCGCCCCACAGTTCCTCACCCCGCCTCACGAGTGTTGGAATGCCGCTCATGCGCGTCAGCAAGACGTAAACAAATAGCGGCGAGAGCATCACCACCCACTGGGTGCCCGATAAATAGGGTATAGCCATCACCGCAATGCCGGCCCACAGCAAGATTTCGCCAAAGTAGTTGGGGTGGCGGGAGCGAGCCCATAGCCCGACATTGATGAATCGACCGGCGTTGGCCGGGTCTGCCCTGAATCGCGACTTTTGCTGATCTGCAATGACCTCGATGGCAAAGCCTGCCAACCACATCACGGCGCCGATGACATAGATAGCGCCAACCGCTGTTTGCTCACCGCTCAATATGGCGGTCAGGGCGGCACAGCTGGTCATCACCACCCAGGCGCCCTGTAGCGTCCAGGCCACAAAAAAGCGCGACGACGACACCTTGATGTGATCAAAGCGTTGATCGCCACCCGCCGCGTGAATGCGGCGGAATAAAAAGCTACCGAGTCGCCCGGCCCAGAGGAAGATCATGATCGCGATCAGCCATTGTGCGCCCGAGGGCGCGGTGGCTGCGCTGATGGCTGCCAGTGTGACCGCGATATAGGTGATGCTCCCCGTAAGATCATAGAAACGCTCGGTCTTAAAAAGCCGGGCAGGTGTAAATGCCAGCCACTGGATACCAAAAGCGCCCAAGGCCAAGGCTGTCATTGCGGGCCAACCCGCCAGCGTAAGCCCTGTAGGATTGGCCAGCGTGGCGACGCCAAGGGGCAGACCCACGGCCAACAGAATAAAAATGAGTTTCTTCATTGCGTCACGGCTCTTGTTATTGGTGGGCGGACGCCCACTTATGCTTTCGAGCTAAATACTCTGTATACCGATCAACGGTTCAGGGTGCGTTTGACCGTTAGGCTCAGGCCTCGGCCTGCAGCGACACCATGACTCCGCGTTGACCCGAGACCTGATTGCGTAATAGGGACTGCCAGATCGCGTCGCATGCGTCGGCACCCTTGTGGGATTCCATCATTAACGTTGGGGCCAGTTGGCTCACCAGCTCGATACTCGCCGCGTAAGCCTTGCCCATCATGACACCGCGACCCCACTCGCCATCCCGCTTTTCAATTTGTGCCGGCGCGAAGAAGACCTGGGGCTCGCTACCGGGGAGCGGCTCACCACCCACTGACTGACCAAATTGATCCCAGTGGGTCGCCCCCACTAAAAGTGTCTGGGCGGCATTGTTCTGAAGGCTGTGATGCAGGCGCGACCGCACGGAAACATCCCCGGCAATATCAACGTATGCGCTCGGTTCATTCGCGATGCTTTCTACCTCGCTGTAAGAAACGACGCGGTCGTAGCAACCGAGCGCATCGGAGAAGGCAACGTTCTGATTACTGGTGAGGCCAACGAGTGTGCCGCCGAAGCCCGCGGCGCGAATAAATGCTGCAGTGCTGAAACCCGTCTTGGAGGATGCCGAGCCAATCACGACATGCTGCACACCAAACCAGTCGTTATCCAGAAGCAAATCGGCAATTACGTAACCGGTCATAAATAGCGGGAAAAAAATGCAGCGCTGATCCTCAAGCGCCTGAAGTTGAACCGACTCCGACTGCGTACGCGCGTAGTAGTTGTAGAGGCCGGGGAGCTCGCCGCGATGAGGTATAGCGTCGGTAAACCCCCGCTCGGAGCATTCACCCGGCTTCATCACTACATGGCTCGCCATGGGGAAGAAGCCATAGAGCCGCTCGCCGACAACAATGCCCTCGGCATGGCTGACGAGCACCTCGCCGATACCCCACACCGTGACCTTGCCCCAGGGATCTTCCCCGGTGGGATAGAACTGCCAATAACCGAACATGTCTCCTGACGCTGCGTAAGTGACGTTGTTGGCAGTCATTGCAAACTTGTCGATGGCGACCAGTATCTCGCCCTCACCGGGCGTCGGCATATCACCCTGCACCACTCGAGTGTGGTGATAATCGGTTCGGTCGACCCACATTTCCGTGAGCATGGGAATCTCCTATCGCGTCATGGAGTTGAGTTAGTGCACAGGCGCTTTAAAAAAACTCGAAACGCCTGCCGCGAGGCCTGGGCACTTTGTTTTCCTCAGGCAGTGTGCATAACCGCTCCATACGCGTCACAGAGCTGTCGGCGTATTCCCAGATCAGCTCGTCGCCATCCCGGTAGCGGCGCACTACTCTCGGCCCCCAACCAAAAACATAAAAGTTGAGGATTTTGTCTTCCCAGATCATGCTTGCCGAGGTCCGCATACAGTGCTCTTTGCCTGCCAAAGTGAAAAGCACCGAACCCTCCGTGTCGTTGGTGTTGAGCCCGCCAGTACTGTTTGGACCGTAATCGTGGATGAGCCCCGCCGCGGTCACAACGACCCGGTTGCCACATTGCTCGACCCGCTCCACATGCCCTACGTGGCCCCCGGATACCCCACGCCACAAACCGCGAATGTCATCAGCTTCCGGCGGCAGTGGCTCCGTGCACGCGGCCAGAATGGGCAACGGGAAGTGATCATAGCCGCAACCTGGCGTGTTGCCCTTGGGTATATCAGCGGCTCGCCTACCGGAACCGTCAAGAACAGGTAACTCGCAGTAATTAAGTGCAGCGCCATCGCCGACCAGCGTCGCTGTATCGGTCATCAGCGGTGGTCGCGCTGAAAACCAGCCTAGCCAGACAAGCCATGCCATACCGAGTGCGATGACAGCCAGAATGTACTTGATAAGTCTTCTCATCTCTCGGTGCTGTCTCTTACATTCAATAAAAAAAAGGGCGGCCGAGGCCGCCCTTTCTCAAGTCATCAGCCTTCGAGGTTAAAACTCCCAAGCTGCCTGAATGCCCCAAACCTCACCACGTGCACGGTACTGGAAGTGAGAGCCTCGCGCCAAAGGCACGTCAGCCGCGCCACTCGCGATGAGCTCGTCGGTGATGTTTCTGCCGTAAAGCATCAACATCCAGTTTTCGCCACGTAGGCCGGTACGCAGGTTGATAAACTCATAGCCAGACTGCACATCGTTGCCGTCAAGGTCACCAGTCATGTAATAGTCATCGGTGAAGTTAACATCGAGTTCGGTGAACCACATCATAGAGCCAACAGGCTGCATGTATTGGGCTCCGAAGGAGCCTGACCACTCTGCCGCACCGATCGGCACACCCGAGAGATCCTGTGACTGACCAGAAGGCGTCCCATTACCGAGGAACCGCTGCGAACAGGTTCGACCATCCACCGTCACTGAGGTAACGGGTGAGCTCGGCGTCAGACCACCGGACAGAATATCTAAGGCCTGCATCCCAGCCTGCTGCTGAGCAGTACAGCCGGCACCCTCAAACTTACCGTACTCACCGTCAACCGTGCCCACCGCAAGGTTCAGACGCAGCTTCTCAGTGGCCTGAAATGCTGCATCCAGCTCAAAACCCTGGATCTCGGTACTCGCCGCGTTTGTGACGACGAAGCCCAGACCAACGAAGGTTGATACCTGCTGGTCTTCATACTCACTGTTGTAATAAGCCCAGTTCACACGCATACGTCCGTCAAGGAAGGTATGCTTACCACCTACCTCGAACGACCATGCGGTCTCGTCATCGTATTCGAAACCGGTGCCCGGCTGGGTGCGACACGCCTGATCGGGACACTCTGCAGTGGGTACGGCGACGAAGACTGGATTCTGGTCATCGACGGCGTTGAAGCCGCCACTCTTGAAGCCCTCTGAGTAGCTTGCGTAGAGCAGGTGATCGTCACTTGGCGTCCAGTTCAACGACACAGCCGGAATAGTTTGATCTGTGTCGCGATCTTGAATGAAGTGGTGCGAATAGCTGTCAAAGAAGGCGCCCTGCAGACTATGTTGCAGGAAGTTCCCTATATCGCCGGCGGTCAAAAGACCCACAAGAGGGTCTGGCGTCTTAGTGCCCAGTCCCTGTGCTGTGCTGTTCAGCCACGTTTGCGCGTCGGCCGACTTTTCTTCCTCGGTATAGCGCACACCAGCTGTGATGCTCAGGTTATCGGTGATATTAAAGGTACCCTGTAGGAAGACCGCCCAGGACTCTGTTTCCTGCTGCCAGCGAGACAGGCGACCAACTTGACTCCACATCGTCAGACCCTCTACCCCCACAGGCAGGGCGCCTGGGGGCAGACCCAATGCTGGCGCGATACCAGCGAGCTGCGCGGGGCTGTAGGCGAGGATGGTCGGCAACCCTCCCGTAATCAAGGCAGTGATACCGGGCTGACCAAAGGTCCCATCAACCGCGACGATGCGGTCAATTTCTTGCTTGGAGTCGATGTAGTTAGCGCCAGCTACCCAGCTGAATCGACCGTCGAGGTCAGAAGCGAGCCGGATCTCTTGGCTGAATTGCTCGTACTCTTGGTTATCGCTTCGCCCGATGAATTTCACCGGCAAGAAGTCGGCATCGATACCGTCCTCAAATTCGTACTGCGATACACCGGTAACTAGGTTCAGCGTCATACCGTTGCCAAACTCGTGCTGGATGTTAAGCGAGAACTCGTGGTTCTCTGTGTCAGTGCCGTCGAGACGCTCGGTGGGCGAACCAAAAACTTCCCCGCCACCAACCGACAGTCCGTCACGGTAGGCATCAGTGATGCTTTCCTGGAAGCCAGGGAAGGCAAATCCCATCACCGCATACATTGCGGCGTTAGATGCAGGCACAAGTGGCCCAATGCCATCGACAATGGTCGGGCCGAACTTGGTTACAGTTCCAGTACTGCCTGTGCGCAAGAAATCTGCATAGGTGTAACGAAGCCCCACACTGGTCGAATCAGAGGGCTCCCACTGCGCACCAAATCGGGCGATAGTCTCATCCGTTGCAGGCATATTAGGGTTAACTGCATTGGGAGCGTTGTTGTCGTTATAGCCATCGATGGATCGATCCATGATGGCAAGACGCACGGCAAAATTATCTGTCAGGCTGCCGCTGATGTGGCCCTCAAAATACTCACCATTGTCAGTCTCAAAACTCGCTGCCACACGACCTGAAAGGCCCTCACCCACTTTTGGTGCAGCGGTGCGGATGTTCACAGCACCCGCTAACGTGTTTTTACCAAAGAGAATCCCCTGAGGGCCGCGCAGGACTTCCACCTGCTCGAGGTCAAACAAGCCCAAACGAGCCTGACGGCTCCGCCCATAGTGAATGCCATCCACAAACATACCCACCGATTGCTCAAACGACTGGTTGGCACCAATCGAAATACCACGCATGGTGATGATGGTGTTCACCGCGTTCTCAGACACCGAGAAATTCGGTACGTAAGCACCCAACTCAGTGAAACTACGAATAGACGCATTTTCGATCTGCTCGCCACTGATCGCAGTTACTGAAATTGGCACGTCCTGCAGACTTTCGGTCCGCTTCTGCGCTGTTACGACGACCTCTTCGAGTGCCTGACCAAAAGCTGTCACCGACAGACTGGCCACCGCAGCACTCAAGGCTACTTTCGCAAATGTTTTAACCATTGTTGTGGACTCCCATGGATAAGTTCTGATTCGTTATTTTTTATTAGAAAAATGCGCGCATGTGGTTTTGCGCGCACTCTCCCTACTTTTACTGATCTGATAGTGCCACAGCCGGGGGGAAACACAAGCTTCAAGCGACCTGGCACAGGCCAACAAATACCGGGCCCCCGGGCTGAAACTAAGCAGGATTTCCGAGGTCCGGAGTCAACGCCCAGCACCCGCTTTGTCGATAATGGCGTCGGCCTTCCGATTTATATTGGCATAATTAATGCCAATAAGTATAGACTGTTTTAGAAGTTAAGACGTCAGTCGAAATAAAAAGGGGCCTGAGATGAAGAAATTGCTGGTTGTTCTGGGTTGCGGGTTGATTCTGCTCGGCTTGGGCTACTCCCAGCGGGCGACGATTGCCGAACGCCTCCTCGCGGCTGCTCTCCCAAACCAGATGAGCACGAATCAGTTGGAGGTGCTGCAAGATGGCCTGCACGTCGCGCTCTGCGGTGCGGGCGGTCCGATGCCCTCACCTCGCGCCTCGGGCCCTTGCGTGGTGGTGGTTGCAGGAGACCAATTATTCCTTGTTGATGCCGGCGCCAATGGCCCACGTAATTTCGCGCGACTGGGCTTCCCCCTCGGTGGCATAGACGCCGTGTTTCTCACGCACTTTCACTCTGATCACATAGACGGGCTTGGCGAGCTGGCTACCTTACGCTGGGCCACGGGCGATGACCTGACGCCCCTGACTGTATACGGCCCCGAGGGCGTCGAAGGCGTCATCGCCGGCTTTAACGCTGCTTATACCGCCGACTTCGGCTATCGACACGATCATCACGGAGATCTTGTCGCACCGCTCTCGGCTGCGGGCTTAAGCGCCGTGCCTTTCGCGTCACCGCCAGATGGCGAGCTCGCCACTATCTTTAGCGAGGGTGGCTTAACAGTCGAGGCATTGCGAGTCGACCACGCACCCGTCTCGCCCGCGGTGGGTTATCGCTTCACTTATGGGGAGCGAACCCTACTCATCAGCGGCGACACGGCTCAATCCGACAATATCAGGCGCTTCGCAGAGGGCATTGACCTGTTGGTCCATGAAGCGCTCTCGCCTGAAATCATTGGCATGATGGAAGATACCGCCAAAAGCCTGGGTAACGAAATTATGGCCAAGGTCATGTTTGACGTGCCCGACTATCACGCCAGCCCGCGGGAGGCCGCAGAAACTGCGCGGGACGCTGGCGTCGGTCACTTGCTCTATTACCACGTGGTGCCGCCCATCATTGTGCCGGGACAAGAGGCACTGTGGCTTAATGGCGCGGGGGAGATCTTCCCGGACTACACAGTCGGGTACGACGGGGTGTCGTTCAGCCTGCCCGCCAACTCATCAGAGATCATTCAGACCCGCAAAGGCATGTAGGATAGGTGCACAGCGCTACTGCATCAGTTCGGCACTGATACCCATTGATCGCCCTCCTCGAAGGGCAACGCCAAGTGTTTATCGATCGCCACCGGGGCCTCGAGCTCTGGCTCATAAAGCGCGGGCCGGCCCTCGGCAGCATGCGCATCGAGTAGGACCATCAGCTCTGAGACCTTATCGGGGCGCAACTCAGCGAGATTCACCTGCTCAGTGGGGTCCTCGGCGAGATTGAAGAGCCATTGCATTTCAGGGCGTGCGGCAATCTGTAGCTTCCAATCACCGTGACGAACAATGCGGTTGTGTCCCGACGACCAGAACAGGGTCTGCCGAGGCCACATGGCCTCGGCCGGCGCGCCCTCGGTAATCAGCGGCAACAAGTTCTCACCGTCAATCTCACGATCTTGGGGCAGGGCTTGCTCCGCTGCTGCCAATAGCGTCGGCATGACGTCGATGTGCGCAACGGGTGTGTCGATGGCCTGCCCGGCGGCAACTATCTCGGGCCATTTCACAAACAGGGGCACGCGAATACCCCCCTCAAAGTAAGTGATCTTCCAACCGCGATATGGAGCATTTACATCGGCAAGACCGACATAACCGGCGCCACCGTTATCACTGGTGAATACCACAATGGTGTTGTCGGCCAACCCCTCCTCTTCCAGCGCGGCCATCACTCTACCCACGCTGCGGTCCAATGCGCGGGTCATTGCGGCGTAAACCCGCAAACGATGCGGCTGAATATCCCCCACCGCCTCATAGTCGGCTCGGGTTGCCTGCAGCGGTGTGTGGATGCCCCAGTGAGCCAGGTAGAGAAAAAACGGGCGGTTGCGATTGGCTTTGATGACCTTAATCGACTCATCGGTCCAGTAGTCGGTGAGGTAACCACCTGGCTCAAACAAGTCGGTTGTGCCGCTGTTATAGGAGTTGGCGTAAGTGAGCGCAGACCATAAAAACTGGTCAATCGGATCGAAGTCGAGCTTGGCGTTCACCACTTCGGGGTGGTCTTCGGGCAAATATAAGCCGCTCGCCATTAACAAACTTTCATCAAAACCCTGTTCGTGGGCCGCCATGCCGTTCTCGCGTCCGAGGTGCCACTTGCCGATGTGCACGGTGTGGTAACCGCGCGCTTTGAGCGATTCAGCAAGGGTAATTTCTTCCGACGGCAGGCCTTGAAGGTCATACGGCGGCTTGTTGGCCGCCGCCTCGGGGTTATACAAAGTGTCGGGCGATGCTCGATCCATATCCGCCGCGACAATGGACACTGCGCGACCCATTGAGGGTGGCATCGGTGTGTATGCAAAGCCGGTGCGGCTGGGATATCGCCCCGTCATCAGCATGGCCCTGGAGGGCGCGCAAGTTGAGGCGCCCGAGTAAGACTGGGTAAACACCGCGCCCTGCGCCGCGAGCGCATCAATATGGGGCGTCTGCAAACGTCCACCCGCCACGCCACCGCCAAAGGTCGAAATGTCGTTGTAGCCGAGATCGTCAGCCATGATCACCACAATATTGGGGGGACGTTCAGTTGGCGCCGTACTCGTTGTAGCAGGGCCTTGCTGCCAGGCGATGTCGCGGGGTGGGCCAATCTGAGTCGTCGACAAAAAAGCGCGCACCTTGACTGCCGTCAGGATCGCGGCGCTGGGATGCAGGTAAGCCCCGCCGGCCCCCACTGCCAATATTGCGACCAATGAAATAAAAATCTTCCGCATAGCACCCCGCCACTGCGGCCAACGCACTCCGCCGGCTATCTATTGGCATTTATACTGCCAATAGATAGGAGATGCAATTAGAAGGCTGCTGTGATCAGGTAGCGCGCGCAGCCAGCGCATCGCGTAAGGTTTGGGCGACGAGCCACAGCCGGTCCTGACCCCAGGTAGAGAGTAGCGGCTCATCCGCCGGGTCCAGCAGACGGAAACTTGGCACGCCCCAAAGCCCAGCCTTGTACATGGTCTGGCGGTTGTCTTCGAGCAGGGCTTCCCAGGTATTGTCCTCGCGGTGTGGCTGCGCTGCCGACCAGGCAAGGCCCGCGGCTTCAACCACCTTGCGTAAGCCGCGATCATTGTTGGTATTCACGCCAAGTACGAAGGCATGGCGGAGAAAGCTCGAGCAGAGCTCAACGCCTTTATCCTGAGCCGCAGCCCAGGGGTAAAGCGCGTAGCATCGGCGCGCGGGGTCGCCAATGGGGTCGTAGAAATTACCGTAGGGCACGCCAGCCGCGCGCGCCTCACGGGCCGCATCCGTAAAGATGTATATGCCTTTTTCGCGGGTGGCGGGCACACCGCGCATCACCATGGGCAGCACGGGCCGCAGACTCAGTGTCACGCCCGCGGCTTTGGCAAAGGCCACAGCGCGATCAAAAATCACTGCCGTATAGGGACTGCGCAAAGAAGCATATAACTCCAGCGTGAATTGCCCCGTATCGCGGTTATCAGCAAGGTCTTCACTGGGGCGAGGCGCGATCAGTGGCGCGCCGGGCTGCGTGTCTGCGCCGAGAGCCGTGAGCCGTGCCTCGAGGTGATACAACCGGTCGACACCCCAGTACCACTCACCCCCGTAATAAAACATCGCTCCGGAATAGTGCTTAAGCTCGCGCCGTTTCGCGGTACCCGCCTCAATCGCGGCGGTCGTTGCTTCTGGTGACGCGGTGCCAAGCTCTGCCGCTAACTGCGCCAGGCAATCTGCATCATCACGCCACAGTGCCTCACCGACACTCACAGCCGCCTTGGGGAAATCTGAATGGGACTGCGCGGCAAGAACCTGCGACGCCGTCTCGACCAGACCCGCCGCGGGCGCATCCGGATGATAGGGAAAATTTAGACCATAGCCCGGCGCAATCTGGTGCGAATCAGCGCGCGCGAGCTGCGCAAGCAGTTCAGGCTCGGGGGCGTTCTTACCCTCCTGCCCGCGCACCAGATGGCAGTGCAATTCGATATCGTAGCGGGCCGCCAGTCTCTCTAGCGTCTGTGCCGCAAGACAACTGTAGCCCTCGTCCACCTGATGGAAATAGTCGACCCGATGCGGGTCAGCGGCTTTGACGCGGGCCTGCTCGGCCTTCCGGTGCCGCGCTGCCACGGCACCGGGCCCGGAAATTCGTGTCATCAAACGCGAGGTCAGCCAGCGGGTCAGGTGGCTGGGGTCCATGGTGGCAACGCCACCCTGATCCTTGAACTGCTCGGACAACCGGACTGCCTCAGCTCGAAGCGATGAGGTCGTTCGCCAGCGACGTGACGATGTCAGAACTGGCCTTGGGCGACAGCCCCTGATGCTCGCGCAGGCGGTGCCACATGTCGAAAGAGGCGACCGCGTGTAGTGCCTCGCGTCGGTCTTTAGGCAGCGCCGCGACCTCAGGCAGCCAGAGCTCGAGCTCTTTCCGCAGCCGCTTCTGATGCCACGCATAATTTTCCCGGAGCTTGGGAGAGCGCCACAGTTGCGCCTGAGTGCACAAAATAATCGGGCGCAACTGGTCGAAGGCATTGCCGTAGAGATCGATTGCCCGCACAACGCGCTCAGATAAAGTACCTGCTCGATTGTCGACTTCGAATAGCGCCTCGTAGGACGAGATCAGCATCTCGTCGGCGGCAAGAAAGAGCGAATCCATGTCGGCGAAGTGTCGAAAGAAAGAGCGGATTCCCACACCGGCACGGTCGGCAATCTGCTGCGCGGTGGGCACCAGCGCCCCTTCATCCATTAGAGCAAGCGCTGCTTCTATGATCGCGGTCTGGCTGCGCTCACTGCGCTGCCGGCGACCATCAGAAGATTGGACGATGTTCAGCGCCATGCTGGCTCCTTACTCAGTGCCGCTCACTATTGGCAGTCAGTATGCCATGACACAGAGGGTCGCCCAAACGGATTTGGCCTGCATCGCGCTGATGAGCGGCAAACCTTAGACAGACCGACCATCCCGCGACTGGATGGCAGTCAAGTTGGACTGATGCTGCGCGCGATCCAACCGGTAATACACCAGCGCCACTAGCATGACCCCCCATAAGAACCATTGGGAGGGCACAAGCAAGGTGCCCAACTGCAGCACCGATTCGGTCGGCACGTCGGCGGGGGCAGCACCCTGGGGAAAGGCCACCGCCTGCAGAATCAGACCCGCGACGAACGCGCCGATGCCCTGAGTGGTTTTGCGAATAAACGTCAGCGCAGAGAAAAGCACCCCTTCGCTGCGCCGCCCGGTTTTCACCTCTGAGTGCTCCACCAGATCCGCCAGCATCGAAAAGAAAATCGCCTGCATGGCGATAATGAGGCCGAGATCAATTGTGTTAACGGTAGCAAGGATGGGGAACAAAAGCGGATCCCCGTTCTCGGGCATCCAGCCCATTAGCCTGAAGAGCACCGGTAACGGTTGCACCGTGAACGCCAGAACACCGAGCCGCAGCGCCGCCCCTTTCTTGCCCCAGCGCTTTGAGGCCCGGGGCGCGATCAATAGCCCCATCACCGCCGAGATAACGACTAGCAGTGTCCAGTAGAACACCTCTAGCGAGGAGAAGGCCCAGAAGTAGGTGAGCATAATAAAAGTCAACGCCGCGGTGAGGCCGGTGGCCACGGCACTGGCAATGGAAGAGACAAACAGCGCGAAGAAACTCCTGTCTGCCAGCGTCTCGATCACTTCTTTGAAAACCGCCTTCAATCCCGCTCGCGCTCTTGGTGGTGGCGTCGTCAATAAGCCGATGCGGTGATGCGTCCCGAGTGCAGACACCAAGATGGCCACCAGAATCACACCGCCGGAGATCACCCCGTACGTTTCGTAACCGTCGCGATTGAGTGCGCCCACCGGGTAGGTCTCGCTCGGCACCAATAGAAAGGCGTACATAAACACCGCCATACCAGCGCCCCCCGCCCAACCGAAGAAGGAACGCCAGGCCTGGATGGTGGTGCGCTCATCGTAGTCAGCTGTCAGCTCAGGCATCAGGGCAGAGCTCGGCGTTTCGTAAAAGGTGATGAGCGTGCGAATGAGGACGGCTAATACAACGAGATACAAAAATAGCAACCCGTCGCCCCAATCAGGCGGCTGCCACAGCAACGAGTAACACAGTGCCACAGGGATCGCTGCAGCATACATAAACGGATGGCGACGTCCCCAGCGAGAGCGGGTGTTATCCGACCAGTAACCGACGATGGGATCGCTGAAGGCATCGAATATGAGCGCGATCAGCAGCGCCGTGCCGGCCAGTGCAGGCTCTAAGCCCACCACGGTGCCGTAGAAGAGAAGCAAGAAATAGGTGCAGAGGCAGTTATTCTTGATGGACAAAACAGACTTAAATTTTCTATTACACCATTTATCTATGGTAATCTTACAATCCCTTTGGTTGTCGATGGTGTAGAAAAAAATGATGTTTCTTTCACATCATTAAGTGATACTGATAAACAACAAGTAAATAATCATCAGGTAATAGTTAGTTATGCTATTGGAGGCAATGTGCTTGCAGTTGTAGAAAGACTCATTGCAATCAATGAGGGTGAATCTTGGAGTCCTCATGAAAAAAGATGTATTCAATTTACACCTGTTGCTTATTCGATTAATAAAACAATATCTCATCCTGATATTGTACATTTCATGTCGAGGCTTGATGAGTTAGGAGTATTCTCCTCTACTTATTCTTTACAGAAAAAAGGTGATAGTCTTTTTGTTGCAGAACATCTACACTATCTAAGACATCAGAGAGTTGGTGATAAGAAATCTATGGATACATTGTATAATGAATCTGATGATAAACTAACAAAAGAAATGAAAATAACAAATGAGTTATTTTTATGGATGGCTAGAAATTTTCCAAAAAATAAATTAACTAAAAATTTTAGAGGAGAAGTTTTAAGAGACTTGTT
>CAJXDE010000046.1 GCA_913052635.1 uncultured Halieaceae bacterium
TCGCGGCCGGTCGACGATGTCATCGCTGAAATTGCGGGTCTCGCGGACCGCGGTGTCAAAGAGGTCAATCTATTGGGGCAGAACGTAAACGCCTTCCGCGGGCGTAACCACCTGGACGAGACCGTTGATTTCGCTGAACTGCTGCACTTGGTGAATCTGGTGCCGGGTATCGAGCGGATTCGCTACACCACGTCGCACCCAGTCGAGTTCACCGATGCAATCGTGGCCTGCTACGCCGAGATACCCGCGCTGGTCGACCACCTGCACCTGCCCGTGCAAAGCGGCTCGGATCGCATTCTTATGGCGATGAAGCGCGGACACACCACGCTCGAGTACAAGGCAACGATCCGCGCACTGCGCAAGATTCGTCCTAACATCTCTTTGTCATCCGACTTCATCATCGGCTTTCCCGGCGAGACCGAGGCCGATTTCGCAGCCACCATGAAATTGATCGAAGAGATCGGCTTCGATACCTCGTTCAGCTTTATATACAGCGCACGCCCCGGCACCCCCGCCGCAGAATTGCTCGATGAAGTACCCGAAGCAGTAAAGAAGCAGCGACTACACATTCTTCAGGCACGCATTGCGCAGCAGGCGCAGCAGATTGCCGAGTCGATGGTGGGCACAAGGCAGCGCATATTGGTCACCGGTTATGCGAAAAAAGACCCCGGACAACTCTCAGGGCGCACGGAAAATAATCGCGTGGTGAACTTCGCCTCTCAAAACACCGCCCTGATCGGCCAGTTTGCCGAGGTCGAGATTACGGCGGCCTATACCAACTCGCTGCTGGGACAACAGACGACCCCGTTTAATGCCCTACATGGGAGTTGACTCAGCCGGCAAGGCGAGTATCTTTTCCTTTCCAATGTGAAAGAGGCGGCGTGAAAACCGTTGGACACAGAGCAATCGGCGCCCGAGATCACCCCTCCGGGTCTGGCCTCACATATCACCCTCTCCCTCGAACCGAACGACGCGCGACATCTGGCGGCCCTCTGCGGGCAGCTGGACAGCCATTTGCGCCAGATCGAAAAGCGTCTCGACATAACGATCCAGAATCGCAGCAATCACTTCGAACTGCGGGGCGCCCACGAGCGCTGCCAGATGGCAGCCTCACTGCTGTCATCGCTGTATACGGATATCGAGAATGGCGCGCAGCTGAGCCCGGAGAGCATTCACCTGCGCCTTCAGGAGGCAGACCTCGAACTACTCAGCGAACCCCAGACTGCAGATATCGCTACAGATACAACGGGCCTCATTCGCACCAAACGACTCTCGGTCAGGCCGCGGGGGCAAAACCAGCGTCAATACGTCTCGGCCATCAGCAACTATGACATCAACTTTGGCGTAGGCCCCGCCGGCACCGGTAAAACCTACCTGGCAGTCGCGTGTGCGGTGCGCGCGCTACTTAACGAGCAGGTCAAGCGCATCCTGTTGGTACGCCCGGCAGTTGAGGCAGGCGAGCGCCTCGGTTTCCTGCCCGGTGACCTCTCTCAGAAGGTAGACCCCTATCTGCGGCCACTTTACGACGCACTCTATGAGATGCTGGGGTTCGACACGGTCAACAAATACATCGAACGGCACATCATTGAGGTCGCCCCCCTCGCCTTTATGCGCGGCCGTACGCTCAATCACGCGTTCATCATTCTTGACGAAGCGCAGAACACCACCCGGGAGCAAATGAAAATGTTCCTGACCCGGATCGGTTTCGGGTCCACAGCGGTGGTGACGGGCGATACCAGCCAGATTGATCTCCCAAAAGGCACCCAGAGCGGCCTGACTCACGCCATGACGGTGCTGCATGAGGTGGCCGGTATCACCTTTACCGAGTTTGGTAACAAGGATGTGGTCCGGCATCCGCTGGTGCAGAGAGTCGTGAGCGCCTACGACGCCTTTGAGCAGCGCAATGCCTCTCCCCGGGGCGAGGGTCCTCCATGAATATCCTGCTATCCGTTGACCGGGCCACCGACGTCGCCTCACCCACTGACGCCACACTGCAGGGCTGGGTGCGTCACACCCTGATACAGACCGCTTCTCTGCCCAAGCCGACTCCCGAACTTTCTATTCGTATCACCGACAATGACGAGGCGACGGATCTCAATCAAACCTACCGCGCCAAAGCGGGCCCTACCAACGTGCTGTCCTTCCCCGCCTATGTGCCGACAGAAACAGACTCTGGCTTACTGGGAGATCTGGTGATCTGCGCGCCGCTGGTGCAGCTCGAAGCCGCGCAGCAACAAAAATCCGAGGAAGCCCACTGGGCGCATCTCGTCATTCATGGTGTCCTGCATCTGCTAGGCCATGACCACCAAATCCCTGCGGAAGCCAAACAGATGGAGGCACTCGAGATCGATTTACTCGGGCACCTCGGCTTTCCCAATCCCTATGACCCTGAACAGCCCCCGGAGGGCTTAACAACGTGAACGACGACCGCAAGCCGGAATTGGAAGAACGATCCTGGCTGGACCGACTGACTCATTTCATCAGCGGCGAACCCCAGAATAAATCTGACTTGGAGGGTGTGCTCTCTCTCGCTGAAGAGCACGAGATCATCGATGAGGACGCGCGCAAAATCATGGAGGGCGCATTGCTCGTGACCGACATGCAGGTGCGCGACATCATGATCCCCCGTGCGCAGATGATTGTGATTGATTCCGACCAGCCGCTTCAGGAAGCATTGCCCAAAATTGTCCAATCTGGCCACTCGCGCTACCCGGTGATCGGCGATGGTATCGACGATGTCATCGGCATGTTGCTCGCCAAGGACCTGTTGCCTCTGATTCAGAGTGACGGAGACGTGCCGAGCATCACGGAGCTGATGCGGCCGGTGATTGCCGTTCCTGAGAGCAAGCGGCTCAATGTGCTGCTGCGCGAGTTCCGGCAGAACCGCAATCATATGGCGATCGTGATCGACGAGTACGGTGGAATCGCCGGCCTGATTACCATCGAGGATGTGCTTGAGGAGATTGTGGGTGAAATCGAAGACGAGACCGATGTCGAAGAAGGACAGCTGATCCGCCCAGTCAACGACAACTCTTTCATTGTAGAAGCACTCACACCCATCGACGAATTCAACGAGTTCTTTGACACCGCTTTCAGCGACGAGGAGTTCGACACAATTGGTGGGCTAGTAATCAACGCTTTCGGGCAACTGCCGACCCGCAACCAATCGATTCGATTGGATCAGTTCGAGTTCAAGGTCATCCATGCCGACGAGCGTCGACTCACCCGTTTGCGGGTAACAACCGAAGCCGCTGACGCCACAGGCTGATGCTCGACCGGGTCCCCAATTTGGGCGTAGCCGCACTGGCAGGCGTTATTTTTCCGCTCGGTCTGGCCCCGTTCGACGCCTGGCCGGTTATCCCCCTGAGCGCTGGACTCCTTTATAGGGCACTGAATCGCACCCAGCGCCCGGGAGGCGTCGGATTTGCCTACGGTGCTGGCTTCTTCGGCGTAGGGGTCTCATGGGTGTACGTCAGCATCCACGTCTACGGCAATACCCCTGTCTGGCTGGCGGCGGGCCTGACGACTGTGTTCTGCGGCGGTCTAGGACTGCTTTTCGCCGCACAGGGAGTGGCGTTTGCACGACTCGCGAGCCGGCATCCGGCATGGCAAGCGGTTCAGTTTGCCTCGTTATGGGTGCTTTTCGAGTGGCTGCGCAGTTGGCTCCTCACCGGCTTCCCTTGGCTCTATGCCGGCTACGGCGCACTCGATTCGCCCTTGGCGGGGTGGATTCCAGTCGTCGGGATCTACGGTACGTCCTGGTTCCTCGTCGCGATCGGCTGTTTGGTTGCCAATGCCTTGAGTCAGCCGCGCGATATCGGGCGCTGGGTGGGCACTGCAGCGACGATCGGTCCATTAGTGCTTGCGGGGCTAGTCTTGCAGCGCACAGAGTGGACCGTCTCTGAGGGTGATGCGATCACGGTAGCAGTCGTGCAACCCAATGTCCCGTTGAAGGAAAAATGGGACCCACGCAACCGCAGCGGGATACTGTCTGACTTTGGCGCACACTCGACAGCGCTCGCTCAGGACCATGATCTGGTGGTTTGGCCCGAGTCGGCGTTGCCGGGCTACCGGGATCGGTTACTGGATGTCATCGAGCCGGTCGACCAACAATTCGCGCGACTGGACAGCACACTCATCACCGGCATTCCTACCCGCAACACCACGGGGCGCTACAACAGCATCACGGCCCTCGGCGCCGGATCGGGGACTTACGACAAACAAAAGCTGGTGCCTTTTGGGGAGTATGTGCCACTGGACCGCTGGCTCAGAGGGGCAATAGCTTTTTTCGACCTGCCCATGTCGCAGTTCGTTGCCGGCAAGACGGAACAGCGCCCTCTCCTCGCCGGCAGCCTGCCGGTTGCACCCTTCATCTGCTACGAGATTGTTTACCCAGACTTCGTGCAACGCTCCGCTCGAGACGCGGCACTCCTCGTCACCATCAGTAACGACACCTGGTTTGGCCAAAGCGCGGGCCCCTGGCAGCACTTCCAAATGGCCCGCTACCGCGCGGTCGAGCTCGGACGCGATCTGATCCGTGGCACCAATGACGGTGTCAGCGCCCTGATCACGTCCAAGGGTGTTGTCACCTCAACGGCATCGCAATTCACTGAGTCCGTGGTCAGTGGCACTGTACAACCGCGGTCCGGGCATACGCCCTTTGCCGCAACGGGCAGCCTGCCGGTCTGGGTTTTCGCCCTGATCACCCTCGTATTGGGTCGGGATCGCACCTAATACTGGTAAACTCTGCGCGGCCCGGCGGACCTGCGCCGGACGATGAGCGCAATCAGATTAAAGCCAGCATTTCCCGCTGCTGTTATTGAGGAACAATGAGCCAGGAATATTCACCGCAAACCTTGGAACTGGCGCTGCAGGCCGAGTGGGCTGAGTCCGGTCGTTTCGCCGTGCAGCCAGAAGAGGCGCGGGAAAAGTTTTACTGCCTGGCAATGTTTCCCTACCCCAGTGGCAAGCTTCATATGGGCCACGTGCGCAACTACACCATTGCCGATGTGATCGCGCGCTACCAGCGGATGCAGGGCAAAAACGTCCTGCAGCCCATGGGCTGGGACGCCTTTGGACTCCCCGCCGAGAATGCGGCCATTGCCAACGAGGTTGCGCCCGCCGGATGGACCCGGGAAAACATCGACCACATGCGCGCCCAATTACAGCGTCTGGGCTACGCCTACGACTGGGACAGGGAAATCGCCACCTGCGACCCGCAGTACTATCAATGGGAGCAGTGGTTCTTTACCCAACTCTACGAACGGGGCCTTGTCTACAAAAAAATGGCCACGGTGAACTGGGATCCCGTGGACCAGACCGTTCTAGCCAATGAACAGGTGATAGATGGGCGCGGATGGCGCTCAGACGCCGTGGTCGAGCGGCGCGAGATCCCGCAATGGTTTATTCGTATTACTGCCTATGCGGAAGAGTTATTGGAGGGTCTGGACACCCTGGACGGCTGGCCCGAGGCCGTGCGCACCATGCAGCGCAACTGGATTGGAAAGAGTCGCGGCGTGGAGCTGGCGTTTGGGCTGGATGAACCCGTCGCGAACCTCGATCGGATAGAGGTCTATACCACCCGGCCCGACACGCTCTACGGTGTGACCTACGTTAGTCTGGCCGCGGAACATCCGATTACGCTGGCGCTGGCTGAGAGCAACTCCGATCTCGCTGAATTCGTCGCCGCCTGCAAGCAGACATCGATCGCGGAGGCCGACATGGCCCAGGCCGAAAAACTCGGCATGGATACGGGCTTGCGTGCTACGCACCCGCTGACCGGCGAGGCTGTGCCCGTTTGGGTCGCCAACTATGTATTGATGGACTACGGCTCAGGCGCAGTGATGGCCGTGCCGGCGCACGACGAGCGGGACTGGGAATTTGCCCGCAAGTACGCGTTACCGATGAAAACCGTGGTGTGTGATGCCGAGGGCCAGCCCCCAGAGACCGCGGACAGCGCCTACACGGAGTACGGCGTGCTAACCGGGTCTGCCGAATTCGATGGGTGCGACTTTGACGAGGCCTTTGAAGGCATTGCAGCGCGGCTCGAAGTCGCGAGGATGGGCCAGACCACCACCCAGTTCCGCTTGAGAGACTGGGGCGTCTCGCGCCAACGTTACTGGGGAACGCCGATCCCCATGCTTAACCTGGAAGACGGACAAGACATACCCATTCCGGCCGATCGCCTGCCCTCATTGCTACCGGAAGACGTCGTTATGGACGGCGTGACGTCACCCCTCAAGGCCGATCCTGAGTGGCGCCGGTTTGAGCTTGAGGGGCAGCCCTGCGAGCGCGAAACCGATACCTTCGACACCTTCGTTCAGTCCTCGTGGTACTACGCGCGCTTCACCTGTCCACATTACACAGACGGTATGATCGACAGCGATCAAGCCAATTATTGGCTACCCGTGGATCAGTATGTCGGCGGCATTGAACACGCCATTTTGCACCTGCTCTATTCCCGCTTCTTTCACAAGCTGATGCGCGATGCCGGATTGGTGACTAGCGACGAGCCTTTCACGCGACTGCTCACCCAGGGCATGGTGCTGAAAGATGGCGCCAAGATGTCGAAGTCCAAGGGCAACACGGTGGACCCACAAGAATTGATCGATCGTTATGGCGCCGACACGGTGCGTTTGTTCAGCATGTTTGCCGCACCCCCCGAGCAGTCACTCGAGTGGTCAGACTCAGGAGTCGAGGGCGCCAATCGCTTTATCAGAAGACTGTGGCGGCTGGTGCATGACTTTGATACTGACGGCACCGAGTCACTGCCCGACTCACTAAACGGCGAGCAGAAAAATCTGCGCCGTAAAATCCACGAAACCATCGCCAAAGTGAGCGACGACTATGGTCGTCGACAAACCTTTAATACCGCCGTGGCCGCGGTGATGGAGCTCTGCAATGAACTCGGGCGCCACCCAACCGAGCACAGCGGTGATCGCGCTATCGTCGACGAGGGTTTGCGGGCCGTGCTGCAGCTTCTGTGGCCCATCACGCCACACCTTAGCGAGCACCTGTGGCAGGCCCTGACAGGCGACGCGTTCAGGGAAAGTCAGTGGCCGGAAGTCGACGATGCCGCCCTGAGCCGCGACGAGTTGGAGATCGTGGTACAGGTCAATGGTAAGGTACGGGGCAAAATTAGCGTGCCCGCCTCCGCAGGCAATGCCGAAATTGAGGCGATGGCCAAAAGTCAGGAGAACGTGCAGCGTTTTCTGGCGGACACGACCATCCGTAAAGTGATTGTTGTACCCCAGAAGCTGGTGAATATCGTCGCGCAATGATCAGCCACGACAACATTGCCCATAGTGCTGCCTTCCGCACTATACACAGCTCACTAGGCCAAAGCGCATTAGGCAGATGGATCTGTTTGTCCGCGATCCTGATGTGTCTGGCCGGATGCGGCTTCCAACTGAAAGGGAGCGATGCCGCGAGCAGTAGCGCCAAACTCGAGGGCAGGACCTTGCAGCTGATCAGCAGCCAGCCCCGATCTGAGCTAACCCGGGAGGTATCCAGAGCGCTGACCGCCACGGGCCTGGTGCTGTTGGAGGAAGGCGACGCCATGCTGACGCTGGTGCTACAACCCGAGCAGTTCACACAGCGCAACGTCTCACTGACTGCCCAAGCCAGAGCGGCAGAACTCGAACTCACTTTAATCGCCGATTTCACCCTCAATCAGCAAGAATCCGATCCGATTGATGCGCGCGCGACCGTGACTCGGCAGATGCTCAACGACCCCCGCAACGTGGTCGGTAAAACCGAGGAGATCCGGCTGCTTCGCGAAGAAATGCGCCGTGACCTCGCTGATCAGATTGCTCGTCGCATCAGCCACAGCCTGGGCAACTGATGCAACTGAAGCCCCCGCAACTCGCTGATCACCTCTCACAACATCTTGCCCCTTGCTATCTGATTTCAGGCGACGAGCCACTTATCGTGCAGGAGTGCGCCGATGCCATTCGCACCGCGGCCCGCGCAGCAGGCTGCACCGAGCGTCAACGCATTACGATCTCCAGCAGGGACGATTGGCTGGAGCTCGGCCATAGCGCCGGCTCGCTTTCCCTTTTTGCCGATAGAAAATTAATTGAGGTGCAACTGCCCAGCGGCAAACCCGGCACCGAAGGCAGTAAGGCGATACAAGAATATCTGGCGGGGGATCAAGAAGACGTTCTGCTCATCGTCAGCGGACGCATCGACAAGCAGTCGCAGAAGAGCAAATGGTACGTTGCACTGGATCAAGCGGGGGTCATCGTCCCGGTATGGCCGATCTCCCCGGCCGAGTTACCTGGCTGGATAGCTGCCCGCATGAAGACCGCCGGACTCACCGCAGACAACGACGCCGTGACACTGCTGGCTGAACGACTGGAAGGTAACCTGCTCGCGGCGTCGCAGGAAATCGAAAAGCTGAGGCTGCTGCATGGAGAGCAGACCATCACCGCCGAGTTAGTGGCAGACACCGTGTCGGATAACGCCCGCTACGACGCGTTTAGGTTGGTCGACGTTGCCCTGTCGGGAGATAGCCGGGGCGCCGTGCGGACATTGCGCGGACTGCGGGCCGAGTCCATTCAACCCCCCGTATTGTTGTGGGCTCTCTCGCGGGAAGTCCGATTGCTTGCGGATTTAAAGCGAGAAATTGCGGGCGGCACGCCTGTGAATGCAGCATTGAGTCAGCGGGGGGTGTGGCGTAATCGACAGGGGCTAGTGCGCTCGGCGATGAACCGGCTGGGCGGTCGGGATCTCGCGGAGATGCAGGCACTCAGCTTTCACGCGGATGGCGCCAGCAAGGGTTTTATGCAGGGCGAACCTTGGAGTTTATTGGAGCGGCTCGTGGTGGTGATGGCTCAGGGGTCACTGCCTGCCAGTAAACGCGAGCGGCGCGCGTAGAGACTGATCACCAACACAACGCCCACGCCTCCCGTCCACCCAGCGACACGACTGAATCCAAACCCATCCACTCCCGCGCCGAGCAATGCGGCACCCAAAGCAGGCGCACCCATGGCCAGCATAGTCCAGACACTCATTACACGACCGCGGTACTCGGCACTGGCCGTCAACTGTATGAGCGTTTGCGAGCCGGTACCCGCTACGGTTGTGACGACACTGAGTACCGACACCCATAGCGCCAGTCCAGCCAGCCCTAAAAACCACTGCAAACTGATGAGAGCAAGGCCTGCCAGCATGATAGCTGCACACACCAGCATCATCAGGCGCGCCAAATCAGCCGCCTGACGGCTGACCAACAACCCTCCCAGCACAGAACCCAAACCCGCCATGGCGACCAGTACCGCAAGCTCTGCGGATCCGCCCTGTAACAGTTGTCCCGAGAGGGCCGGCAGCAACTCGATAATGGTGCGACCCAGGAGGCCATTAAGCGCCGTGAGCGCGAGTAACAGTTTGAGGTCGGATCGCTCCAACAAATGGCGAAAACCTGCGACCAACTGGTTCACGAAAGAAGTCGATGGCGCTGCAGGTGAATCCCGTTCAATCGTCAATCGTGACAGCCCCCAGAAGGACACCATGAACATCAACATTGCAACTAGCCAAGCTGCGCTGACGTTCACCTGCGCAACCAACGCCGCTCCGAGAGCGGGGCCCACCATGCGCGCAATATTGAAAGACATGGCGGAATATCCCACCGCGCTAGGTAACGCCTCGCGCGTGACCAGGAGCGGCACAAGCGCAAGACGCATGGGCGAGTGCAGTGAGGTGGCCACACCGAGGGTCGCGGCGAGCGCCACTAACGCCGCGCGGTCGTACCAACCCAGCCAGGTCGTGAGGGTGCCGGTCAGCGTGATGGCGCCGTGAATCACCATCGACAACCGCAGTCCCTCACGCGGATTCACCCTGTCAGACAGAATCCCGAACCACGGCGACAGCAACAGCGCCGGCGCCAGCATCAAAGCGCCGACAATACCCACCCAGGTCGCCGAGTGAGTGAGATCCCAAGCGCTCCATCCCAGCAGAAAACGCAGTAACCAGGCGCCGAGGCTCGAGGACCAGCTTGCGGGGTAATAGCCCCGAAAGCGCGGATCTGACAGCGCAGATCGGTGGACCTGTCGCGTTTCACGACAGTCCGAAAAATTCTCACTTGCTTTTTGGGTCATGCTTAAATACTGTCTATTTATACAGTATTTTTACTGTTGTCGCTGTTTCATCAGCACGTCGCCTGTCGGCGGGAGTGATTCGGCGCAGCAATATGAAATAGGAATGCATCATGAATTATCTACTTGAAGATATTTTCCGTCGCGCCGACACCTGGAGAGGCATGGATCAACACGGTATGGATCCGTCTGGTCTCGGTCAACAACAGCGTGTTCTTTTCCACCCGGAAGCCAGCGCCGCCAATGGCGATGCCCACACCTTTTCCGGTGTCAGAACGGGTTTCGATGTGCTGGACACACAACTGTATAACAGAGGCTGGCCTGTTGGCGGCTGTATCGAGGTCATCAGCAACCAGTGTGGTCTGGATGCCATGGGGGTGTTCATGCCCATGATGAAGCAACTGTCTGGTCAGGGCCGGTGGCAGGTGTTCATTGATCCGCCCTATACCCCTTACGCCCCACTCCTCGCCGGCGAAGGGATCGATCTTCAGGAAATCATGCTGGTACATCCCAAGAGCCGCGATGAGGTGCTGTGGTCAACCGAGCAGGCCTTGCGAAGTAGCACCTGCAGCGCCGTATTTGTGTGGCTGGGTGCCACGGACTACCGCTATGCGGAGCTGCGCAAAATACAGTTGGCAGCAGCCAGTCATGGCACACCGGCCATTCTCTTTCGCTCTTCTGAAGCATTGGAGCAGGCCTCCCCCGCCAGCCTGAAAATCCATATCGGCGGTTACCGGCAAATCAAGATTCTCAAGCAACGGGGCGGGCGTCAGAGCCCAACCATTTCGCTGCCTACAGATGACTCGCTGCTCGATGCTGCGACAGTGTGGGCATCGCTGGAATCGTCAGAAACCCTCGACACATCACACGGTTTTCAACCCTCTGCCTGAACTGCAAGGGCCTCGTACGGATGTGCACTTCGTTCATTTCGGTATAGCGTCAGGATGACGGAGCGGCTATCCTTGCGCCCGCTTCCGACCACCCCGAGGCTGTCATGCAGGATTTCCCCCACCACTACCGTTGTATCGCTACCGCCAACGCGGACCAATCCCGGGTACGCGTTGCCAGCCAGGGTCTGGAGGACCTGACCACTGACGTACCAAGAGAGTTCGGCGGCCCCGGTGATCAATGGTCTCCTGAAGCTCTGCTAATCGCCGCAGTCGCTGACTGCTTCGTGCTGACATTTCGAGCGATGGCCGGGCCGTCCCAGATTACCTGGCACGCACTCGACTGCGATGCCACGGGCACACTGGAACGTGTTGATCGATCGACGCAATTCACCCACATAGCGCTATCAGTGCGCATCAGCGTTCCTGAGGAGCTGGAAGAAGAGAAAGTGCTGCGGGTACTGAAGAAAGCCGAGGGTAACTGCCTGATTACCAATTCACTCAATGCAAAGGTGACACTCAGCGTGGATATCACCCGTCAATCTCACTGAATCAGTCGCCGCTACAAAAAAGCCCCGCATGTGCGGGGCTTTTTTATTACTTGGGGAGTGGGGCGTTACTGCGCCACGCTCACCACAACGTTGCCGGAGTCTTCGATATCGAAGCGGTCCGCGTCCATCACCTTGGTCCAAGCGCTGGCGAAGTCCTTGATAAACCGCTGTCGACTCTCGTCAAACGCGTAGAACTCCACCACTGAACGAAGCTCGGAGTTGGATCCGAATACCAGATCAAACTCTGTCGCGGTCCACTTGAGGTCACCTGTCTGGCGATCACGGCCCTCGAATACATAGGCCTCTGAAGAGAGTCCCCAGGCCGTATTCATATCGAGAAGATTGACGAAGAAGTCGTTACTCAATACGCCAGGGCGATCGGTCAGGACACCTCGATCACTGCCGTCGGCGTTGGCGTTCATCGCCCGCATGCCACCCAACAGCACTGTCATCTCGGACACCGTGAGATTGAGCATGTCTGCCTTGTCGATGAGCGCCTGCGAGGGTGTCATGAACCCGAGGTCAGCCATGTAGTTACGGAAACCGTCGTGACGCGGCTCCATGACCGACCAGGAGGCGTCGTCCAACGACCCTTCAATCGCGTCGACACGGCCTGGGGTGAAGGGAATCGATACCTCGACCCCGAACTCCTCGGCCGCCTGCTCAACCCCGACGTTACCCGCGAGCACGATGACATCAGCAAGTGATACCTGCTTGCCGCGGGACAAACCGCTGTTGAACCCGCCCTGTACTTCTTCCAGCACAGCGATCACTGTAGCCAGAGCATCAGGGTTGTTAATCGCCCACTGGTTCTGGGGCGCCAGACGAATGCGGGCGCCATTAGCGCCGCCACGCATATCGGTGCCGCGATAGGTCGAGGCCGAAGCCCAAGCAGTGCTCACCAGCTGTGTATTGGTCAGCCCACTATCCGCAATCGCCGCCTCCAACTTGCGGATATCCCGATCGCTGATCAGCTTGTAGTCGCGCTCGGGGAGCGGATCCTGCCAAGCGAGGGTCTCAGCCGGTACATCGTCACCGAGATAACGGATCTTCGGGCCCATGTCACGGTGAGTCAGCTTGAACCAGGCCTTGGCGAAGGCCAGCTCGAACTCCGCTGGGTTCTGAAGGAACCGCTCTGAGATCTCGCGGTAGCTAGGATCAAACTTGAGCGACAGATCAGTGGTAAACATCACAGGCGCATGGCTCACCCCCTCAATATGGGCGTCGGGCACAGTGCCCGCCGCGGCCCCGTCTCTGGGCTGCCACTGCAGCGCGCCCGCCGGACTGCGAGTTTGCTCCCACTCATAGGCAAACAGGTTGGCCAGGTACATCATCGACCACTGCGTCGGCGTTGCGGTCCACGCACCCTCGAGGCCGGATGTGACGGTGTCTTCGGCGTTGCCTTCACCACAGGTGTTTTTCCAGCCGAAGCCCTGCTCAACGATCGCCTCACCGGTCGGCTCGGGACCGACACAATCACTGGGCTTGTGCGCTCCGTGGGCCTTACCAAAAGAGTGACCGCCCGCAATCAGTGCGACCGTCTCCTCGTCATTCATCGCCATGCGACCAAATGTCTCGCGGATATCATGTGCGGCGAGCACCGGGTCAGGATTGCCGTTGGGGCCTTCTGGGTTCACGTAAATCAAACCCATCTGCACCGCTGCGAGGCCATTACGAAGCTGGCGGCCCTCGGCATAGCGCTCATCGGCCAGCATCTTCGCCTCGGGACCCCAGTAGACCCACTCGGGCTCCCAATCGTCCGTGCGGCCGCCTGCAAAACCAAAGGTTTTGAAGCCCATGTTTTCCATGGCCACATTACCGGCGAGCACCATCAGGTCTGCCCAGGAGATCTGGTTGCCGTACTGCTGCTTGATCGGCCATAGCAAGCGGCGGGCCTTGTCGAGATTGCCGTTGTCAGGCCAGCTGTTCAGTGGCTCGAACCGTTGCTGGCCTCCATCGGCGCCACCACGACCGTCCGAAGTGCGGTAGGTGCCGGCGCTGTGCCAGGCCATACGAACAAAGAACGGACCATAGTTCCCGTAATCAGCAGGCCACCAAGGCTGCGAGGTGGTCAGCGTCTCGTTGATATCCGCCTTCAATGCTTCAAGATCCAATCGCGTGAACTCGGCCACGTAATCAAAATCGGCTCCCAGCGGGTTAGTGCTGCGCTCGTTCTGACGCAAGGGTGTCAGATCCAGGCTGGCGGGCCACCAGGCCTGCGTGCTTTTTGGCGTGCTGCGGGCCACTGATTCAATGACGGGCAGGGCCACGAGGGCCGCCGCCAGTGCGGTGTGCGCAACCGCCGTTTTTAATAGTGTTACTTTCATTGAGCTGTCCTCGTTAAAAAGAGTTACCCCACTGCGCATTTACTCACCACCACCGCAAATTGAAAAGCTGATTGTTTAGATAAAATTGATCGTTTTTTCCGATTGCCATTAGCGTGGACGGGTGAGCGCTGCCGGTGGAAGAGGCTTAGCGATTGGCGAGGATTCGCTGAATCAAGCCTTGTATATTGGCCTCGAGCTGATCAAGCGGGACCGCGCCTGAGCCGAGTACCGTGTCGTGGAAGGCGCGGATATCAAACTGTTCTCCCAGAGCTTCCTCGGCCATCTCGCGTAGCTCGACGATCCGCAATTTACCGATCATGTAGGCGGTCGCCTGCCCGGGCATGGCGACGTAGCGCTCAATCGCTCGCTGGCAGTCATACTCGGCATTGGGTGTGTTGGCCATGAGGTAGGCCACCGCTTGTTCCCGGGTCCATTGTTTATGGTGCAGCCCGGTATCGACCACCAGACGCGCGGCGCGCCACAACTCCATCGCCAGTCGGCCAAAATTGGAATAAGGGTCCTGATAAAAGCCCATTTCCTTCGCCAGATACTCCGAGTACAGACCCCACCCTTCGCTGAAGGCGGTAAAGCGGGTGTAGCGCTGGAAATCCGGAACATCGCCCAGCTCTGCTGCGATCGACAGCTGCAGGTGGTGCCCTGGCAATCCCTCGTGAAACGCCAGCGCTTCGAGATCAGTAGTGGGCATGGAGTTCATGTCGTAGAGATTGGCATAGTAAATGCCAGGGCGAGAACCATCGGGAGGGGGACTCTGATAAAACGCTTTACCCGCAGACTGCTCGCGATAGGCTTCGACTCGTTTCACAATCAAATCCGATTGCGGCAGCAAACCAAAATAGTCGGGCAGTCGCTCTGCCATCCTGTCGATCGCGGCACGTGCCGCGTCGAGATACGCCGACCGGCCCGCCTCGGTGTTGTCGTAACGCAGAGACTCATCATTGCGAACTCGGTCGAGAAACGCGGACAGTTCACCCTCTTCGCCCAGCTCGGCCATCACAGAGCGCATCTCCTGATGCAGCCGCGCTACGTTCGCAAGCCCTGCTTGGTGAATGGCCTCGGGGGTCAGGTTGGTGGTCGTGAAATCTCGCAGCCGGTTGGCGTAAAAGGCATCGCCATCGGGAAATCGCCATACCCCGTCCTCTTTGGGCGCTACTGCCTGCCGGGATTGAACGGCCGCAATCAGACGCTCGTAGGCAGGCTTCACCGCGGTCAACATGGCGTGCCGCGCGGCCTCTCGCAACTGGTCTGCGATGGCAGGCTCAACCTCAAGGGTGGCGAGCTTGTCGTTAAAGTCGGCCCAGATCACCGAGGGCGAACCCGATTGATCAAAAGGCGCGCCCACCAGCACATTGCCGGCGGACTCCACAATTTGCGGGATCATCCAGTCGACCAGATACAGACCTTTATCCATGCGGATTTGGATCTGCTCGATCACTCCATCAAAATAGTCGGGCAGGTTATTCAGCCGGGCGATGTAGTCCTCGGCGTCCTGCTCTGAATCAATCGCGTGCACATTGACCAGAAGGCTGATCGGGCTGGTATGGGGGCCACGGAACTGATGGATCACATAACGATGGTGCCGGAATGCGGCGCCAGCCAGCGTGCGCTC
>CAJXDE010000047.1 GCA_913052635.1 uncultured Halieaceae bacterium
CCAGGGTTGAGCCAATCGCGAGGCCTGTGTCCAGCATGCGATTTGAAAACCCCCATTCGTTGTCATACCAAGCCAACACTTTTACCAACCTGTCCTGCACTCGAGTGTGGTTGGCGTCAAAATGGCTCGAGTAGCTACTGTGATTAAAATCGATGGACACCAGTGGCAGCGCGTTGAAACCCAATACGCCAAGTCGATCTGAGTCGGCGGCTCTCAGCATAATGGCGTTGATTTCGTCTATAGATGTGCTTCTGGAGGCCGTAAACGTGAGGTCTACTAGTGAGACATTTAGCGTTGGGACGCGCACGGCAAGCCCGTCCAGTTTGCCTTGCAGCTCGGGCATCACCAAACCTATTGCGGCCGCGGCACCCGTTTTGGTGGGAATCATGCTGTGCGCAGCGGCACGCGCCCGGTATGGGTCGCTATGCGCGACATCTGACAGATTCTGGTCGTTGGTGTAGGCATGAATGGTGGTCATCAACCCCTGTTCAATGCCCACAGAGTCATTCAGAGGTTTCGCAATGGGTGCGAGACAGTTAGTCGTGCAGGATGCGTTGGACACGATCACGTCAACCTCGGTCAGTGTCGTGTGGTTGATACCGTAAACCACTGTCGCATCCATATGCTGCCCGGGGGCGGATACCAGAACACGTTTTGCACCGGCGGAAATATGACGTCGTGCCGCTTCACGGTCAGTGAAGAGGCCGGTGCATTCGAATACGATATCCACCGAAAGCTGTCCCCAAGGTAGTTGGCTTGGGTCACGCTCTGACAACATGCGAATGCAGTCTGAGCCAATGATCAAATGGTCTTGGTCTACCGAAACGGACTGATTAAACCGACCGTGGGTCGTATCGAACTGGGTGAGATGTGCATTCATTTCCGCGGAACCGAGATCGTTGATCGCAACAACCTGCATTTTTCCGTTTAGCTCGGGTCGCTCGTATAAGGCGCGCAATACGTTGCGGCCAATCCGTCCGTATCCATTAATTGCTACGTTGATCATGGTGTCAGCTCCCCTGTTTGTGAGATCCGCAATAAGCAAGTGAGTTCACACCAGCCGCCTTACTGCGCTCACCCCCCCAGACACCACCATTATGTTCCTTTATTACAAAAAACGCTATTAAAATGAGATAAAAGGGACTTTATTTATGTTTTATTACAAAACATCGGGTTACACTCGCGGTTGTTCAGGGCAGTGTCCAATGAGAGCGTGTAGCGAGCATGAGGTCACTAATTGTGCGAAAAGGGGCCGGTAAGTCGTTTCAAGTGATGAGTCAGGAACCGAATCTACTGTCAGAGCTCAATGCGGCATTGCCGGATTTGAACAAATCTGAGACCAAAGTCGCCAACGCGATCCTGGAAGACCCAGAGGCGGCGACGCGCTCAAGCATCGCATTACTCGCGGCCGCGGCCAACGTGAGTGAACCCAGCGTAAACCGTTTCAGTAAGCGATTTGGTGCCACCGGCTTCCCCGACTTCAAGTTAAGGCTTGCGCGATCCTTGGTTTCGGGCGTGCGGTACATCAGCCGTGCCGTTGAAATGGGCGATGATATTGAGACGTACCCCAGGAAGCTTTTTGATAACACCATCACGGCTCTGATTCTCGCCCGGGATCAGCTGCCACTCGGAGCGATAGAACGCGCTGTGGACTATCTTGCACAGGCCAGACACATTTACTTTTTGGGATTGGGTACATCGGCTGCCGTTGCAATGGATGCTGAGCACAAATTTTTTCGTTTTAAAGTGCCGGTGACGACCTGCACAGACCCCTTGATGCATCGCATGCTTGCGGCAGGGGGTGGCGTTGGAGATGTCTTTTTCTTCATCTCTCATACGGGGCGCACCGAGATCTTAGTGGAAACGGCGGAGCTAGCCCGCACGACTGAGGCTACCGTGGTATCGCTGACCGCAGAGGGTTCCCCGCTGGCGGAGGCAAGTCACCTCAGCATCGGGCTCAGCGTTGCGGAGAATACCGAGGAGTACCTCCCAATGACTTCGCGCATCGTGCAACTCGCGGTGCTGGACGTCTTGGCGACGGGTATGACTTTGCGCCGGGGTGAGGGCATCTTGCCCCACTTGGCGCGCATTAAAGACAGTTTGAAGTCGACGCGATTTCCGTCGGGGGACTGACGCGCGATTCCTGTGACAACCAGAGGAAAAACTATGGTCGAAGCGGTCGATACCGCTCCGCTGCGCGCGCATGTGCGTTTGCTGGGTGACATGTTGGGCAAAATTATCCGGGAGAATGCGGGCGAGGCATTGTTCGAGCGTGTCGAGCAGATTCGACTAAGCTCCAAAGCAGCGCAAGACAGTGACACCTGGGAGACATTGGATCAGCTACTTGCATCCCTCGAGGAGCAAGAGTTTTTGATTATTGCGAGGGCGTTCAGTCAGTTCCTGAACCTCGCCAACATCGCTGATCAACAACACACCACGTCGGTTCACACTGAGGCGCATTTCTCGGCCAGCGCCACTCTTCAAAGCACCCTTCGGGTGCTGGAAACCAAAGCGAAAGACACCGATATTCAGGACGCAATTGAGAAGTTGCATATCGATCTGGTGTTGACCGCGCACCCCACTGAAATCACGCGCAGAACATTGATCCACAAACACCGTGCGCTGAGTGACTGTCTTACGACGCTCGACGGTGTGGCGTTGACCGACGTGTCTAGACAGCAGACCCAACGGCGCATCGCTGAGTTGATCTCGCAGATCTGGCACACCGAAGATTTTAGAACCGATCGTCCGACCCCGGTGGATGAAGCTCGCTGGGGTTTTGCCGTGATTGAGAATTCATTATGGGATGCTGTCCCGCAATTTCTTCGTCAGGTCGATCATGTTTGTGACACCTATTCCTTGGAGCTTCCGTCCTCCGATTGGTCACCGATCAAAATCTCCAGCTGGATCGGGGGTGATCGAGATGGGAACCCCAATGTTACGAGCGCTGTCACGCGCGAAGTACTGTTGTTGGCGCAATGGCAGGCCTGCGAATTATTCAGTCACGACGTCGCGTTTTTGCACGAAGAGCTCTCCGCCACCACGGCCACCGCTGAATTGAGAGCTCGGGTGCCTGATGTGCGGGAACCCTATCGGGCAGTCCTCAAGCCGCTCCTGAATGCGCTTTGGGAGCAGCGACAACGACTGGAGAGCGCGGTGAATCATGGCGCCGTTGCGCCAGAACCCATGGCGCCGGTTGATTTACTCGAGCCGCTGCAAGCATGTTTTGACAGCCTGATGGCGTGCGGGCTCACAGAAATGGCCCGCGGCGCGCTGCGAGACACCCTGCGTCGCGCCCACTGTTTTGGGCCGCACCTGATTCAACTCGATATCCGTCAGGAAAGTGGCCGTCACCGGTCGATACTGACCGCGATTACGCAGATGCTGGAAATTGGTGATTATAGCGCGTGGTCCGAGTCCCAGCGCGTGAATTGGTTGCAGCATGAGTTAAGCAGTCCCAGACCCCTCATCCCGTGGGACAGCCCCTTTGATACAGACGACCACGAAGTGCTTGACACCTTTAAAGTGATTTCGACGACACCGCCTGAGGCATTAGGTGTTTATGTGATCTCCATGGCATCGACGCCATCAGATGTTCTGGCAGTGCAGTTGCTCCTCAAGTCAACCGGTTGCTCGGAACGAATGCAGGTGGTCCCGCTGTTTGAGACCTTGGCCGATTTGGACAACGCCGCGCCGGTGGTGAATAGCTTGCTGGAAGATCCCGCCTATCGCGCCAGAATTGAGAAACAACTCATGGTGATGATTGGCTACTCCGACAGCGCAAAGGATGCGGGGATGTTGGCGGCGGGGTGGGCACAATATCAAGCTCAGGAGGCGTTGGTAGAGACGTGTGAGCGACACGATGTCGCACTGACGCTGTTCCACGGTCGTGGCGGCACCATTGGCCGCGGAGGCGCGCCGGCGCACCAAGCGTTACTTTCTCAGCCGCCCGGCACATTGGCCCAGGGTCTGCGGGTGACTGAGCAAGGAGAAATGATCCGCACCAAGTTAGGTATGACTCCGTTGGCGGTGAATACTTTAGGTCAGTATGCGAGTGCCATACTGCAGGCCAACCTGCTGCCGCCACCGGAGCCCACCGATAGCTGGCGCGCCCTGATGGATCAGCTTGCGACACAATCCTGCAATGTATATCGGCGCTGGGTTCGTGAGGACCCGCAGTTCGTGCCTTTTTTCAGACAGGCAACGCCCGAACAGGAGCTGGCCGCGCTGCCTCTAGGGTCACGACCGGCGCGCCGTAAATCAGATGGCGGGATAGAAAGTTTGCGGGCTATTCCCTGGATTTTTGCGTGGATGCAAAACCGTCTGATGCTGCCGGCCTGGCTGGGAGCGGGGGAGGCGTTGAAGGTTGTTTTGGATGAAGGGAAGTTGCAGCTCCTGCAGGACATGGTTCAGGAGTGGCCATTTTTCCGTGTGCGGTTATCGATGCTTGAGATGGTGTTCGCAAAGTCAGACCACACGCTCTCTGCACACTATGATCAGTTGCTTGTGGAGCCTGATTTGGCGCCGGTTGGCGAGCGGCTCCGGCGCCAGTTACAGCAGGACATTCACACCCTGCTGACGATTATCGGCAGCACGGAGCTGCTTGCTCACGATGCCTGGGCTCAGCAGTCGATAGGTTTGCGCAATATCTACACCGCCCCGCTGAATCTGTTACAGGCCGAGCTCCTGCGAAGAGTGCGCGCTGAAAGTAAGGCCGACATTCAGCAGGCGCTGATGGTGACTATGGCGGGTATCGCTGCAGGGATGCGCAATACCGGATAGGCGGCCTGCCTGCTGCGATGGATTTGTTGAATGTGGATCTCTAGCGAGAGCTAGTTAGCAGAGCGACTGTCCTGCCAGAGGGCGTAAACAAGCGCGCAGAGCATAAACAGCATCACAGCGGAAAACGGTAGTGCGCCGATAATCATGGCCGAGCGCAGTGCGTCCATGCCACCGGCGAAGAGCAAAGTGATAATCACCAGTCCCAGCAATACGCTCCAGAGCACGATATGTCTGGGGCGTATGCCATCTGTCGCGCCACCCGAGACAATGGTGTTGATCACCAGCACTGCCGAATCGGCGGAGGTGACCAGATAGGTAATGAGCAGCACGACGCACAGGGTGGCCACCGGTAGCACCCAGTCTGCTGCGAACAGATTCTCGACGGTGGCAAACAATTGCGCCGACAATTCGGCGCCGAGAATGGTGCCGTCTGCAGTCCCGGTGAGTTCGAGGTCGAGCGCGGTGCCGCCGACGATGCAGAACCAGGCGAAACACATCATGGCGGGGAGTAATATGGCGCCCACCACGTATTCGCGAATCGTCCGGCCCTGCGACACGCGGGCCAGAAACAGCCCCACGAAGGGCGTAAAAGCGATCCACCACGCCCAATAGAAGATCGTCCACGCAGACTGCCAATCACTGAGCATCTGCGCCGTCGGTGTGTCTCCGGCAGGCCAGATCGTGACCGACATCGCCGGTATCGCCCGCAAATATTCCGTTAACCCGCCCACAAACATCTCGCCGGCAAAGGCGGTGGCACCAAACACAATAAAGATCACTAATAGCAGCCAGGACAGCGCCATATTGAGATTCGAGAGCCAGCGGATCCCGCGACCGATGCCCGACAAGGCTGAGAGCATAGCAGCGAGCGTCAGTAAGATCACCGCCAGCAATAGGGCTGTGAAGCTTGGCTTGCCATCGTTGACCAACCATTCCCAGCCCGTGATTTGATGCATGCCGAATGTGAGCTGGTTGACGCCGTAACCGATGGTGACGCCGATACCGATAATCGTCGCCAATATAGCGGCCGCATCCACAACCGCGCCGACGCGTCGCGCGGTCTCGGGGCTCAGCACTGCGGTAAACGGGGACCGGATCGTGAGCGGCATGTCCCGGCGGTAGGCAAAGTAAGCGAGAGACATGCCAACGATCGCGTAGCAACCCCATGGCGTCAGACCGTAGTGGAGAAGGGTCCACTTGTAGGCCGCCGCCAGGTTGTCTCGCTCCAATGCCGAGGTGGTGCCCATGATGACATCGGGATTATTGGCAAAGTGTGCGAGGGGCTCGGCGGTGGAGTAGGTCAGCATGCCCACCCCGATACCGGCGCCAAACATCATCGAGAACCAGGCAAAGCGGCTGAATTCTGGCCTCGCGTGATCAGCGCCCAGACGAATGCTGCCTGTGCGGGGTACAAGCGCAAGCACCAGGCTCATCACCATAAAGACGGCAGAGGCGTAAACATACCAGCCGCCGAAATAGCCGATCGTGCCAGACTGGATGTCCATCAGAATCGTGCCGGCGTCGCTAGCGAGGGACGCCCACAGCACAAGGCTGACAACGATGACTTTAACGGCGATTGCCACCCAGCGGTTCTGGCCGGCATAGAACCCGGTGCTGTCGACCCGGGTGATGGACTCTGGCATTAGGTCTCCCGGGGAGCGGCCTGACTGATGAGCCGGGTGGGTGGCCCCACCGACAACAGTCTATGGCTGATCGCGCGCAAGCTGTCTCGTAACGCGGTTGCGCCAGAGAGCTCCGATATATCAGCCCAGTCAGCTAACGACGCCGCGAGCGTCGTGTCCTGCCCCTTGTTTTTTAATATTGTGTCTGCGGCATGGAGTGTCTCATAAAGTGCCGCCAGCGTCTGATGTTGCTCGGGATGGCCGCGCAGCCACTGATCCAGATAAGCAAGGCTCACTGTGGGCTCCGAGGGCCAGGTGATGGGAAATTGTTGCTGCGGATTGAATAGCCCGCCCTGATTGGCCAACTCGGCCGCGGCGATTTCATTGGCGCTGAGGTGCTCGCTGGGCGTGAGAGCGAACACGTCAATACCGCGAATGATCTCGGTGCCATATATCCGCCCTTGATACCAATAGGTCGACCAGTAGCCGCCGGTCACAAGATCGGTATCATCGATCGGGCCGCGATCAAAGTAGGCGATCTCGACGGGGTTGGCGGAGTCGGTGAAGTCGATGATTGAGAGCCCGCCCTGATACCAGGCCTGCACGAAAATATCTCTGCCGGGCACCGGAATAATGGATCCGTTGTGGGCCACGCAGTTCTCTGTTTCCCCCTGCGGTGCGGGCATCTTGAAATGACTGCGGAATGCCAGTTTGCCATCAACGATGTCGTAGATGGCATCCGCGCCCCATGTGAGGGGGTCGTAGGTTCGGCATCTTGGGCGGGTGCCACCGCCCCACTCATCGGTAAAGAGCACCTTACTGCCGTCGTTGTTGAAGGTCGCGGAATGCCAATAGGCGAAGCCCGAGTCACTCACCGCATCGATGCGCTCGGGTGCTCTGGGGTCGGTGATATCGAACAGAATGCCGTTACCTGAACAGGCCCCGGCAGCAAGACCGAGGCTCGGGAAAACCGTGATGTCATGGCACTGGTCAGTCCGGTAGGTTTCCTGCGTGTTTTCTCCGTGATCGCCGCCGCGCCAGAGCCCAGCCAGTGCGCCAGTCTCCGGGTCGGCGAATACGGTGGGGCTGTCGATAATGCGCGATGCTGCCGGGTTATCCACTGGTATTTCGATCACATCAATTCGAAACAGGGCGGTTCGATCATCCCCGGGTGATTCGTCAACGCACCCGGGCAGTTCCTCCTCATCGCGAACCCGGGAGATACCCGAGTTGTAAACAATCAGCTTGCCGTCGGCGTCGGGCCCGGACACCACGGAGTGGGTGTGAGAGCCACGACAGGTTTGTACGGCGCCGACTTGCTTGGGCTGGGTCAGATCGGAAAGATCAAAAATACGCAGGCCACGAAAACGCTCTTCGCTGATTTCCTCCGCGACACCCTCTAGGCCGCAGTCAACGCGGCCGCGTGTCTCTTCAACGGACATGATGAGCAGATCGTCGACGATCGAGACGTCGCCTTGACCACCCGGGCACACGACAGACGCAATCAGGTCCGGTTGGCCGTTGTCACCCAGGGCGTAAATGTTGAAGCCGTGATAGCTACCTGCAACCATGATGTGGTCGCGGAAAGCGACGTCGGTGTTGGAAAAGCTCAGCAGGGGCGCGCGGGGATAAGTTGTCTCGTCGGCTTCTGTCTCATCGTCTTCGTCGGCGTTCTCTTCGGCTTGTGCCATAGCCTCGGTGACCATGTCATCGGAGACGTCAGCGTCTTCCTCGCCATGGTGATGAGCGGGGGTTTCTTGCTCCTCGGCGACTGTTTCGTCTGCTGTTGTTTCGACCGCCATTGGCAGAAAGCGTTCAGGAGGCAACTCAGCAGGGTTGGCGGGGTCGAAGAATCCCTGCGGTTTGGTAAGCACCGCGACTTTACGGATATTCCAGATCGCTTCTTCGGCATCATAAAGACCTGCAGCGAGATTCGCCCGCGGGTCATCCGAAAGATCCAACAACAAGCCGTGCATGAGCTCGATTTCTCTCAATTGGTCGTTGCTGACATCCGTTGTGAACTCAAAGAGCGTTGGGTCGTAGGCGGAACCCGGCTGTTCCATGAGCGCCTCGACCATATCGATCGCGCCCTCATGATGCGCAATCATTAGTGACAGAAACTGGCGATCAAACTCCACGCCGGAGGCGGCAGCTAGCGCGGCCATCTGCGTTTCGGTTGCCATACCTTTCATCGTGTGGTGACCAGCGTGCGTGTAGCTTCGATTGACCGATTCGCCACGGCTAGTGAGCCACTGCTCCATAAAGGCGATTTCGTCTCCCTGTGCGGCCTCAATCTTGCCGGCGATTTCGAGTAGCTCTGGAGAGTTGGTGCGATCGGGCGCTAGTCGAGACATCTCCAGTGCTTGCTGGTGGTGCGGAATCATGTCCCGCATAAATTGGGCATCACTCACCGTGTAGCGGGTATCTGCGACTTCAATCGCTTCCTCGGCAGATAGTTCGCGCGAGAGCTCGCCGGGCGCACCGGGTTGGATGATGGGGCTATTTGATAAGACAGGAAGGGCAATCAACGTCAGCGCCAATCCCGACAACGCGTGGAACAGTTTCATTGGGGGGAAAAGGTGTAAATCAGGTGACGAGCAATCTAGCAGATTATCGGCAATGGCGCTCAGGAACCTCGCAGGAAAGACCGTAAATCTGCGGCGTGGGCGAGGCCTGCGGTGCCGAGCGTGGCGGCCACCATCATGGGTGGTGCGCCGGTTAGTGCCAGCTTCATAGCAAGTAGTAGCAGAGCGCCCGACATCAGGTGCAGTAGTATGGGTGGTGCCCCTGATGCGCCGGCGCGGCGGTGACGCCACAGCAACCAGAAGGCCTCAATGGCCATACCCAGCAGGATGATGTTGACCAGCCGGGGAATTGACAGCCAGTCAGGCATGGATCAGGCTCGGGCCAGGCCCAGTAGCTGTGCCACGTCCTTGAAAAACACCCGAATGTGGGCGAAGGGGCGCCGTCGCACTAGCTTCTTGGTGGTGTAGGACTGCCAGGTTAGTGTCTGCACGTCCGGGTCGCGGCACATGGCGACAAATTTCTCACGGCGCTTGTCGGTGCCGTACCAGAAGCGTTGCAGCAGCCCCAACGCCCAGAAGACTTTGCCGTGTAGTTTCATAAACCGCTTGCGCGCTTGGCCGAGTACCGCTGCGTCACCGGTCTCTAAAAAGGCGTGCATGGCGTCAGCAGCAAGACGCCCGCAGAGCATGGCGTAGTAAATACCTTCTCCCGACGCGGGTGCGACCACGCCCGCCGCGTCGCCCGATACCAGCACTGCGCGGCCATCGTCCCAGCGCTTCATAGGCTTCATGGGAATCGGTGCGCCTTCTTTGCGTTTGGTTGTCGCCTCGGTAAGCCCCACATCCTCGCGTAGTGCGGCTACCGAAGCCTTGGCGGAGAAATCTTTGTGTGCGCTGCCTACGCCAATGCTGGCGTTTCGCCCGTGGGGAAAGACCCACGCATAAAAGTCTGGCGATAGCCGGCCCTGGTACCAGACGTCACAGCGATCGGGATCATAGGCATCCCAGTTTTGGTCCTCGGGTACTTCGATGATTTCGTGATAGGCCAATACCCAGGGGGTCTTTTCCGCGTCGGGGATGGTGGCCCGGGCAACGGCGGATCGCGCGCCATCGGCACCGATCACGCTGCGCGCCGTCACCGTTTCGGTGCGGGGATTGTCGTCCTTGGTTTGATAGGTGAGGCTCACGAGGTTGCTTTCGTAGCACAGTGATTTGAATACGCCCGCCACCACATCGGCACCGGCCCGGCCCGCGCGATCTCGCAGCCATGGATCAAACTCATCGCGGTCGACCATGCCGACGAAGGTGCCATCGATGGGCATATCCACCGATTCTCCTCGTGGCGACACCATGCGGGCGGAGCGGATCCGTGCCTTCAACAGATGCTCGGGGATATCAAACTCTTCGAGTAGGCAGGGTGGGATTGCACCACCGCAGGGTTTGATACGGAAGCCGCGCTCGAGCAGCAAGACGTTGTGTCCTTCACGAGCGAGGTCGTGTGCCGCAGTGGCGCCCGAAGGGCCGCCCCCCACCACAATGGTGTCGTAGTCAGGAGTCGTTATTGTCATTTCATGCCTCCCTCTCCGGCTTCAGCCAGAGCAATGTCGCCAAAGGACGGCAGGTGATTACGGTGTCCGCCTCCCCAGTTGGCAATATGAATGTGTCGTGCCAGCGAGGCAGCGACCAGGAACAGAACGCCCTCACAGGCGAAAACAAGGCCATAGGAAATGGCCGGATCATTGAGCCAGTAGCGGGTGACATCGACCGCCACCGTGCCGAGAAAACCGCCAAGGGCAAAAGCAATGGCCTGCGCCGCACCCCACAGCCCCATGCGGATGCCTTCCCGTTTTTGTTGTCCTGCGCTGGCCAGCACCATCATGGCGCCAATCGCCGCCACGGCGAACCCACCGTTGGCGGTGCCCAGCAGAAAGACATTGGCTTCCAGTGACCAGGTCGGGCTCGTCAATCCGCCCCAACACAGCAAGAAAAGGGCAACGGCCGAGGCTAGGCAGCCACCTCTGATCCAGAATCGCAACAACACCGCGCCTCTTGATTTAAACAGGAGGGTAGAGAGGGCCATCGCTGCCATACCGAGCAGCACGCCACCGTGCTGCACCCCCGCGAGCTGGGTCGATTCTCCGGGTGTGCGCCCGAAAACCAGTCCGGCAAATGGCTCCAGTATCAAATCCTGAGCGGAGTAGGCGAGCATCGATACAAAGACAAAGATTGTGAAGACCCTCGCTTGTGGATCCTGCCAGACCTCTGCCAGCGCGGCGCTGAAGGCGCCTTTCTCGGGTGGGGATTCATTGGAGACCGCGGCCGCGTCAGGTTGCGCGTGAGGCTCGATACCGCGGATGACGACTAACGTCACCATGATTGCAATGATCGATACGGTGCTGGTTACCGTCATCAGGCGCTCGGGGGAGTAGGGATCCAGAAAGTGCCCCGCGACGCCTGCGGTGACCGCGAAGCCGATGATCATCATGAACCACACGAGTGCCGCGGCAGCCGGCTTTCGCTCCGGTGCCACATGCTTAGCGAGCAACGCGAGCAGGGACGTACCAGTGGCACCGGTTCCTACGCCGATGGCGAAGAATCCCAATGCCGAGACAGACATTCCCACCCAGTATTGGCTGGGAATGAGCGTCGTGCCCAGTGCAGCGAGAACGCCGCCCAGACCCAGAATAAACATGCCGCCGATGATCCAGGGTGTCCGTCGACCGCCCACATCTGAACCGTAGCCGATGCGCGGGCGCGCCAACTGTACGACGTGATGAATGGTGACCAGAAAGCCTGGGATCGTCGCAGCCAGCGCTAATTCGACCACCATGATGCGATTCAGCGTCGACGTGGTCAGCACCACGATCCCGCCCAAAGAGGTCTGTATCAGGCCCAGTCGAATAATGTGCCACCAACTGAGCCCTGCTGAAGCTATATTCGAGGTGGTTATCACGCGAGCCAGCCTCCGAGGCCGACGGCGGCACTCATCATCCCAAGCACATAGAGTGATACGCCGGTCGCGTTGTACCACGGCGCCAGTTGCTTGGGATTCGATAGCAGACGCTTCATGGCAAGGCACTGAGCCACCACCACAGCGGTGACCGCGGCGGCATAGGGCGCGAGTTGCCACTGCAGTAACAGGGCAATGACCACCAGTTGCGGTAACAGCATGAACACACAGGCGACTTTGGCCGCCCGCTCGCGGCCCAGTTGAGCGGGGAGCGAGCGAATGCCCATCTGCAGATCGCCCTCGACGCTTTTGAAGTCATTGAGGGTCATGATGCCGTGCGCGCCAACACTGTAGAGCAGGGCGATGATCAAGATCGGTGCAGGTGGCAGATCGCCGCCCAGCACAATTGCTGCACCGGTAATCCAGGCTAATCCCTCGTAGCTGAGCGCCACGGCACTGTTGCCCCACCAGCCATTCAGTTTGAGTCGCAGCGGCGGGGCACTGTACGCCCAGGCTAATAGCAAGCCAACGAAAGTGGCGGCAGCGACCCAGGGGCCTAGCATCAGCGCCCAGCTCTGCGCCAGTAATGTCCAAAGCATAGCGAACCAAAGCGCCACATTACCCGGCACCCGTCCCGAGGGAATGGGGCGGTGGGGTTCGTTGAGTGCATCGACGTCCCGGTCATACCAATCATTGACCACCTGACTGGCGCCACACACCAGCGGGCCGGTCAGTGCGATGCCAGCGAGGAGTGACCAACCACTGATTCCCATGCCTGAGCCGGCGGAAACCCACCCGCATAGGAATGCCCACATGGGCGGAAACCACGTGATGGGTTTGAGGAGTTCAAGCAGTGCGCCCGGTGACGCCCTGCCAACTGCTACGTTGACCGGGGCAGACTGATCCATGGCCCCATGTTGGCCACCAGGCAGAGGTATGTCAATTTTAATTTACAGAGATGCTGTCAATTATGAGTGAAACCCAATTTTCAGTCGACCGTGTCTTCAGAATCGCCGATATCGAATCGACGCAGCTTTGTATAGAGGCTTTGACGGCTGAGGCCCAGCAATTCAGCCGCTGCCGCTCGATTGTCCTGAGTCAGTTTGAGTGCCGCTTCAATGCAAAGCGCCTCGATCACATCGGTCGACTCGCGCACAAGCTGCTTCAGCGGTACTCGTCCCACCCGTCCGGTAATCTGCTCAATGGATCTCGGCAGATGCACCTCGGTGCTCTCCTCGGCGTCGATGCGCCGGCTCACATCGCGGATGAACATCAGAATCAGTGAGCGGCCCGAGCGCTCGGTTTGCACTGCGGAAAGTTCAATGTCGAGCCTTGTACCCAGCTCGGTGCGTAACACCGAGCTGAACAGTTGCAGTGGTCTGTCAGGTTCAATATTGCCCAGCAAGACATCGAGATCCACGATGGAGCGACCCAGCCAGCGATCCGCGCGGCGCCCCGTCGCTTGCTGCGCGTCCTGAATACAAGCCATATCTAGGTACGCCGCATTGGCGGCAATCACCACGCCCTCGCGGTCGGTAATCAGGATGCCGTCGGGGGAGGTCTCAAAGCTGTCGCCCCCCAGTCCCAGATCGGTTTGATTCTCCGAGAGTGCGGCAAGACGGATCAACAAACGTGTCTCGTTGCCTTGTCGGAGACATGTCAGACCAACCGATAGCGGATCTCCGTTGCCAGTAGTGATCTGACCCTGCACCACCGCGGTGGTGCTGCGCGCCTCACGTTGCAACTCGGTCAGCGCGCGTGCGCCTTCATTATCCAGTCCAACAGGGAACACGCGACCGACCAGCGCGCCTTCCTCAAGCTTTAGCAGACTGGTCGCCACGCTATTGGCTTCCAGCACGCGACCAGAAAGGTCGTCCACCACCAAAAAGCCTTCAGCCACCATGTCTAGCATGCGCCGATAGCGCGCTTCCAGACGACGGTTACTCCAATAGTCCTGCTCCAGCGTGCGTTGGGCGTTCACAAGTTGTTGCCGCAGACTGGTCTCGCCTCTAAGATCAATACAGGCTATCTCAATAGTATTGTCCTCAGCTCGCGCGCAGAGCCAACAGCTCATCGGCAAGGGTTCCTCATCCGGCCTGGCGATCAAGGCTACGTCCACCCGGTGCGCGCTGCCGTGATCCGCCTTCGCAGTGCTCAAGGCGTCTGCGGCGATTTCTCTATCAGATTCCCGCACCACGTCCAGCCACGGCCGACCGACCATGGCGTCCCGGGGCAGTTGGCGCAGGAGGCCAGTGTTTGCATTGACCGCTTGGACAGCTAAAGAGTCATTTAGCGTCAGTCGGAGGTCAGCGAGGCTTGCGAGTAATGTTTCTAGGTTATTTTGAGCGGAACTTGACACCTTTTTGCTCTCCCAATGGCGAAGGTGTCTCGTTTGGTTGACACCTCGGGTCAGAGTGGAGCGAGTCTCGCACACCTCTCGCGTCAACAAAACCCCCAAATACCGATTTCCTCCGCATGCAATTGGGCTGTAAGTGTCTAAATAACTTAAGTTTCGCTTTGTAAAAAAGGTTTGACAGTCTCAAGCCAGAACCCTACTCTGATTCTCATAATAAGTGCCGTAGTGCCTGCTACGGCTGGAGGTTTGCATGGGCATGAGTCAGCCGGTTAATCATTGGCAGAAGCAAACGTTATATACCCCCGCAGAGCGTGCGCGTCGTGATGCGACTGTTTGGACTTTAGTGCAGGGTATTCTGGCGCCCCTTCAGTTTCTGGCTTTCGCCATCAGTCTCTGTTTGGTGATTAATTTCTTGCTGAACGGCGTGGGCTTCACCGCCGCGACGATTTCAGTGGTGGTCAAGACATCCTTGCTCTACGCCATCATGGTCACCGGGGCGATCTGGGAGAAAGTTGTCTTTGGCCGCTATCTGTTCGCACCGTCATTTTTCTGGGAAGACGTGGTGAGCATGTTGGTGATGGCGCTCCATACCGCGTACGTGGTTATGTGGTTAGCAGGGTGGGGCACGCCGACGGAGCAAATGTGGGTGGCCCTTGCTGCCTACGCCAGCTACGTCGTGAATGCACTGCAGTTCCTGTTGAAGTTTCAAGCAGCCAAGCAAACCTCGACTGCTAATCTCGGCGCCACGCCCAGTGTGATGAGTGCGCAGGGAGCCCTCGAATCGTGAGTCAGGTGATAGCGCGAGCCGACGCCGAGACGCTACCCGAGGTCACCACCGAGCGTGGTGAGCGGGCTGTTTTCTGTGGACTGACTTCTATCATTTGGTTGCATCGCCGCATTCAGGACGCGTTCTTCCTCGTCGTAGGGTCCCGCACCTGTGCCCACCTGTTGCAGTCCGCGGCGGGCGTCATGATTTTTGCAGAGCCACGTT
>CAJXDE010000048.1 GCA_913052635.1 uncultured Halieaceae bacterium
TGCAGGAATACAGCCTTATGAAGCACCTTTTACTGAATCTGGCCGCACTGTCAGCCCTTTCCAGCACCACTGTGTTCGCCTCTTGTCCGGATTTTCTGAACCACTCTATGCGCAAGCTGGCATCCACGGAGACTGTTCAGTTTTGCGAGGCCTACGAGGGCAAAGCGTTATTGATCGTAAACACCGCGAGCTACTGCGGCTATACCTCGCAGTTTGAGAGTCTGGAGAAGGTCCACCGAACCTACGCAGACAACGGCTTGGTCGTGCTGGGATTCTCCAGCGATGATTTCTTTCAGGAAGACAACGATGAAGGAGACGCCGCCGAGGTCTGCTTTGAGAAGTACGACGTGACCTTCCCGGTGATCGCCACATCAGCAGTTCGCGGTTCGGATGCCAACCCGGTCTTCCGCGGCCTGGGAGAAGCCGCGGGCTATCCGCGCTGGAACTTCAACAAGTATCTGGTCTCCCCTGCCGGTGAGGTCGTAGAACACTTTTCCAGCGGCGTAAAGCCCGACAGCGAAAAGATGCGTGCAGCCATCGAGGCAGCACTTCCCGCCGCACGAAGCTAACCCTTAGTCATGTTGGAGCCTTGCGCTTGCTGTCATCGCAGGGTGCCGCTCACCTTCCACCACCTCATCCCCAAAAAAGTGCACCGTCGGGCGCATTTCAGACGGCATTATAAGAAGGCCGACCTGCAGCATGGCGTGCTCGTCTGCCGGTTATGCCATCGAGGCATTCATCAGGAATACGACGAAATGACTCTCGCTCGGCAACTGAATACACTCGAGGCACTGACGGGGGACGAAACTCTCGCGCGACATTTCGAGTGGGTGGCCAAGCAGCGGGAGCAGTGAAACTGCTTAAGCCACCTTTTGAATAGTCGGGCGCCTCAGTCTCGAAGCGACTCAGCGATCGGACTGTTGGTTCAAATAGTCAAGGACTAAGCGAGTCATCGCCTCGACGTCCTCGCCACCGTCCACCAAAAGATCTGCGGTCTCCTCGGCTAAGGCGCCCCACTCTGTAAACGTGTCCTCCGCGCGGGCCCAGAAGCGCTCAATCGATGCCAAATCCCGACCGCGCTCATGTTGATCACGGTACACCCTGCGGCTGTGCCGCAACGCCACATCGGTTGCTACAAAAATCAAGCCATCGGCCAGCGCCCGCAAGTCAGCTCGGCATACAACCAATATGCCCTCTAGCAGAATGGTTTCTTTAGGCGCGATATTGACGGTCTCAGATCGTCGGCAGTGCGTGGTGAAATCGTAGGTCGGACACTCAACCACCCGCCCTGAGCGAAGCGCTTCAATGTGAGCAGCAAAAAGATCGAGATCTAGCGCGTCAGGATGATCAAAATTGACCGCCTCCCGCTCTTCAGGCGCCAAATGAGACAAGTCGTGGTAGAAGGCGTCGATCGGCAACAGCGCAGCACTATCACTACCGATGGATTCCAGCAGGGCAGCTGCTAGCGTGGACTTCCCGCTCCCCGAGCCACCGGCAATCGCAATAACACGACGCATTAGTTCACCGGCAGCGAAAGTCGCGCTTGTCTAGCCTGAGAAATAAACTCTGCCATATTCGGCCTCTAGCGCCTCACGAATACGGCGTTTTTCTCCCGGCGCGTCAACGGTGGCACAACGCCCGTCCTCCCAGGCGCCATAGGCTTCGTAGCTCGGCACACCCACCGCGGTCAGTAACTCCCAGACCAACAGGCATCGCTCTAGCTCAGAGACCGCGTCGCTACCAGCCACCCGATTGAGTAATTCATCGCGACCGGGGACATCGTCGCTGAGCCCCAACTGCCCGCCCACATCCAGTCGCATAAAGGAGGGCGCCGCCGGATCATAACGAGGCCACTCCCTGCCATCTGGGAGACGCGGAGCCCCGTCTCGCGCGAACGCGCCCCATGCCGTCATCATAATCTGGGTCATCTCCGCAGCCGAGTCGGTATTGGGGTACATGTAATCGCCAATGGCGCCGTACATGGGCGCACCCATGATGAAAGCAATCTCACTGGCGTGTGCGGCACCTAGGATCTCGGAGAACGGTACGAAGTAGTTGTCGGGCTGCTCATCCCAGTCATAGCGATAGGCATACAAGTCGATGTAACCCGCCTCGCGCATACCCGACAGGGGATCATCCACAGCACCTAACTTCCATCCGCGTGAACGCATGTCTACCCAGAATGCGTACAGCGCCGGGTCCTTGATCCGCAGCTTCGCAGGCATGGCTTTGGAAAGCGGATAGCTAACATCCACAAAGTAGCGGCTCAACCCCAGCCACAAGGTCACTTCATCCCGCGTTGTGCCCGCCATCACCGGTACGTTTTTGGCGTAACGAGGGTCGGCCAATGCGGTCAGTACTCCTTCTTCCGGGATCACCACACTGTCGCGAATGACAGCGGGCTGAATGTGATCTTCCTCCAGCTCGAAGTACGCAGCCAATAAATCGACCATTGAGACAGCACGCAGCGCTTCGGCATCGACCGACGCGTTACTCAGGCCCAACTCCCGAACCACTTCCCAGCTCCCCCGGTCGACCATGGGATACTCGCGCTCGGCGTTATGGGCCTCACTGGCCGTCAGACTGCGCACGTGCCCAGACTGCGCAATAGCGCGATGAAACAGCCCCTCGGAGGCAGGTGAGGCCAGCAGACTGAAGACATTTCGCCCCCCTGCGCTCTCACCAAAAATCGTGACGTTTTCGCGATCGCCGCCAAACAGCATGATGTTGCGCTGAGTCCAGCGAAGTGCCTCCACCATATCCAGCGTACCGAAATTGGCCAGCGGTGGGGTCCTCAAGTCGGGGCCATTCAGGGCGGGGTGGACAAACCATCCAAACGGACCGAGGCGATAATTAATGACCACCACGACCACTTGCTCCCGCGTTGCAAATCGCGAGAAGTCATAGGTGCCCTTGTGCCCCGTGACGTTGCTCCCGCCATGAATCCACAGCATGACCGGTAGGCCTGAAGCCGTAGCCTGCTCGGGGGCGTAAATATCTAGATAGAGACAGTCCTCCGACCCTAGATACTCGCCCTCGGAGCCACCGGACGCCATACTCTGTGGCTGCGGGCACATCACAGGCTCCGGCTTCGATGAGATCACTTGCGCAGGCGTGTCAAGCCTGACGGGCGCAGCCCAACGTCCCGCTCCCTCGGGCGGCTGGGCGAAGGGAATGTCACGGAAGATCAAAGATCCTTCCGGCCCTGTCTCAGCGGATACCACACCGCTCGAAGTGCTAAGCGATATCCTCTTTTCGGGTTCTGGGTCAGGCATCGTGCACGCGGCGCAGCACAGCACTCCCAACAGAGCCAACATGCGGCTTAAAACATCATTTCTCATGGCGTGGCGGTGAGCTCAATTATGTGTGTTGAGATACGATCTGCAAAAAGGCACGGACCACAGTGGCACCGTGACCAGCGCTGACTCAGGGATCCGGACTCGCGGTAGGCCTCTCGTCCACGTCGAGGTCAGCTACACTATAATCCACCCAGACCATCAGCAGCTTGTAGCTCACCGAGAGCATGACGGCCCCGACGAACAAACCGATCAACCCTTCTGCCGCCATCCCACCTAACGCACCAACCAAGACAACAGGCATCGGTGTTTCCACACCACGACCGAGCAATATCGGTTTGAGCAAACCATCCGCTAGGCCCGCGGCAATTAGGTAGATAGTCCCCAGAACATGACTCAGCGTGGACCCGTCGGCCGCCAGCCAAAGCCATGCCAGCACAGGCAAAACCACCAGCGACGACGGCAACTGAACGACGCCCAAAAACAGCACTACCAGCGCCAGTACACCCGCCGCCGGCACATCCAGAACCAGAAAACCGACTCCCAGAGACAGCGCCTGCAGAACGGCTACGCCGACGACGCCATTGGATACCGACCGGATCGTGGCGACCACGAGTTCGTGAATCTCTTCGCCTCGGGCGGGGTCACTGAACGTCATCAGCAACCGACGCATTTGCTGGCCACCCGGTGTCGCATTGGCCATCATGAATCCGGCAATCAGTAGCGCTATGAAAAAGAGCACCAACGCCAACAACGTATTGCCGGCAGCAGCAAGCAAAAAGCGCCCACCCGCGATCAACTGCGGTTGTATCATCTGCGCGGCGGAGACCAGATCTTCGTGCGCACGCTCCCACAGCTCAAATAGCGGCGCGCCAATCACAGGCCATTCGGCAACCGCGGGGTCAGCCTCGGGAATGGTAAAACCTTGCTCAGTGAGCGCCATCACCCACTCACCCAAGTGCTGCGCCATGGACGCGCCCAAGAGCCCCGCCGGGATGCCGATGATAAGAAAGGCGATGCAAATGAAGATAACGGCCGCTTTGCCCTCGCTCAAATGCAAACGCACTGCCAGCCAGTGGTTCAAAGGATAAAGCGACACGGCGAGAATCAGCGACCACAACGCCACCGCCATAAACGGGGCAAAGACCTCCACCGAGAACCATACGACAATCAGCAACAAAAACAGGCGCACATAAACCTGCATGAGGTCGTGCGCCAGGATCTTGCGGATGACATTGAAGTCTTCGCTACTCATACCGCTGCCCCCTAGGCGTTCAGTGTGCCGCCTTGTCTAACCCAGCGTGACGAGATCAGTGGATGAATGCAACCACTAGCGCCCTTTCCACTCAGGCTTGCGCTTCTCTGCAAACGCAGTGGCACCTTCAATCGCGTCTTCACTGGTGAACACCGGCTGCGTCAGCGCGTTCTGGTTCGACCACGCCTCATCGTCGCTCCAGTCGCGAGAAGCTTTAATAATGGCCTTGCTGACCTTGACGGCCAGCGGACCGTTCTCGGCGATCCGTTGCGCCAGCGCCTTGGCCGTATCCAGCGCAGAGCCCGGCTCGGTCAACTCGTTGATGAGCCCCATCGCCATTGCGCGATCTGCGCCCATGAATTCACCCGTCAGAGCCAACTCCATCGCGACCCGGTAAGGGATTTGAGACGGTAGCCTGACCAAGCCACCGGCGGCGGCAACCAAGCCTCGCTTGACCTCCGGGATACCAAACTTGGCGTTCTCTGCGGCCACAATCAAATCGCAGGCAATCGCGAGCTCACAGCCACCGGCAAGGGCGTAGCCCTCTACCGCTGCAATCAACGGCTTGTCTGCGGAGCGTTCAGTCATCCCCCCGAATCCGCGACCCTCAATCTGCGGAAACTCTCCCGAGACAAACGCCTTCAGATCCATACCAGCACAGAAAGTGCCGCCGGCACCGGTCAGTACGCCGACCCGCAAAGAATCATCGTTGTCTAACCGCTCAAGCGCTGCTGCGACCCCCTGTGCGACCGAGAGGTTAACCGCATTTTTCGCTTCTGGACGGTTGATGGTGATGACGAGAACGCCATCGGCCTCGTCAGTTAACACTGTTGCTTCATCTGACATCATTTCGCTCCTTGTTAGCGCGGCTGCATCCGGATGCCGCCATCCATTCTGATGCACTCACCGTTAATGTAATCGTTGTCGATGATCGACGTCGCCAGCTGCGCGATTTCCTCGGGGCGTCCCAGACGCTTTGGATACAGCACCGACTGCGACAGTGACTCGACGAATTCCGGAGTCAGGCCATTGAACAACGGCGTGTTGATCAGGCCGGGAACGATCGTATTCACCCGAATACCCACTGTTGAGAGATCCCGGGCGATTGGCAGCGTCATGCCCACTATACCGCCCTTACTGGCGCTATAGGCGGCTTGGCCCATCTGCCCTTCGTAGGCGGCCACAGAGGCGGTGTTAATGATCACCCCGCGTGAACCGTCATCGGTAACCGGATCATGCTTGGCCATGACTTCCGCACACAACCTCAGCACGTTGAAGGTACCCGTCAGGTTCACCGAAATGACTTTGCTCCAGACATCCATCGGAAAGGGTCCATCCCGGCCAAGGGTTTTCGCAGCGTTACCGATACCGGCACAGTTCACATTGATATGGATGGTGCCAAATGCAGCCACAGCAGCCTCAATACCGGCTTTTGCGGAGTCCTCGTCCACCACGTTTACGTTGGCGAATACGCAATTGTCTGCACCGAGCTCGGCGACCATCGCCTGCCCCGCGTCTTCGTTCAGGTCAAAAATGACCACTTTGCCGCCGGCCGCGGCGATGCGTCTTGTCACCGACTGCCCGATGCCCGAGGCACCACCGGTGACGACTGCAACTTTTCCATTGATATCCATGTGTTAACTCCTATTACTCACTCAAATTAATATCTGTTCATTGGGCCCGCCGGCGCACGATGTTGCGCTCCCCGGTGGACACCACGATCTGTGCACCCAGCGGGTCCGCGGTTTCAAACCATTCAAGCAGTTCGGCATCCTCCGGGTCTGCCACCCCGACCCAACGGCGCCCGTCAGACAACTGCCGTCCGACCACGACGGCCCTTGCGCCGCCTTTCTGCGGCTGAAAGGTATAGCTCTCAATCACCCCGTCAGGCTCGGGGTCCGAGACAACCTCTACGACCTCGGGGGCCTTGAACTCCGGTACCGCTTCCGGGAACTCGGCGGGCATGTTGGCATAAACGCCCACCGCGTGCTTGGAAAGATACCCGCCATTGGCCCCGACAACGCCATATGCGGGCTCAGGCTGAGCTCGCAACCAATGCACCATCTCGGCGATTCCATGGGTGGAGTAGTTGTTACCCGGTCCACCAAAAAACGGCAGCCCTCCGGTCAACGTCAGGGGCCGTGGGTCATCGAGCGTCATGCCGAGGGCATCCATCGCCACCCAAACCGCAATCGGAAAACAGGAATACAGGTCAGCCGCACCAATCTGCTCAGCGTCAATGCCCGCACCCGCTAATGCGTTGCGATAGGCCGCCGCCATCGCTTCAGACTCCCCTATGGCGCGCCGGTTCAGGACTTGCGGCTCTGAGCCGGTCCCGTGGCCGTGGAGGAAAATCGCCCGATCCGCGACCCCGAGGGATTGCGCCGTCTCCCATCGCGTGAGCACCAATGCCGAGGCTTGATTCACACCGTCTTTGGCCACCATCGATTTCAGGTGTGGGTCTCCCATCATGCGATTTTTGCTCGACGCTTCGCCGATTTCGGCAGCCGTCATGGCCTCGTCGAACATGGCATACGGGTTGGCCGCCGCCACGCTGTTAAAGCGCGCCATCAGCTCTGCTAACTGCGAGCGATAAGCCGACTTACTGAGGCAGAGGTCACCCCGCCTCACCTGCTCTTGCAATGGATAGATATCGACCGGATTCCATGCACCATGCCGGTTGAGCTCGGCATCGAAGAGCAGCTCCGTGCAGGCGCCGCGATCGTCGGTTTCACCCTCCGGCTCGTCACTCCAGTCCGCCGACAGACCCTGTCGCTGCAACTGCCGGGAAGTGGCCAGCGCCTCAGCACCACAGATGATCGCGCCGTTGATTTCACCACGGACCAGCGCATTACCGAGCTCATAGACCAATCGCTGAGGCTCATCGCCACATGCCCGAGAATAAATCGCTGAGGCATTCGGCAGCGCGAGCCGGCTCAGAATGGATAAAGGCGGGCTGCTGCTGCGTCCAAAAGGGGCGATAACCGACACAATAAAATCCGGCACCGAGTGGGCGAACATCCTGACGCAAGCGAGACGATCGATCAGCGGGCTCAACGCCTCCGCTGCGCCGGTATCGGCTAGTGCGGCTTCGCAGGCGCGCGCCGCCAAATCCTCTGGCATCAATCCTTCAAATTGGTCGTCAAGACGCTCAGTAAACTGACCTGCGCCCAGCAAAACCGGCGTATTGGGATCAATGGACATCTCAGTGACTCAGGTTATTCGACGCGGACTGCGCAATCGCCATGAAAGAGGCCGCTTCCAGTGAGGCACCGCCCACCAGCGCACCATCGACATGCGGACAGGCAAAGAGCGCATCGGCATTCTCTGCGTTAACACTGCCACCGTAAAGAATTGGCGTGGCCTGTGACGCCCCCAACAGCGATTCGACTTCCTGCTTGATCATAGCGTGCATCTCATTCGCCTGATCCGGCGTCGCCGTCAGACCCGTGCCAATAGCCCACACGGGCTCATAAGCGATCAGCAGGTTCGGTTGCGATTTCGCCAGTGCCGATCGCAGTTGCGCGCGCACCACATCCTCCTGCTCTCCCGCCTCACGGGCAGATAGCTGTTCCCCGACGCAAAGAACAGGTGTCACCCCCGCCGATTGCGCCGCCGCCAACTTCTCAGCAATCAGTTCATCTGTTTCGTAGTGATACTGCCGGCGCTCGGAGTGCCCGACGAGCACAAACTGGCAGTCGAGATCCGCCAACATATCGGCCGACACCTCGCCGGTATACGCGCCTTGAGCGTGCACAGAGCAGTCCTGTGCCGCCAACTCACAGCCAGGTAAGGCCTCAACCAAGGCCTGCAGGTAGGGAAATGGCGGTGCGATAGCAATGCGTAGCGCTGGATTGGCGTTAAAAGACCACTGTTTCGAGAAGGCTTGAATCGCGGCGCGACTGCCGTGCTGCTTCCAATTGCCAATGAGATACAGGTTGGTCATGGGCTACGCGTGATATGGGACGCGGCGGACCATAACAGAGAGCGGAATGCTTCTCACCCCCTCTCCACGGGGCAATCCGCTCGAGCACCCCACTCGGCCCAGGATCCGTCGTACACCGCAACGGGAGAACGCCCGAGTTCATGCAAGGCCACCGCCAGCAGACAGGCAGAAATACCTGACCCACAGGTCGTCATGACCCGCTCATCGTGACCGGCACCAACCCCGTCAAATAGTGCTTCCAGTTCCGGTAGCGATTTCAGGCTTGCGGGATCGCCGCTCAGAATTTGACCATAGTGCAAATTTTTCGAGCCGGGGATGTGTCCCGGGCGCACGCCAGGTCGCGGCTCGGCTTCTTCGCCGGCAAACCGGGAAGCGGAGCGCGCGTCGACGACGGTGTGACTCCCCGATGACAGCGCTGCCTTCACACCCTCTAAGTCTGTTAACCAAGCCGACTGAAGCGCCGCGACGAAACCCACGCCTGGCTCGGCCATGGTGGGCTCGCCCTGCTCTGTGTCATAGCCTCCAGCAATCCAGCCCGACAGCCCCCCCTCAAGAATCTGCACCCTGTCATGACCAAATACGCGAAACATCCACCAGGCTCGCGCGGCGGAAAACAGCCCCTTGCCGTCGTAGACCACCACCCGGCTATTCGCGCCGATACCCAGCGTCTGAACACAGTCGGTGAATACCGGCTCGCTGGGCAGCATATGCGGACAGGCGTGGTTCAGGTCCGCCACGGTGTCGATATCAAAAAACTGGGCGCCGGGGATGCGACTCGCCAGAAAGTCCGCCTTGGGGTCGCGACCGTCCGCCGGCAAATACCAGGAGGCGTCAACAACCGTGACATCGGTGCTCTCCAGCTGCGAGAGGAGCGCCGCAGGCGATATGAACGTATTCGAATCAGGCATTTTCAAGTGCTCGCGCGCTATAGAAGAAGGTGGGCGATCGTAAAGCCTGCGTCCTGCGTCGCACTGCGGCCACCCGCCTAGCCCCATCATAGGGAGTGGCAATTGTATGGGCTGCTCCAGATCTTGGAAACCAGACCACAGAAAACAGATAGGGGAAACAAGAGTGCTGTGCCACCGTGGCGACATCATAAGCGCCATCCACAGTAGCGCTATCCACAGTAGCTCTTCCCACAGAAGTAAGGCGGCCATGGGGTTTTCATTCAATGTCGACTTTGGTCACAATGGTCGGCCTTCGATATCAACATCCCGTATGGGATCCCAGAGGAGATAGCTATGCCCAACACGACGATTACCTGCGGCGATGGATTTGAACTCGGCGCCTTCGAGGCGAGCCCCTCGGGCGCGGCAAAGGGCGCTGTCGTGGTCATACAGGAGATCTTTGGCGTCAACTCGCACATTCGTTCCGTTGTCGACGGCTATGCTGAGGCGGGTTTCTATGCGATTGCTCCGGCGATTTTTGACCGTCTGGAGCGGGACGTGCAGCTGGGCTACACCGAAGAGGACATGACTGCCGGCATCGAGCTCGCTTTTCAAAAGTTGGATATGAGTCAGACTTTGGGCGACCTGCAGGCCACTATTGACGCCGCTGCGAATCATGGAAAGGTCGGTGTGGTGGGCTACTGCTTTGGCGGTTTGCTGACATGGCTGTCAAGCTGCAACCTGAATCAGGTGTCTGCTGCTTCCGCTTATTATGGTGGCGGTATTCCGGATAACGCGAACATGACGCCTTCTTGCCCGATCATCCTCCATTTTGGTGAGCAGGATGCGCACATTCCCATGGACTCCGTGGCCGCCTTCCAGGAAAAGCAGCCGGACCTGCCGGTGCATGTTTATGCCGCGGATCATGGCTTCAACTGTGATCAACGCGACTCCTATGACGCGACGGCAGCAAGCCAGGCCAGAGAACGAACACTGACCTTGTTTAACGACACCCTCGCCGCCTGAGCGCTCGCGTGAGAATCGGCGTCATCGTCGGGAGCCATCGCACCGAATCCGAGAGCGCAAAAGTCGGCCGGTTTCTGAGCGAAGTACTCTCTGCAACAGACGGCGTCAGCACCTGGACGCTGGATCTCGGTAAAACCCCATTGCCACTGTGGGACGAGGCGTTGTGGAGCAATGGACCTCAGTGGTCGATGATGCCCGAGCTCAAATCTGAGCTCGACGCCTGCGACGGGTTTGTTGTGATTGCGCCAGAGTGGCACGGCATGGTGCCCGCAGCGCTGAAAAATTTTTTCTTGCTGTGGGCCGCGACCGGCGAGCTTTCTCACAAACCCGCGCTCCCCTGCGCTGTCTCAGCGGGAGAAGGTGGCGCCTACGTGATCTCCGAACTGCGGATGAGCAGCTATAAAAACAACCGCCTATGCTGGTTACCCGAGCAGCTGATTGCCAGGCAAGTGAAATCCATCTGTAACGACGACACCTCGCAAAATGACGCGGCGCTTCATGACACCTTCGCCACCCGAAGTCGTTACGCGCTTGACTTGCTGCTCGCCTATGCCAAAGCACTGACTAGCGTGAGAGACAGCGGCCTGATTGACCACGATACCTTTATGAACGGCATGTGATCAGCCACAGGCCTGTTTAGGACAACGCGCGATAACCGCCGCTATAGAAGATGAGGGGAGCAGCCTCCCTAGATTCGAACTGCAAGACTTCACCGACGATGATCTGGTGGTCGCCACCGGGATGAACGGCATAGGCCGCACAGGTGAAATGCGCCAAGGCATCGATCAGCTTAGGCTCACCCTGCGGCCCAGTCGTAAAGTGCTCGGCTTGCGCGCTGTGACCACCGCGCTGGGCGTACTGACTGGAGAGCGCGCCCTGCTCTGAACTCAATAAACTGATCCCGAAATGCTGGCACTCCGTGTACACCGCCAAGTGGTCCGAGGAGTTCTGGATGCTCCACAGCACCAGAGGCGGATCCAGAGAAACCGAAGAGAAAGAGTTCACCGTGGTCGCCAGCGGCCCCAGCTCGGGGTCGTCTACCGTCACCAGACAAACACCAGTCGCAAATTGCCCCAGCGCCTGTCTAAAATCACCTGTATCCATGGTCATCCAAATCCCTTCCGCGACGGGCGCCATCTGCCTGTAGTCATTAATACTCTGTTCAGTTTGATCTGCAGGTTTTCGGCCCTGTCCCAGATCGCAACGTTAACGATCCAGCCCGCCCATCAGGATGTATTTGATTTCAAGATAGTCGTCGATGCCGTATTTGGAGCCTTCTCGCCCTGAACCCGAGGCTTTGACGCCGCCGAAGGGCGCCATCTCGTTGGAGATAATGCCCTCATTAACCCCAACCATGCCGTAGTCCAAGGCCTCGGACACCCGCCACACCCGACCAATATCACGCGTGTAAAAATACGAGGCGAGACCAAATTCCGTGTCGTTGGCCAAAGCGATCGCCTCCGCTTCATCGGCGAATGACATCACCGGTGCAACTGGCCCAAAGATTTCGTTCCGGAAAACCGCCATGTCTGAGGTAACCCCGGTGAGCACGGTGGGTCGGTAATAACAGGGTCCCAGATCGGAGCGCGCGCCACCCAGCGCAACCTGCGCCCCGGCATCGGTTGATAAGCGCACCAAGCGGTCTACATCCTCTACCGCTTTTTCATTCACCAACGGACCCTGCTGCACCCCTTCATCAAGGCCGTTGCCCATTTTAAGTTCAGCAGTGGCCGCCACCAGCTTCTCAACGAAGACATCATGGATGCTGTCCTGCACGAAAATGCGATTGGTGCAGACACAGGTTTGGCCGCTGTTGCGGTACTTCGAGATCAGCGCCCCTTGCACTGCCGCATCGATATCCGCGTCGGCAAAGACAATAAACGGCGCGTTGCCGCCTAACTCCATGGAGGTCCGCTTCAGCGTCGCCGCGCAGGCCTGCTCCAAGCGTCGCCCCACCTCTGTCGAACCGGTGAAGGTGAGCTTCCGCACCAGGGGACTAGCGGTGAGCGCCGGCCCGATCTCTGAAGAGGCTCCGACCACAACATTAAGAACCCCTGCCGGTACGCCCGCCCGCTCAGCAAGCTCCGCCATCGCCAGCGCCGACAGAGGCGTTTCAGATGCCGGCTTGATCACAATGCTGCAACCTGCGGCCAAAGCCGGCGCAGCCTTGCGCGCAATCATGGCGTTGGGGAAATTCCACGGCGTGATCGCGGCGACAACGCCTACCGGTTGCTTGATGCAGACGACCCGCTTGTCACTAGAGGGCGCGGGGATGACGTCACCGTCGATGCGCTTGGCTTGCTCACCGAACCACTCCATAAAGGCAGCCCCATAAGCCACCTCGCCCCGGCTCTCCGCCAAGACCTTCCCCTGCTCGGACGTCATGATGATGGCGAGGTCTTCCTGATGCGCCATCATCAAATCGAACCAGCGCCGCAAAACCTGCGCTCGCGCTTTGGCCGGTACCTCTTGCCATGCCTGCATGGCGTCGTAGGCCGCGACTATGGCCGACTCGGTCTGCTCCCGTCCCACGGTGACGACGTCTGTAATCGCCTCACCAGTGGCCGGATTAGTCACCGTTAGCGATCCGGCACCCGCTTCCTGCCACATCCCGGCGATATATGAAGCGTTACGCAGCAAACCTATGTCATGTAATTTCATTGCCATACCTTGTCACTGTGGTGCCTTGATACTGTAACGCCTTGATCAGACATCGCTGGTCCCGTGGGGCATGTAACTGCCTGAACGGCTTGCACGACTTGCCGCGGTGCGCCAGACGATAGTCTGGAGTGATCCGCTATCTGACGCTACACCCATTTAGAGGGATCACGCGGAAAACCAGAACAAGAAACTCAAGACCAGTGCGGTCAATACAGCAGTTTCAGTGCAAAGCAAAATAATGGGTTTGAAACCGATCGAGAGCACTTCTTTGGGGGACGTTCTGATGCCCAACGCCGTAATCGCCGACAACAGCAGCACCGAGGCCGTCGCGGATAGCAGTTCGAGCGCTGGCGGCCGTATAACGCCAACTGTGTTTGCGCCAAAAAAGGCCAGAAAGCCCAGCAGGAATAGCGGGACTCTGGGCAGTCGACTTTCGGAATCTTGCCGTGACGCTGCACGAGTCAACAAAAATGCGATCGCGGCAACCAACGGTATTAACATGGCGACCCGGAACAGCTTGACCATCACTGCGAGATCGCCGGCCTCCCTTGACACGCTGTAACCGGCGCCCACTACCTGAGCGACATCATGAATCGTAGCGCCTATGAAGAAACCCATGGCCTCATCTTCCATACCCAGGATGTCACCCAGCAGCGGATAAAAGATCATGGCAACCGTACTCAGGCTGGCCACACCGATCACTGTGAACAGCGTGGCCCGACGGCGGTCCTCGCTCTCCGGCAACACACTAGAGATGGCCATCGCGGCAGAAGCACCACAAATCGCCACCGAGCCTCCCGTCAGCACCCCCAGCTTGCGATCCACCCCCATCAACTGCGCGCACAGCACGCCGCTCGAGATAGTGATCCCGACAGCAAAAACCAAAAAGACGATTGGCTCCCAACCCAGATGGGCAAGATCCGAAAAAGCCAGACGCGCGCCGAGTAGCGCTAGACCCATTCGCAGCGCGGGACCCGCCATCAGCTCTGTTCCGGCAGTCACCCTGGCCATGTCGCTGGCAAAATGAAAGGCCATGCCCAAAAGCAATCCCATCAGCATGGCCGGCGCCCCATATCTGACAGAGAGCACACTGGCGACAGCGGCCAAGGCGCCGGTCAATAACATACCAGGCCCGTATTTCTGCCAAAGTGAAAGGAGCATTGGGGTGACCTCTGACCGCACAAGTAAACCCATCGGTCGCGCATCACAGACTCGCTAGACCCCCGGGGGATACTGCCCCCCACTTTTCCTCGGGGGAGCGATATCCTACCATTCACTCGCCGATCTCAACACACTGGACCCCGTAACAATGGCCTCAAAAACGCGATGGACCGCCCTTAACTGGCAAGACCCGTTTGAACTCGACTCGCAGCTCTCCGAGGAGCAGCGCATGGTCAGGGACAGCGCCCAGCAATATGCGCAAAGTGCATTGACACCGCGGGTCAAAGAGGCCTACCGACAAGAAAGCACCGACCCCAACATCTTTCGCGAAATGGGAGAGATGGGTCTATTGGGGGCCACGATCGATGGCTACGGCTGCCCCGGCGTCGACTACGTCTGCTACGGCCTGATCGCGCGCGAAATCGAGCGGGTCGACTCGGGCTATCGCTCCATGATGAGCGTGCAATCCTCTCTGGTAATGTACCCCATCTACGCTTACGGCACAGAGGAACAGCGAGAAAAGTATTTGCCCAAACTGGCGACAGGTGAATGGATTGGCTGCTTCGGTCTCACCGAGCCCGACTACGGCTCCGATCCTGGCGGCATGGTCACTCGCGCCAAGGCAGTCGATGGCGGGTACCGGTTAACCGGCGCCAAAATGTGGATCAGCAATAGCCCGCTGGCGGACGTATTCATCGTCTGGGCAAAAACCGAGGACGACGTGATTCGCGGTTTTATTCTGGAAAAAGGCATGGAGGGCCTGAGCGCCCCTAAAATCGAGGGCAAATTGGCGTTACGGGCCTCGATTACCGGGGAAATCGTGATGGACAATGTGTTTGTCCCCGACGAAAACCACCTGCCGAATGTCGAA
>CAJXDE010000049.1 GCA_913052635.1 uncultured Halieaceae bacterium
AGGCGATGTCTGCCCCCTGAAGCAACGCGTATCGCTCATCATGATCCTTGCCCTGCCACACTGAGAGCAAACGGTTAGCCAAGGCGTTAAAGATGTCCTCTAGGCCATCGTCCACCGAAGACTGCTGACGATAGGCCACCGTGCATTCAAACCAAAGCGTGCCCATCGCATCTTTGACGACCACATCGAGGACCAGATCACGTCCGTCAGACACCACAATAGCCGCCCGGATCGACACCGGCGTCAAAGAGGAGGCCGCAGGCACAAGCCGCACAACGCCCCATTGATTGCTGCGGACCAACGTCTCTCTCAATTCGCCCGCCAATAACTGCGACTCCATCCGCCGCACCGCAGCCATAGGAGATCGATCCTCGTCAGATATGCCTGGGTCAAATAATTCTACGGCGACATCCAGAACCGGCGCTATCGGAGACGCTGCGACGAGTAACGGCTCAGGGGTATCCCAAACCATGGCGAAATCTTTGTGCGACTCAGTGGAAGCCATCTCACTAGGCGCGCCGGCGCAGCCGCCTAACGTATAGACGCCGACCAACAAGAGCAGTCGAGGCAAGATTTGCCAATTATTCATAGGCCGTGGCCTGCTCAGTAGTACAGACGCGACCGCGGGTGAGCGTCTCCGTGCAACGGTACCCTCGCTCCGTCGGATCATAGCGGGAGAAGATTCTGATCACTTCCATATCCCGGGCAGCACCGGGTGCGGTCAGCGCTGTCCGCTGCGACAGAGACAAACCATCTGCCGATCGCACGAACCGGTGTTTGATCAGCAAACCATCAGGTAGTAGAACGCGGAAGTGCAGCTGGTGCCCATCCCACCAGCATTGCTCGGCACCGAGCAAACTGGGCACCGACTGTGGTCCCGCCAGCTCGCAACTCAGGGCAAAACTGTTCTCTCGCTCAATGCGCAGGCGCTGAACATCCTGATACACCTCCAGCAGTTCTGGCTCAGTAACCAGCTCAGCCATTTTGGCCACCGCCACCAGCGTATCCAAATCCCCCATTGGCGGGCCCTGATAACTCGCACCCCGCTCCGTCGCCTCTTGCCGGCGTCGAAGCTCTCGCTGAACCTCCCGAAAAGAAGCATTGAGTTGGGTTTGCACGCTATCGCTGCGGGCGTAATCCACCTCCCAGTGCCCCGACAGATCAGGGACCGGATTGTCATCATGGGAAGTCGGCATTTTCGCTGGCTCGCTCGCGCAGCCGAACAAACAAAAGCCAAGGACGCAGAGTGCGGCACCCCCCAATCGGTTTTTTAGTGCCGTCAGCACTCTCGCTGAGCGCTACCCCAGACGTTAAATCCCGCAACACGCGGCGTGCCGGGCAGGTACATCTGATCTAGCGCCTGGATACCGAAGCCTGCCTTGCTGATCCAATTCACAATCGGCCGATTCAGATTGCAGCCCCCCAGCAACCGCCTCCACATCGGATTGATGCGTGCTTGCCACCGCGCAACGGATTCATCAGGTGCTTCGCCGTGCTCGCAAAACACTAGTCTTCCTTCCGGCTTCAACACGCGACGTATTTCCTGCAGCGCCGAATGTCCGTCGGGGATGGTGCAAAGACTGAACGTCATCAACACCGTGTCGAATGACTCGCTCGGCAGCGGCATGTCCTCTGCCGAACCTTGCACGAATTCTAGGGGCACCCCCAATTGCGAAGCTCTGTTTTGAGCCAGACTCCAGCTGGTGGCGCAAGGGTCGATGCCCACCACTGCGTCGACCCGCTTGGCATCGTAATAAGGCAGGTTATGCCCCGCCCCCATCCCTATCTCCAACACCTTGCCTTGGGCCTGTGGCACCACTTTCTCGCGCTGCTTCAGGATCGGCTTGGTGCCGCAGGCACAGGTGACGAGCCTCGGCACTATCGTATCGCTATAGAATCCCATTGCAGATCTCCCCTGCGTCCTGACAGTCTACACCGGCTCCATCTCTAATGCGGTCGCCTAGAATCCTATCTTTCGGTCGATTCAATTCATGCATTGTCATCGTGCAGACCACCGTGGGCGGCTCGCGCAGCAGCAGCCTGCTCCTCAAGTACCGCACTTAACCTAGCCTCCTGCTGCATTGGATCCGGTGAACGCTCGGATTCAGGGTAGGCGTATGGATCAATACGACGCATCTCGTCTTCTATCCAGCCCGACACTTTTTCCATCAAGTCGGCGGCACTCTCGCCCGGAGACGGTGTGATCGGTGGGCCAAACGAAACGGCAACCGTGCCAGGTATAAAGGTAAAGCTCTTACGCGGCCAACATCGCGCTGACGCGACCGCAACCGGCACAATGCTCGCGCCGGTCGCAAGCGCGAGTCTGGCGGCACCGGTCTTGTAGACCCCCTTTGCTCCGCGCTCGGAGCGGGTGCCCTCAGGGAACATGATGACCCACTTGCCGCGGTCCATAAGCATTTCGCCCATCGAGGCGACCTTGCTCCATGCGTCGCCTCTGGCGCTTCGATCAATATGAATCATATTGAGGCAGGCCATCGCCCAGCCAAAGAACGGGATGTAAAGTAGTTCGCGTTTGAAGACATACGCCAAGGGATGAGGCATGCGACTGGCGAAGAAAAACGTTTCCCAGGTCGACTGATGTTTGGGACAGAGAATGATGCGCTGATTGTCCTCGGCCGCGGGTAGGCCCTGCTCGCCCTCGACCGCGTAGTGGATGCCGCCCACCAATCGGACCGCTTCCACCGCACCGCTTAACCAGGGTCGGGCCAGGTACCACCATCTCGCGTCCGGCCCCACAAACGGGGCAATCAAAATAATCGCCAGTGCAAAGGGAATAACCGTTACCGCCATCCAGAGAAACGCCAGCAATGAACGCACGATTCCCATCAGTCGATCCTCTGGCGTCGCCTGGTCTCGAGCATATCGGGGGTAAATCGGGGGGATGTTTGCATGAAATCGGGGCACCTCGAACCCTATCGGGAGGCATTAAACCAGAAACCGCGGGGCATGGTCAGCCCATAGATTGGTGCGGTGGGGATCCCTCTTTATAATGTCGGACTTGGAGATTGCCCGATGAAAAAACCGCCTTCCAAGACTGATTTGCGCGAACGCCTGCAACGGCAAACGGCGGCTTTTCTGTCGTCTGGCGGCAAGGTGAAGGAATTTCAGGCTGGAGAGAGCGCTTACGATCGCAGCGAAACCCCGCCCCCCGCACCGCTATTTGAAACCCGTCGCGCAGAACGTACGCCGCTCACCGATGTGATCGCCGCCCTTGATTCACGACGGGCCGCAAAACGCGCCCGGACCAAGGTCGTTCGCAGACGCACCCCAAAAAGACGCCGGCAGGTCGTCTACGATGATTTTGGAGAGCCACTGAGGGTCGTTTGGATAGAAGAGTAGCTTCCGATCCAGTAACACCAATTAAGAAGTCCGCTACCGTTCGGACATGAACTGGGGGTCCGCTGCCCGCGTACTGTAAGCACGTTCTTGCCCCGCTGGCACTCATGATGATCCTGACAGAAACCATCGAGGTACCGCGATCAGTAAAAAGCTGTTTTCGCTACGTCGCCGACTTCAGAACCACCGTTGAGTGGGATGCTACGGCGATTGAAGCGCACAAGCTCACATCAGGACCGGTTGATGAAGGCACCCAATTCTCCGTGCGCTGCAAAGCGGGACGTGGACACCTCGATCTGGCTTACGAAATAACGGAATTCACGCCTTGGCAGTGCTTGGCCCTTGAGGGTCGCGGGCGCTGGTTTAGCGTCAAGGATGTCATCACGTTTGAATCCCTCGGGGATGACCTGACGCGCATTCATTATGTCGCAGAGTTCACCTTTCGGAGAGGCTTGCAGCGCCTGGCAAAACGGTTTGAACCAGGCTTCAGAAAAATGGGCCGAGCGAGCTTAAAAGGCCTTGCCAGAGCGCTGACGGACGACAATCCTCCGCCCGAGGCCTCACAGGACACACAAAAAAGAGACCGTAAGCTCGCGACAGCGCTCACCTGTTTCACCCGTTATGGGTACCGCAGAGGGCAGAAAATCTGGCAGCCGATGACTGCCGATATAACCGGCAAGCATGTTGTGCTGACCGGCGCTAATGCCGGACTCGGGTTTTCGACCGCGGTGTCTTTACTGGAAGCCGGCGCAACACTGACCGTGGTCATCCGCGACCCCGCCAAAGCCGCAGACATGCAACTAGCATTAAAAGCAGAGACTGGCAGGGAGGCCGATCATGTCGAACTCGCCGACTTGAGTTTGCTGGCGGAGGTCTCAAAGCTGTGTGAACGACTGCATGCACGGGGCCAATCAATTGATGTGCTGATCAACAACGCAGGCGCCCTCTTTAACGACTACGCACAAACAGAAGAAGGCATTGAGCGCAGCGCGGCTCTACTCCTACTCTCGCCCTGGAAGCTCACCGAATCCCTGCTACCCCTGCTGAAAGACCACGCCCACCCGGCCCGGATCATTAACGTGGTCTCGGGAGGCATGTACACCCAAAAACTGCGTTGCGATGAACTGGTCATGACGTCTGACAAATACAACGGCAGCGTGGCCTACGCGCGCGCCAAGCGGGCGCTCACCGTGCTCACTGAACTCTGGGCTGAGGCATGGGCAGACCAAAACATTGTGGTAAACAGTATGCACCCGGGCTGGGCCGATACACCGGGTGTGCAAACCGCACTCCCCGGGTTCCGTCGCGTGACAAAACGCGTACTGCGCTCACCTTGCGAGGGCGCCGACACGATTGTCTGGCTGGCCAGAGCCAGCGAGGCCGACCAAGTTAGCGGCAAGCTCTTTCTGGATCGTGAGCCACGGACCAAGCACCTGCGGCCCAGCACACAAGAGCGACCCGAGGAGCGAACTCGGCTCCTTGATTGGCTGACCGAGACCTACAGCACATTGCATTTGAGCGACAAGGGTTGAGCGCATCCATCTGAGCCGTTAGTGTCGACGGCGACTTTAGGCAGACGCAGCTCCGCATGGGACAGAACATGGATAGCGCAATCAAACATTTTGAACCCCGATTTGAAGACGCGGCAATTGAAGACGCCATTCAGCGACTGACGCAAACGCGCTTCCCGGATGCCGAGACCGTGGAAGATTGGCAGCAAGGCGTGCCACTCAGTTATTGCCAGGAACTGGTAGGCTACTGGCGCGAGGAATACGACTGGCAACGCGTCCCTTCGCTGCTGAATCAGTACGACAACTTCATCACTGAAATTGACGGGATCAAGATCCACTTCCTCCACATCCGGAGTCCCCACACCCAAGCGCAACCCCTGCTCATTACCCATGGCTGGCCTGGGTCGGTGCTCGAGTTTCTGGACATCATCGGGCCACTCAGCGACCCCACACAACACGGCGGTGACGCAGCAGATGCCTTCCATTTGGTGATTCCCAGCCTGCCCGGCTTTGGCTTCTCCGATCAGCCTACGTCTGCCGGAGTCGGGGTAGACCGCATTGCCGCGCTCTGGGATCAATTGATGCGCCGACTGGGCTACGAGCGCTACATTGCCCAAGGGGGTGACTGGGGCTCACTGGTAACTCACGCGGTGTTATTGCATCCAGAGACTCACTGCCTCGCCGGTCACGTCAATTTACCAATGGTCGTGCCGGATGAGCTCACCATGAGCGGCAGCGACCCCGCCGAGCAGCCTACACTGGCGGCCGCAATGCACTATCAGGATCATGAGTCGGGCTACTCCAAACAGCAAAGCACACGCCCACAAACACTAGCCTATAGCCTTGCAGACTCACCCGCCGGCCAAATGGCTTGGATCGTCGAAAAATACGCGACCTGGACGGACTGTGTGCGGGACGGCATACGCCATCCGGAGAACGCGATAGAGAGAAATGTGCTGCTGGACATTGTCACCCATTACTGGATGACCAACACCGGGGGCAGCAGCGCAAGGCTCTATTGGGAGAGCTTCACCGAGGGGGACTATCGCCCTGTCGCGCTGCCCATCGGGCTGTCGATATTTCCCAAGGAGCTGTTTGTGTGTACCGAGCGCCTAGCACGGACACGCTACCAGCAACTGGTGCTGTTCAACGACCAACATGAGGCAGGCGGCCACTTCGCATCTTTGGAGCAACCCCAGGCACTGATCAGTGACATCCGTGCATGGCGGTCCACCCTACAGGAGCAGGAGCTGATTTGACATGGCTGCCGCAAACAACCCTGATGACATGGGTTCTCAGGAAGCAACCTACTGGCAGGCCCGACAACGGCTCGCCAGTGCAACACGGGCACTTAACGAAAAACTGGTCAGCACTGATATCGATCCGGAACTGGCCGCCGCGCTGACAGAAAAAATTGAGAGCCTCACGGCGGGACTGAGCGAAGCCCAGCAAGTTACCGGCCTGGTCGATATGGCGAAACGCGGCCAGCGCGGCACTATTGACGATGTGATGGGCGAGCTCGTCAGCGTAGGCGGTAGAAGCCACCCCTGCTCGCCGGAATTACGCTGGCAAGAAGCGTCGAACCGGATAACGGGGACGGTGAAGTTCAGCCAAGCCTTTGAAGGCCCGCCCGGTCACGTGCACGGCGGCTGGGTAGCGGGTGTTCTTGATCACCTGATGGGCATGACCCACGTGCGTACAGGCCACCCTGGCATGACGGGAGGACTCTCTGTCAGATACTTGAAACCCACGCCGCTTAATCAGGTGATTGAGGTCAGCGCCGAAGCAACTGAGCTCGACGACAAACGCACCGAGGTGAAGGCGGCCATGCGCTGTCGGGAGACCACTACCGCAACGGCAGAGGCCATCTTCGTTCGAGTCGACCGGAAGCAATTCGGGTTCGACAGCCCCTGAATCGCTATAGCCTGGCGTAAACCGTGGCACCGTCAATCACGGTACGATCGACTTTGATGCCACGAATATCCTCAGCCGTCAGCGGGTTCTCTGAGAGCACCACCAGATCAGCACGCTTACCGGGCTCAATAGAGCCAATCTCGTCATCCATAAAGACTTGCCAGGCTGCATCAATCGTCACGGCGCGGAGAGCCGGCATGCGCCCGATGCGCTGCGCCGGACCGATCACGACCCCGCCCGTACTCTCTCTTTCCACCTGACTCCATACTGCCTGCAACGGCAGCATCGGGGTCACCGGTGTATCCAGATGGGAGCTGAAGCGAACCCCCGCATCCAGCGCCCAACGCGCCGGGCTCATGTTAGCGGCCCGCTCCCGACCCATGAAGATGGCGGCGTGCCGGTCACCCCAGTAGTAGGTATGGGCGGAAAAAAAGCTGGGCGTCACCCCGAGCTCCGCCATACGATCAATCTGATCCTTGCGCGTCATTTGCGCGTGAATAATCAATGGCCGGGCCTCTGGCCAGGGATGGGCAGCCATTGCCGTCTCGATCGCATCAAGACCATCTTCTATTGAGGCATCGCCATTGCAATGAATAGCAACCGGAATGCGCCGTTCGTAAAGGGCTTTCACCTGACGGAACAGCTCGTCACGCGGCACCGAAGGATAGCCCCTGTATCTGGAGTCACCCTTATATGGCACATAGTAAGGCTCTGTGAGATAACCGGTATAACCCTGAATACTGCCATCGGCGATGATCTTCACCCGCGGTACGGAAACCCTTGCTGCGGCGAAATCGGCGAGCGAGCGCTCTCCGCTGAGCAGGCTCTCGCCCACCTCCTCAAACAGCGGAAACAGGGCAACGCGCTGGGAGAACTGATTCAAGCCGCTCAAAAATCCCAGAAGCTCGGCGACCGCCGAGGGCATGCCACCTGCCGAGGCCGTCGTCACACCGACCGCCAGATATTCCCTTGCCGCCTGACTCGTCATCCTTAGACCATCCATCACTCCGAGATCGAGTGTGTGGTCCCACACGGCGCGGGCGGCGGTCTCTTCCAACACGCCATTCGGCCGCCGTCCGTCAGCCGAAGCGGGGTCACGCACGATGACGCCGCCCTCAGGATCCGGCGTTGACTCATCGATGCCCAATACCTCCAGCGCGGCACTGTTGGCCACCGCAAGATGGCCTGACACATGCACTACCGCAACGGGCCTGTCTCGGCTGACCCGGTCCAGGTCATCGCGGGTGGGGTGGCGCTTATCCCGCAACAGGGTGTCGTCATAGCCATGGCCGACAACCCAGCCGTCTGCGCGCTTCAATGCAAAATCACTGAGCCGCGCCACCACCTGTTCGATATTGGTGACGTCCCCAATGGGCGGACTGTTAAGGTCGACTGAGAACACGGTCTGCCCCGAGCCAGGAAAATGCCCGTGAGCGTCAACAAAGCCGGGCATGAGCGTCCTGCCGCGCAAATCAACCACTTGCGTGTCATCAGTGGCCGTGGCCAGCATGGTTTCCGAGCCACCTACGGCGTCTATCACCCCGTCGCGCACGCTCACGGCTTCAGCGATGTGGTTCTCCGGATTCATGGTCAGGATCGTGCCGTTAACGTAGATTTCGTGTTGCGGCGCCACGATGGGACGCGTGACGATCGCGAACAGTACAGCGAAGCTGCCCACTAAAGCCAATATAATTAGTGTGGTTACGCGCCAATTCATAGAATTATTCTCATAATATTCTGTCGCTGCTCAGTAATGTGGAGGGGGTGGTTCATTGGTGTCTGCCGCCACCTCGTCAATGCGGGCGCTCTGGTCCTTAAGCTGCTGCTGCAGCCGGTCGATCTGGCGCTCCAAACGCAGTATTTGTTGCTGTTGCGCAGCCAAAGCGTCATCCAGCGTTTGCACAGCGTCCTCTGCGAACGCGATCTGGGCCTCCAGCGCAGCTATGTCTCCCATTGACTTACCCCTCAAGCAAAGCACCTACGGGTGCTAGTATAAAACGCGTGCAGCGTCTCAAGGGACGCCGCCACTCAGTAATCACGCCGTTAAGGAGATCCTTTTGGCCGGAACTCGCGACAGTCGACCTGTTTACAGCACCGACGGTGGCCGTTTATGCCCCCAATGCCAGCGCCAACTAGTCAAATGCGTCTGCGGCACTGCCAGACCCCTTGCAGCCGGCGATGGCGTTGTGCGCATCAGGCGAGAAACCAAAGGCCGGGGAGGCAAGGCCGTTACAGTCATCGCCGGGATTCCCGAGCATCCCGACACCCTCAAAACCCTCTGCAAACAGCTCAAGAAACGGTGCGGCGTGGGCGGTGCGGTCAAAGGCGACACCATAGAAATTCAGGGGGAGCAGCGCGCCGTCTGTCAGGAACACCTAGTGAAGATGGGCTATCAGGTCAAACTCTCAGGAGGATGAATCGGCTATTCTCAGCAGGGTTTTCTGCCCCGTCTTGCGCGCACCGTAGTCTTTTACCGCTTCCACGGTTATCGCCTCTGCCAGACTCAGTCGTGACGAGTAATGACTCGCAAAAGTGGTATCAATCTCATCGAGCACGCGCTGCTGCATCCTAGCCACAACCTTTGATCCCGCCCGCTTCATAAACGGCGTCAACAGCCATCCGCTCACAGACCACACCCACCCATAGCCGCGGGTCAGCTCAGTCGCTCCCAGATCTAATTGACCATAGATATAAGCCTGCTTGGGCTCCTCAGAACCATATCTTGACCAGGGCCCGGTCTGTGCCGCGGCAATTTCCATCGCGGTAAGGATGCGATTAACGCCCCTACCTCCGCCGATGGCGTCGAAGGCAAGTGTAGCCCTGGTCGCCACCAGCGCGGCGATCAAATCCTTCATAAACGATTCCGCTTGACTGTTCAGTGCCCACTCCGCTCCCTTGGATTTTAGTAATGCGACCTGCTCTTCGGAGCGCACAATGTTGACCAAGGGTACGTCATCGGCCTGACACAATCGCAGCAACATTTGCCCCAGATTCGACGCTGCAGCGGTGTGCACGATAGCCTGCTGACCTTCCATCAAGCGCGTCTCCATGAACCCCAAAGCGGTCATCGGGTTGACGAAGCACGAGGCCGCTTGCTCCGAAGAGATCTTTTCAGGGAAGGCCATACACTGGGATGCGGGCAAACAGCGATGTCCAGCGTACATCTCGCCACCGAACATGCCAACGCGTTGCCCCATGAGCGCCTGCGCGGCGTCACTTTCCCCCGCGGCAATAACGCGACCACTGCCTTCATTACCCACAGCCATCCAGTGCCCGATTCTTGGCGCCATCGCGCGCATTGCGGCATCGGGCACATCCAGCAACACTGAGGGCTGCCCATCCCGCTCCACCGCGCGCACGGTACTCAGGTCCGCTGCACCGAACATCAAACCGAGATCCGATGGATTAATGGGTGCCGCCTCAATTTCAACCATCACGTAATCAGGACCCGGTTCGGGCAGCTCGATCTCAATTAGGGTGCACTCCACTGTTGCATTCTCGTGAACACAGGATTGCATTTGCATCGTCTTCATAAGTCTCTCCTGACCCGATTGTTGTCAACGCACCCGGGCCCAACACGCGAGGTTAAAAAAATGACCTCATGACCCATCAATAGAGCGTCTCCCGCTCAGACGCGGTCAATAGGCTCGCCGGCCGCTCTGCCCTCGCCCGGTAAATCACCAGATACGCCAAGACGGCCTGAACATACTCACGTGTCTCGCCGAAGGGTATCGAGTCGACCCACTGATCAACCGCCATCTCTTTCTGCGTCCAACGCACCACCCGGCTCGGACCCGCATTGTAGGCCGCGAGCGCCTTGACCCGATTACCTTCAAAGCGTGACAGCAAATTCACGTAGTAGGTTGCGCCAAGCGCGATGTTGGTCGAGGGGTCATAGAGCGAGCCGGCACCGCCATAGACTTCTTTACGCGCCTTGGCGACGCTGCGCGCAGTGGCCGGCATTAGCTGCATTAAGCCTCTCGCACCCACTTTCGAGCGCGCCCTCGGATAGAGCCCGCTCTCCCGTCGCGCCAAAGACAAAAGCTCATAAGGATCGACTTGCAGCTCCTCAGCCACTGACTGGAAGATTTGCCAGTAACTGTGGGGAAAACGCAGATCAAGCCGATCCCAAGATGCACCTGCATTGGCGGCGTCTGTGGCCAAATCCGGCCATCCTCTCTCTAGCGCGACTTCTCCAAGACTCGCCCTCTCCGCTTGCCGCATCTGATTAAGAGTATGACGCCATTGCTCTTTGGCCTCGGGCCAATCACCTAATACCATCAGCTCCTGCGCACGTCCTACCCCCAGACGAACCGGTGCGCTGAAGGCGGGCAACGGCGTGGCGGGCATGGCCGCATTCAGTTGATAGTCAAGCGAGAGGCGATCCGCGGCCATAAATCCGTGAAAGCTCCTCGCAGTCGCCAGACTCTCCCAGAGCATCTCCGTGCCTCTTTCCCCGAGCCCATCAAGACTGCGTGCCGACCAATAGCGCCAGCGATCCTGGCCTCGAAGGCCGGACGATAGCCACTCGACGCCGTCAAGCACCGCCTGCCACTCACCGTTACCAATCGCCTTTCTGAGCCAGATGAGCGTCAGATTGTCGTCTCGCAGTGCTGCGACCTGCGCATCGACCCACTCGGGAGGCGCCGGTGAGCGCTCTGCGAACAAACTGTGGCGAACGATGGCTGTCGTTACTGTCCGCACGTGCAACTCGGTGAATGCTGCATCCTCTTGCAGGCTACGAAAAGTTTGGTACGCCCGCGCAGGACTCAGCTGGGCTAGGCGCACTACGCCGGAAACAAGGATATCTGCGTGACGGGCACTGCCATGATGGTGGTCGCCCTCTACCCTTGAAGGTCGTCGGTACACCGCCGCCAGCTTATCCAGATCCCGCTGCAGCGGCACACTGGCAAAGCGCTTGACATAACGAATCAGGTGCCCGTTTTTGGCGTCAAATGCTTTGAGCGCCCGTGACCAGATAACATTGTCACTGAGACCTCGCGATGTGATCCAGCGATCGAACAAGGGGTCACAGGCATCATCCTGGGAAAACCCAACATCCCATAGCCGCTCAGCACCTTGAAAAGCGACTTCACGATTACCGGTGGCTAGCTTTGCCCGATAGTAATAACACTGCAATTCGGGCATTGCCGGTGCGGCGTCCAGCACGCCCAGGAAGGATTGCCAGCGTCTGTCTTGGCCCTTGTGCCGGAGGTATGCCACCAGAAAACGGCTAGCCAGCGGCGTACCCTTTGCCGATGCCATGAACAAACTGGCTTCCTCGACGGTCATGTCGTGAAGCTGGCCGAGCTTGACTGAAAAATCGAGATCAACCTCGAGCGGGTAATCTGTCAATGCATCGCGCATCCCCTGATAGCGGTCCCCGGCACCGGAATCGAGCTCTGCCGCCGCTCTTTGATATAGCGCGCGCTCGTCGGCCCATTGCTCCGGAGTTGGCAGCCAGTCTATTTCCGCCAACGACACCGTTGAAATGCCGACTGACAGCAGCGCACAACAGAGACCAAGCAAGATACGGGCTGGGACAGCGCCACACAGCGGCAATAAGGGTAACGATTTCACGGGCGCAAGAATGGTATGGAATGCTCTCCTTTTCAATCATAAACGGTTAGCATCTAGCGGAGCTCGATTCATTGACTAACAGCATGAACTCAGAGGGCATAAGCCTTACCCAATACAGCCATGGCGCGGGATGCGGCTGCAAGATCGCACCCGACGTGCTGTCGCGCATTCTGGCAGAGACCGATAGCGGAGCCTCTAACGCCACGTTTCCTTCACTACTGGTAGGCCACCAATCGAGAGACGATGCCGCGGCGGTCGTGCTCGATGATGATCGAGCAGTGCTCTCAACGACCGACTTTTTCATGCCAATCGTCGACGATCCCTATGACTTTGGTCGCATCGCCGCCACCAATGCTATATCGGACATCTACGCGATGGGCGGCACCCCTCAACTGGCAGTTGCGATTCTAGGATGGCCAATCGATAAATTGGCACCCGAGATCGCGAATCGGGTTGTGCAAGGCGGTCGAGACGTCTGCGCGCAGCTGGGGTTCCCGCTTGCTGGCGGGCACAGCATCGATGCCCCCGAGCCTATTTTTGGTCTCGCCGTTACCGGTACTGTGGAACGAGCGCATCTGAAGCAAAATAGTGACGCCTGCCCAGATGACTTATTGATTTTGACCAAACCGCTCGGGATCGGCATTCACACCACTGCAGAAAAACAGGGCAAGTTACAGGCGGCGCATCAAGGCCTCGCGACTACACTGATGTGTCAGCCCAATCAGGTCGGCGCGCTGCTGGCGAAGCTTGACGGTGTGAATGCGCTGACTGATGTCACCGGCTTTGGATTCGCGGGGCACCTTATTGAAATGTGCCGAGGGGGAAGTCTCTCTGCCATCATAGATCCGGCCGCCATACCCGAGCTGCCCGGGCTGGGTGACTATATCACTCAAGGTTGCGTGCCCGGTGGCACGCAGCGAAACTTTGACGCTCTAAGGGATGGTCTCCCTACTCTCGCTTCCCGCGAATTAGCCGTATTGTGTGATCCTCAGACCAGTGGAGGCCTGTTGATTGCCGTATCGCCAAGCGCTGTCGAAGACGTGCAGCGGCTACTCACTGAGCAGGAGCTCCCCAGCACTATAGTGGGCTCATTCATACCGGATGAGAACGGCGAATCCGCGATCCACCTGCAGGCCAGATGATCGATCTAGACAACCTCGAATTCCTGCTGCGAGATGACACGCCCCTCATCGACACGCGATCGCCAGTGGAATTCGCCAAAGGCAGCCTGCCAACCGCTATCAATCTCCCCCTGATGACCGACGACGAGAGAGAGGCCGTCGGCATCTGCTACGAAGAACACGGTCAGGACGCAGCGGAGCGGCTCGGACAGGAACTGGTCTCCGGGAACCGCAAAGCGAAGCGTGTCGAGGCATGGCAAGCATTCGCTTCACAGCATCCCGATGGCGCGCTCTTTTGCTTCCGCGGGGGCATGCGATCAGAGATTGCGCAGAGATGGCTCAGGGATGCGGGCGTACACTACCCGCGAATCAAGGGTGGCTATAAGGAAATGCGGCGCTGGTTGATTGAGTCCACGGATCAACTCATCAAGCAGGCTCCGCTACTGTTACTCGGGGGCCCCACTGGCGCCGCTAAAACACGCATACTCAACGAGGGTAATGGAGGAGAACCCATACCGGGGAGCGTCGATCTCGAAGGCCTAGCCAATCATCGCGGTTCAGCCTTTGGTCGTCGGGTGACTGAGCAGCCTACCCAAATCAGTTTTGAATTGGCGCTTGGTGTGCAGCTGCTAAAACACCAACACGCCGGATATCAGACACTAATTTTGGAAGACGAAGGCCGCCTGATCGGCCGCTGTGCCCTGCCCCTATCACTCCAAGCAGCCCGCCAAGATGCAAATTGGATACAACTGGATGCCAGCGTTGATGCCCGTGTCGAGCACTCCTATGAGAACTACATCCTTCAGAACCTTGAGGATCTGAAGAGCGAGAATGCCACCCGTCGCTTTGATCATTTTGCGACGGGCTTACTCAACTCCCTTGAACGCATTCAAAAGCGACTGGGCGGGCAGCGTTATGTGGAACTCAAAGCCATAATGCAGCATGCGCTGGTGGCGCACGAGCGCGGCAATCCCGAGGGACACAAAGCGTGGATCAAAGAGCTGCTAACCGGTTACTACGACCCAATGTATGAGTACCAGATGAATAATCGGGCCAGACCACCCGTGTTCAGAGGCACTGAGAGCGAGGTGACCGAATACCTGCTGGAGGCCGGCACTACCTCGTCTGCCGACTAGGGGTTGCGTCGCTTAGCGCCAGAAGCACTTTAAGATAAGATGGCGTGAGCTCCCTGTAGTTAAACAGGATATAACTACCGCCTCCTAAGCGGTGATTCCAGGTTCGAGTCCTGGCGGGGAGGCCATCAAATACTCCCTACGCCACTGCCTACAACGCCCACCAAATCTATGATTAAACTCGTTTACTGCCTCAGAAAACGCGACGACATCGACCCCGACAGCTTCTATCGCTATTGGCTGGAGGAACATGGACCATTGGTAAAGTCTGTTGCGGAGGCCATCGGTGCGAGCCGATGCGTGCAGAGCCACACCATACTGCCCGAGCTTAACGAGATTATGATTACCAGTCGCGGCCTGCAGGCGCCCTATGATGGCGTGACGGAGGTTCGGTGGGAGACGATAAGCGCGCTTGAGCACGATATGTCCTCTCCCGGAGGGGTCGCAGTGCAGACTTAACTCATAGAGGACGAG
>CAJXDE010000050.1 GCA_913052635.1 uncultured Halieaceae bacterium
TGGTCGATGGTGTGGCGCACATTCACGCGTCTTTTAACAACACCATCATCACGATTACCGACCGGCAGGGTAATACCCTGAGCTGGGCCACTGCGGGAGGCTCCGGCTTCCGTGGCTCACGTAAGTCCACGCCGTTTGCTGCGCAGGTCGCGGCAGAGCGCGCAGGTGAGGCGGCCAAGGAGTACGGCTTGCGGAATCTTGACGTTGAGGTGAAAGGACCCGGGCCTGGCCGTGAATCAGCAGTGCGAGCACTGAACGGTTGCGGCTACAAGATTACGAACATTACCGACGTGACACCGATTCCGCATAACGGTTGTCGCCCACCCAAAAAGCGTCGCGTGTGATGCGCGCCTGAGAGGACTTTGCAAATGGCTCGATATATTGGACCGAAGTGCAAGCTCTCCCGACGGGAGGGTACGGATCTGCAGCTCAAGAGCGGCGTAGCTGCGTTCGATAAGAAGTGCAAATCAGAGACACCGCCCGGGCAGCACGGCGCGCGCCGCGGGAGACTGTCTGACTACGGCGTGCAGCTGCGTGAGAAGCAGAAGGTGCGTCGCATCTACGGAGTGCTGGAAAAGCAGTTCCGCAATTACTACAAGGAAGCCGCACGCCTGAAAGGCGCGACGGGTGAAAACCTGCTGCAGCTTCTAGAGAGCCGCCTCGACAATGTTGTTTATCGCATGGGCTTTGGCTCCACGCGGTCAGAGGCGCGCCAGCTGGTTTCTCACAAGGGCATTCTGGTGAATGGTCAGGTTGTGAATATCCCGTCCTACCAGGTGCAGCCAGGAGATGTGGTCTCTGTGCGAGAAAAGGCCAAAAAGCAACTTCGGGTGCAGTCTGCTCTGGCAATTGCCGAGCAGCGTGGGGAGCCCATTTGGGTAGAGGTAGATGCCAGCAAGCTGGAAGGGACGTTCAAGTCTCGTCCGGAGCGACAGGATCTGCCAGGCGAAATTAACGAAAACCTGATTGTGGAGCTGTATTCGAAGTAAGGCTTCGAATTCAACCCGGTTACGCAATCCCTGAAATCATCGAAGGTGTTCTATGCAAAGTTCTGTCACTGAGTTTTTGACACCCCGCGTCATCAAAGTTGATGAGGCTTCCAACACTCGTGCCACCGTCACGCTCGAGCCGCTCGAGCGAGGCTTTGGCCACACGCTGGGCAATGCCCTGCGCCGCATCCTGCTGTCTTCCATGCCCGGTTGTGCCATCACCGAAGTCGAAATCGACGGTGTTGAGCACGAATACTCGGCGATTGAAGGTGTTCAGGAGGATGTGATCGAAATCCTGTTGAACCTGAAGGGTGTCGCGCTGTCTTTAAATGGCAAGGACTCCGCGCAGGTGACGCTATCCGCACAGGGCCCCTGCACGGTTACTGCTGCCGACATTCAGGTCGATCACGACGTGGAGATCTCCAATCCCGATCATGTGATCTGCACGGTGACAGGCAAGACACCGTTGTCGATTCGACTGCTGGTTCAGCGCGGTCGCGGTTACTCACCGGCAGACGCACGTGAAAACCCGGAAGAGGAAACTCGATCCATTGGCCGTTTGCCGCTGGATGCGTCGTTCTCTCCGATTCGTCGCGTGAGTTATGTGGTGGATTCGGCACGGGTCGAGCAGCGCACTGACCTCGACAAACTGATTATCGATCTGGAGACCAACGGCACGCTGGACCCCGAAGAAGCCATCCGTCGCGCGGCCACCATCCTGCAGCAGCAGCTGGCAGTGTTTGTGGACCTCGAGGGCGAAGCGCAGGCGGCAGCAACGGAGGCCGCCGAGGAAGTCGATCCGATCCTGCTGCGACCGGTCGACGACTTGGAGCTGACTGTTCGCTCGGCCAACTGCCTGAAGGCGGAGAACATTTACTACATCGGCGATCTGGTGCAGCGCACCGAGGTCGAGCTGCTCAAGACCCCGAATCTGGGCAAGAAGTCGCTGACCGAAATCAAAGACGTGCTCGCCTCACGTGGCCTGTCATTGGGCATGCGCCTCGAAGCGTGGCCGCCGGCCAGTCTTAAGAACGACGAGCGTCTGCTCAGCGTCTGATAAGGAATAACGCCCGGTGAGACCGGGCTTCATTTGGAAGGAATAGAGTCATGCGTCATCGCCATAGCGGACGACAACTGAATCGGAACAGCTCGCACCGGAAAGCCATGTTTCGCAACATGACGGTGTCTCTGGTCGAGCACGAGCTGATCAAGACGACCCTGCCGAAGGCAAAAGAGCTGCGCAGCTATGCCGAGCCGTTGATCACGCTGGCCAAAGAGGACAGTGTTGCCAATCGGCGTCTGGCCTTTGACCGCACGCGCTCCAAAGCCGCGGTGGGCAAGTTGTTTGAGGAACTGGGTCCCCGTTACCAGGAGCGACCAGGCGGCTACATTCGGATCCTCAAGTGTGGTTTCCGTGCCGGTGACAAGGCGCCGATGGCGTTTGTGGAGCTGGTGGACCGACCTCCGCCCGAAATCGAAGACGACGAAGTGGTAGAAGAGTCCACCGGGGACTGAGTTGTCCTGTTCAACGGGCCCTCGCCGACATACCCGCGGGGGCTTTTTTTGGGGTCGCTATTTGGAGCGGTTACATTCAATGCCGGCCGTTAATAGTGATCGCTTAGCGAAGCAAAGCCTTTTGAAGCGCGATCTGTTGAACGCCTGGCATAAGCCCCGGTGAAAAGTGGCGTTCAGGTCTTCCCTCAGGCCGCCTTGGATCGCGTCTTGGAGGGGCTGGACTTCTTTGTTGCAGCTTTCTTCGGCGAAGGGAGCAAAGGCGCCAGAAAACGGCCGGTATGAGAGGCCTTGGTCGCTGCCACCTCTTCAGGCGTGCCCGTGGCAATGATTTGTCCACCGCCGGAACCTCCCTCGGGCCCCAGATCAATGAGCCAGTCAGCTGTTTTGATGACATCCAGATTGTGCTCGATGATCACCACCGTATTGCCGCCATCTCTCAGCCTGTGGAGTACTTCCAATAGCTGGCGGATATCCTCAAAGTGCAGGCCAGTTGTGGGCTCGTCAAGAATGTATAGCGTGTTACCCGTGTCGCGCTTGGAGAGTTCACGCGATAGTTTGACCCGCTGCGCTTCGCCCCCAGACAGCGTGGTCGCCGCCTGGCCGAGGCGGATATAGGACAGCCCAACGTCCATCAGAGTCTGCAGTTTGCGGTGGATAGCCGGCACGGCTTCAAAGAAAGGCAGCGCGTCTTCTACCGTCAGATTTAGTACCTCGGAGATGTTGAGATCCTTGAATTTGATCTCCAGCGTTTCCCGGTTGTAGCGCTTGCCCTTGCACACATCGCAGGGCACGTAGATATCGGGGAGAAAATGCATCTCGACTTTTGTGACCCCGTCGCCCTGGCAGGCCTCGCAGCGCCCGCCGCGAACGTTAAAGCTGAAACGCCCGGGTTTGTATCCCCTTGAGCGCGCTTCTTGGGTGCCCGCGAACAGCTCGCGTATCGGCGTGAAGATGCCGGTATAGGTGGCGGGATTGGAGCGCGGCGTGCGACCGATCGGGCTCTGGTCGATGTCGATGCATTTGTCGAGCTGCTCTAGTCCTTCGATGCCGTCGTGGGCGGCGGCCTTTAATGTAGTCGCACCGTTCAGTGCGGTGGCGGCCAGCGGGTAGAGCGTGCCGTTAATCAGTGTGGATTTACCCGAGCCCGAGACGCCGGTCACGCAGGTAAGGAGCCCGAGTGGCAGCTGCAGCGTGACGTCTTGCAGGTTGTTGCCTCGCGCCCCACTGATGCGAATGTTGTGTTTGGGCTTGGCCGCGTGTCGCTTTACCGGGACCGCAATCGAACGCTCACCGGACAGGTAGGCCCCGGTCAGTGACTGCGAACTGTCGATCACGTCCTGCATCGTGCCGGAAACTACGACCTCTCCACCGTGCACGCCGGCGCCGGGTCCAATATCGATAATGTGGTCCGCGTTACGGATCGCGTCCTCGTCGTGCTCCACCACCAACACGGTGTTACCCAGATCTCGCAGATGAATCAGCGTTCTCAGCAGGCGCTCATTGTCGCGCTGGTGTAGCCCGATGGAGGGTTCATCGAGGATATACATCACACCAACGAGGCCAGCGCCGATCTGGCTGGCCAAACGAATGCGCTGAGCCTCTCCGCCCGACAAAGTCTCTGCACTGCGGTTGAGGGTGAGGTAATTCAGGCCGACGTCGACCAGAAAGCGATAGCGCGCGCGGAGCTCTTTTAGAATCTTGTCAGCGATCTCGCCCTGACGACCGGTGAGTTCCAATGCATTGAAGTAAGCTTCAGCGTCACCGACAGGCATCGAAGTGATGCTGGGCAGCGTGCGGCCATCGACGAACACGCTGCGGGCATCCTCACAGAGCCGAGTGCCTTCACAGGTTTTGCACGCCGCCGTTGAAACATATTTGGCGAGCTCATCCCTCACTGAGGAGGACTCGGTCTCCCGGTAGCGGCGATCCATGTTGGGGATGACGCCCTCAAAAACGTGACGGCGCTTGAAGACGGTGCCGCGGTCGTTCACATAAGAGAACTCGATCTCTTCGCCATCGCTGCCATACAAAATAATGTCGCGGTGCTTTTGTGACATTTTGTCGAAGGGCTTATCCATGTCAAAGCCATAGTGCTTCGACAGCGATCGCAGTAAGTGGAAGTAGTACACGTTGCGGCGATCCCAGCCGCGAATCGCGCCTTCGGCCAGGCTGGCTTCAGGATGCAGGACCACGCGGCTCTCGTCGAAGAACTGGGTCACACCTAGCCCGTCACAACTGCTGCAGGCCCCCGCGGGATTGTTGAAGGAAAATAGTCTCGGTTCTAGCTCGTCGATGGAATGGCCGCAGCTGGGACAGGCATAGCGGGCCGAGAACAGTGTCTCCTCTCCGTCGCCCTCCATGGGGGCGATGGCCGCCACGCCATCGGTCAGCTCCAATGCCGTTTCGAAAGACTCCGCCAGCCGCAGCTTGAGGTCATCGCGTACTTTGAAGCGGTCCACCACCACATCGATACGGTGTTTTTTCTTCTTGTCGAGTGTCGGGACGTCGTCGAGGTCTACCACAATGCCGTCGACCCGCACGCGGATAAAACCGGCAGCCCGCATTTGCTCAAACACGTGCAAATGCTCGCCTTTTCTGTCGCGCACCACGGGCGCTAGCAGCATGAGCTTGCTGCCTTCGCGCAGCGCGAGCACCGCATCCACCATCTGCGTCACAGTTTGTGCCTTCAGTGTGACGCCGTGGGTTGGGCAGCGTGGATCCCCGACCCGAGCAAACAGCAGGCGCAGGTAGTCATAGATTTCGGTGATGGTGCCGACCGTGGAGCGCGGGTTGTGGGAGGTCGATTTCTGCTCGATCGAGATGGCGGGCGACAGACCTTCGATATGGTCGATGTCGGGTTTTTCCATCATCGACAGAAACTGCCTCGCATAGGTCGACAGCGACTCCACATAGCGACGTTGCCCCTCGGCATACAGCGTATCGAAGGCCAGAGACGACTTGCCTGACCCCGAGAGCCCGGTGATCACGACCAATTTGTCTCGCGGAATATCGAGGTCGATATTTTTCAGGTTGTGGGTGCGGGCGCCGCGCACCTCGATGGTGTCCATGCTATAAGCCTGTGAAAAAAAGCTAATCTCACAGTATACGAGTATCCGGCCACCGCGGACGCACCCCGTCCGCTTTTTGACCGCGTGATACACTGAAGTACTGCTCAGGCGACGGATCTCGTGTTAGCCAAAGAACCCTTTTCCGCTCTAGAACGCCGCGCTGTGCTGGGTTTGGCCAGCCTCTACTGCCTGCGGATGCTGGGCCTGTTCATGGTGCTGCCCCTGTTCGCGGTTTACGCTCAGGAGCTGGCGGGCGCCACACCGGTCAGCATCGGTCTGGCTCTCGGCGCCTACGGCCTGACCCAGGCTGCCCTGCAAGTCCCGTTGGGCTGGTTGTCGGATCAAATTGGCCGGAAGCCGGTGATTGTTGGCGGTCTGAGCCTGCTGGTGGTCGGCAGCGCGGTGGCCGCTGCCGCAGATACGCTCACGGGACTGGCAGTAGGCCGTTTGCTTCAGGGTTCCGGAGCTATTGCCTCGGCCACCATGGCCCTCGCCGCTGACTACACCCGCGTTGAACAGCGCACTAAGGCTTCCGCCATCATTGGCGCCAGCATCGGCGTTTCCTTTGCGCTGGCACTCGTGCTGGGCCCCGTGCTCGCGGCCTGGGGAGGGTTGCCACGGGTTTTCGAGGTAACCGCAGTGATGGGTGGCTTGGGGCTGGTGGTGGTGCTTTTTTGGCTGCCAGCAACACCCCAGTTCAGTGACGGCGGCAGTGCCCATATCGCGGATCGAGAACGACTGGGTGAGGCCCTGTGGGGTCGCGGACTGGGGGTTCTATACGGCAGCATTTTTTGTCTGCACCTTCTTTTAATGGCGGCTTTCACGGCGATTCCGTCGGTGATGGCGGAGCAGGTGGGGCTGGCGACTGAGTATCACGCGTGGATGTATCTGGCGACCTTGTGTGGCGCCATACCTGGCGTGGCAATACTGGTGCGCCGGCGCCGCGAGGTCGATGACCCTCGCCCATTAATGGCCCTGACGGTGGTGCTGACTGTACTCGGCCTGATTGTGGCATTGGGGGCGGTCTCATTGACGCTGCTCGGTGTGGGCCTGGTGCTGTTCTTTGCAGGCTTCACGGCCCTTGAGACGATTCTCCCCGCGCTGGTATCCATGTTTGCCCCCTTGTCTCTGCGGGGTACCGCCATGGGTATTTTCTCCAGTGCCCAGTTTTTGGGTGTGTTCACGGGCGGCGTGCTCGGAGGCAGCGCACTGCAGCTGGGCGGGACGCTCGGTCTGGTTGCGGTGTTGCTGGGGCTCACAGCGATCTGGCTGCTGGGCCTGTGGCGCTTTGGTAGGGCACCAGTGGCGGCAGTTTAAGGGCGCAAATGTCGGAGAATGATGTACCCCCGGCAGGGCAGCATTGCTATAGTCCCAAGGTCAGTCACACAGACCCTCGAGCATCGCAACGCGCGCTCCGGGGAACAGTAAGGGAGCACCGTATGGCCTCGCGCGGCATCAATAAAGTTATTCTGGTTGGGAATCTCGGCAATGACCCGGAGCACCGGGTACTGCCGTCCGGTGGTGGTGTGACCAATATCAGTCTCGCCACCTCGGAAAGCTGGCGCGACAAGAATACCGGCGAGCAGCAGGAGCGCACCGAATGGCATCGCATTGTATTCTTTAACCGGCTGTCGGAAATCGCCGCAGAGTATCTACGCAAAGGCTCCAAGGTCTACGTAGAGGGCTCTCTTCGCACCCGCAAGTGGCAGGACCAGTCCGGGCAGGATCGCTACACGACCGAGATTGTTGCACAAGAGATGCAAATGCTCGACAGTCGCAACATGGCGTCTGACGGGGGTGGCTACCAAAGTGCACCTGCGGCAAGTGCGCCGGCTGCCGCCGCGGCAGACCCCGCGCCCATTGATTTCCCGGAAGACGACATTCCCTTCTAACGGGCGCTCGCAGTGCAACCGGCGCCCCCAACGCCCTGACTGACCATGCGTATTCTGGTTCTGGGCCTCGACTCTCCGTTGGGCTATGCCCTGCGTTCTTTTGCCACGCCTCTGATGCGCCACGAGATTGTGGGCGTCGACATGGACACCACGCGCTGGCGTCGCGAAAGGCAGGTCAAGAAACTGATTCGCCGCGACCCCATTGATCTGATCCTCGACGCAAGGCTGGTGACTCAGATTGACGGCGTCGACCCTGTTGGCCAGCCCGATATTGAGCGCACCCGCTGGTTGGCGGAGTTGGCGGCGAAAGACGGTGTGAGCTACCTGTATCTGTCCAGTGCACGGGTGTTCTCCGGCACGCTGACCCGGCCTTATCGGGAGAGTGACCAGCCCGACGCCATGGATCCGGTGGGCAAAACCCTGATTGAGGTCGAAGAGCTTCTGAAAGCGACGCTGGACGAGGTCTTCATCCTGCGTCTTGGGCTTATGTTTGGCGGCCGCCGCCCCAATCCCCTGGCGCGGGCACTCGATGCCCTGGCTCGCGGTGATCGTATCAAGGTTAGTGAACAGGTGAGAGGTAGTCCGGTGCATGTTGCTGAGGTGGCGCGGGTGATGCACGGCATTATCGATCAGATGGGGGCGGGAGCACCGCGGTCGGGTTTGTATCACTACAGCGGCATCGGCGAGGTCAATCTGTATTCGTTTATGGAGACCGTGCTGGCCAATGCCTCCCAATATCAGCCGTTCACGGAAGCCCGCGAACAGATGGAGCTGATCGAGGCGACCGTGGAAGCACCCACTAGCTTGAGTCTGGACTGTGCGGAGCTCCGCCATCAGTTCGGTATACAGCAATTGAGCTGGCGGGAGTTTGTTCCCCGCGCCGTTCGACGCTACATTGAGCTCTACGTGGAGTCCTGAGAGGGTGCGAGGGTGAGTGCAGCGCTGAAAGTGACGGTTTTGACTGTGAGCGATACCCGCACACAGGAGACGGATACGTCAGGGGCGTTTCTCGAGGAGGCGCTGCGAGACGCAGGTCATGAGATCGCGGATCGCCAAATTGTGATTGACGACGTCTATCAGCTCCGTGCCATTGTTTCTCAGTGGATCGCGGACCCGGATGTCGAGGTGATCCTGACCACGGGTGGCACCGGGTTCTCGGGCCGGGACTCCACGCCGGAAGCCTTGGCGCCGCTTTTCGACAAGACCATTGACGGTTTTGGCGAGGTGTTCCGCGCGCTCAGCCACACCGAAATCGGCTCTTCGACGGTGCAATCTCGCGCACTAGCCGGCCTGGCGAACGGGACGGTGATTTTCTGTATGCCCGGGTCCACTGGCGCCTGTCGCACCGCTTGGGAGGGCGTGTTGCGTGATCAGCTCGACAGCGAACACAAACCCTGCAATTTTGTCGGGTTACTGCGGGGCCACTGAGTCATGGCGCTGACCCCCTTGTCCGAGGCGCTGGAGCGCATCCTCGCCACCGTAGACGTTAAACCCGACTGGGAGCTGGTTGCCCTCGAGGCGTTACCCAGTCGTTACTGCGCTGAAACCATCAGCGCCACCCTCTCGGTGCCACCTGCGGATAACAGCGCTATGGATGGCTATGCCGTGGCGAGTCAGGATGTGCCAGGCACGCTGACGGTCAGCCAGCGCGTCCCAGCGGGTCAAGCACCGTTACCGCTGGAAGACGGCACGGCGGCAAGGATTTTCACGGGCGCGGAAATTCCTGAGGGGGCCGATGCCATCATTTTGCAGGAGGATGCCGAGGCAGGAGAAGGGCAAGTCACCTTGCCCGTTGCCCAGCCGGGGCAGCATATCCGTCGGCGAGGAAGCGATATCCAACCCGGGGACGAGCTGGTAGGAGCAGGGCATCGATTGACGCCGCAGGATATTGGCTTGCTGGCATCTGTGGGGCTCGATGCAATTCCGGTCTTTCGACCCCTCAACGTCGCTGTGCTGACGACCGGAGACGAACTCCGCGAGCCGGGAAGCGGCGATCTGGATCCGGGCCAGATCTTCAACAGCAACCGCTTTAGCCTCGCCGCCCAAATCAGGGCGCTCGGGATGACGGTAATCGACGGCGGCAATCTCCCGGATGATCCCGATCAGATTGGTGAGGCGCTGGAGCGGGCAGCGGCAGAGGCGGATTGCATCGTCACGGCCGGCGGCGTTTCGGTGGGTGAAGAGGACCACGTCAAACCGCAGATTGAACAACGGGGGGCACTGGACCTATGGAAGCTGGCGATCAAGCCAGGGAAACCGCTGGCATTTGGGCATGTCGCAGGCACTCCTATCTTCGGATTGCCTGGCAATCCAGTATCGGCGTTTATCACGTTTGGGCTGGTGGCCAAGCCATGGCTGATCAAGCGTCAGGGAGGACACCCGTCGCCGATGAAGCGCTTTCCTGTGAGAGCGGCGTTTGCCATCACGCGTCCGGGCACTCGAGAGGAGTTCCTTCGCGTTCGCTTGACGGGTTCAGGTGAGGCCCTGCGCGCTGCGCTGACGGGCAGCCAGAGCTCGCTCGTCATGACCAGCCTCAGTGAGGCCGACGGTCTGGCCGTCATTGCGCCGGGTACCACCGTGGCCGAGGGAGATTGGGTAGAGGTGATGCCGTTGTCGGCTCTGTGAGCCAATGCGGCGCATCGCGGTGAGTCAGTCCGTATATCGTCGGAAAATGAGTGTGGCGTTGGTACCACCGAACCCAAAGCTGTTCGACATCACCTGTTGCAGCCCGGCATTGTCGACGCGCGCCATGGCAATCGGCATGCCTTCAGCGCCCTCGTCGAGGGTCTCTATGTTGGCTGAGGCCGCGATGAAATCGTCCTGCATCATCAGTAGAGAATAGATAGCTTCCTGCACGCCAGCAGCACCCAGTGAGTGACCCGACAGTGATTTGGTCGAGCCAATCACCGGTGCCTGCTCGCCAAATACGGTCCGCAGCGCGTTGAGCTCCTGAATGTCGCCAGCCGGGGTGCTGGTGCCATGGGCATTGATGTAGTCGATCTGACCTTCGAGCCCGCCCATGGCCTGTTGCATACAGCGCACGGCGCCCTCACCCGAGGGGGCAACCATGTCGTAGCCATCGGAGGTGGCACCGTAGCCCACTAGCTCGGCGAGAATGTTGGCGCTCCGCGCTTTGGCATGGGTCAGTGACTCCATGACTAGCATGCCGCCACCGCCGGCAATGACAAAGCCGTCCCGGTTCGCGTCATAGGCGCGGGAGGCGCGCTCCGGCGTCTCGTTGTATTGGCTCGACAGCGCGCCCATCGCGTCAAATAGCGCGCTCATGGTCCAGTGCAGCTCCTCACCACCGCCGGCAAACACCACGTCCTGCTTACCCAACTGAATGAGCTCCATCGCGTGACCAATACAGTGTGCGCTGGTTGAACAGGCGGAGGAGATCGAATAATTGACGCCCTTGATCTGAAACGGTGTCGCAAGACAGGCCGAGACCGTACTGCCCATGGTCTGGGTCACCCGGTAAGGCCCCACGCGACGGATACCTCGGTCGCGAAGAATATCGGCGGCCTCCACCTGATTGGCTGAGGATGCGCCGCCGGAGCCGGCGACAATCCCGGTGCGGGGGCTAGAGACTTTTGCATCGCTCAAGCCCGCGTGAGCAATCGCCTGCTGCAGGCTGAGGTAGGCATATCCCGCCGCGTCTCCCATGAATCTCCATTGCTTGCGGTCAATGTGTTCCGATAGGTCTATGTCGGGCGTACCCGCAATCTGCGAGCGCATGCCCGCATCGACATGGTCTTGCCGCAACGAGATACCGGAGCGTCCATTGAAGAGGGCATCCTTGACCGCTGCCGCATTGTTTCCGAGGCAGGAGACCACGCCAAGACCGGTGATGACGACCCGCTCGGTCATTACATCGACTCCGTATTCTGGAACAGGCCGACCCGCAGATCCGAGGCGGTATAGATGACTTCGCCGTCCACAGCGACCGAACCATCGGCGATGCCCATGACCAGCTTGCGCTCGATCACCCGCTTCATGTGGATGTGATAACGCACTTGCTTGTGATCCGGCAGGATCTGCCCGGTGAACTTGACCTCACCGCAACCCAGTGCGCGACCGCGTCCCGGATTACCCCGCCAGCCCAGGAAGAAGCCCACAAGCTGCCACATCGCGTCCAAACCCAGACAACCAGGCATCACCGGGTCACCGGGGAAGTGGCATGCAAAAAACCACAGGTCAGGGTGAATATCGAGCTCCGCTATCATCTCGCCTTTGTCGGCTGCGCCCCCCTCAGAGCTGATGTGGCTGATACGGTCCACCATCAGCATGTTTTCGACAGGCAACTGCGCATTGCCTGCGCCAAACAGCTCCCCCATCCCGCAGGCCACTAATTCGGCCTTGTCGTACTTAGACTGCGGAACAAAAGGGGTCGCGTCGGTCATTCGGTCGGGGTTCCAGTGCGGGCTGAGGCGACAGTGAATGCGTGAGTTGCTGGTCGCCGCGAGAGATGTATCAGAAGTGTTCAATTGTAGAGGAAGGTCCTCGCCCGATCCAGCTTGGGTGAGGGCGCACTCAGGTCAGTCGCAATGCGCTGTAATAGTAGCCCGAATGGCGCGGGGTGACGGGAGCCCGTGCTTCCAGTAGCATCTCGCCTTCTGATATCACCCCGCACCAGACCCATGTTGATACCCGTTTTGCTCTCCGGTGGCGTCGGTAGCCGCCTGTGGCCCGTCTCGCGCGCCGGCCGACCCAAGCAGTTTCTGCCCTTGGGAGGAAAAGGATCGATGCTGCAGGAGACCCAGCGACGGTTAGAGGGGCTGGATTGCGGGCCCGCTATCGTGGTCTGTAATTCGGAGCACCGCTTTATGGTGGCAGATCAGCTGCGTGGAGAGATTGCTGAGAGCCCGGCGATTATTCTGGAGCCCGCCGGGCGCAACACCGCGCCCGCTATCGCGTTGGCGGCATTTCAGGCGCAGGCACAGCATTCCCAGGCGTTATTGCTGGTATTGCCTGCTGATCATCACGTAACGGATCCTGCCTCGTTTCGGGCAGCCGTCGAGCGGGCCCGAGCCCCCGCACAAGCTGGCAAATTGATGACCTTTGGCGTCGTGCCCAGTCGACCTGAAACCGGGTATGGCTACGTGCGCTGCGGCGAGGCGCTGGCCGACGGGACCTTCAGCCTCGCGGAATTCGTCGAGAAGCCTGACCAGGCCAGTGCGGCGCGCTACGTGGCCGACGGCACGTATTATTGGAATAGCGGCCTGTTTCTGTTTCGGGCCGATCGTTATCTCGAGGCGCTGGGTCAGCATCAACCGGCAATGCTCGCGGCCTGCGAGCAGGCCATGGCCAAGGCAGAACGCGATCTCGACTTCATTCGACCCGATGCTGAGGCATTTCTGGCGAGCCCCGCAGACAGCATCGATTATGCGGTCATGGAACATACCAAAGCTGGCGGCGTGTCCACTCTCGACTGTGGTTGGACTGATGTGGGCGCCTGGTCTGCGCTCTGGGAGATTGGGGCGCCGGACAACGTTGGCAACGTCTGCGAGGGTGATGTGCTGTTGCACGATGCGCGTAATAACTATGTACGCAGCGAGAGTCGTCTGGTCACAGCGCTAGGTGTCGAGGATCTGGTGGTGGTCGAGACGGCTGATGCGGTGATGGTAGGTGCCAGGGACCGGGTGCAGGACATCAAACAGGTCGTGGAAGCGCTGAGCGCGTCGAATCGGCCGGAGGCAGCCACTCACCAGAAAGTGTTCCGCCCCTGGGGATCCTACGAATCGCTGGTGATTGGCGAGCAGTTTCAGGTCAAGCGGTTGACAGTCACACCCGGTCAGACCTTGTCGCTGCAACTGCATCATCATCGCGCCGAGCACTGGGTCGTGGTGTCCGGAGAAGCCGAGATCACGCGGGGGGAGGAGCAATTGACGCTGGGTCCTGATCAATCCACCTATATTCCTATAGGTATGAAGCATCGTCTTGCGAACCGCGGCGCCGTGCCACTGGAAGTGATCGAAGTACAGTCCGGCTCGTATCTAGGAGAGGACGATATTGTGCGGTTTGACGATGTGTACGGCAGGGAGGAGACCCCGACATGATTGGTAAATGCCTGTTTCCTGTTGCGGGCTATGGCACCCGATTCCTGCCCGCGACCAAGAGCATGCCCAAGGAAATGCTCCCAATTGTGAACAAACCTTTGGTCCAGTACGGGGTCGAAGAGGCCATCGAGGCGGGTATGGTGAACTGTGCGCTGGTCACGGGCCGTGGCAAGCGAGCGATCGCAGACCACTTTGATAAAAGTTACGAACTGGAGCATCAGATCGCCGGATCCTCCAAGGAGCAGTATCTTTCCGGCATTCGCGATGTGATCGATCGCGGCATCTTCACCATGGTCCGCCAGCGCGAAATGTTGGGCCTGGGGCACGCCATTTTGACCGGTGAACCGCTGATCGGCGATCAGCCCTTTGGAGTAGTGCTGTCCGATGACCTTTGCCTCAACCGTGAGGGCCCCGGAGTATTGGCGCAGATGGCGGCACTTTACGAGGAACATCAGTGTTCCATCGTCGCGGTGCAGGA
>CAJXDE010000051.1 GCA_913052635.1 uncultured Halieaceae bacterium
CGGTGAAACCAGCATGGACGGACTTGAGGTCGAGGGCATTTGGATGCCTACGTCAACGCTAACGTTGCGGGCCGCATTGGGCACGCTGGATGCCAGCTATGACTCTTATGACTATGCCGGTCGGGACATCGCAAACGTTGCTCAGCTGTTGTATGCACCTGAACTGACCTGGAGCGTCGGTGCAGAGCATATCTCTCAAATGTTCGGTGGTGAACTCATCCTCACAGCTAACTACAGCTTCCAGGACGAAGTCTTCACCCAAACGCCATGGGCGATCTATGACCCTGCCACATTCCCCAAGATCACTATCGACGATTGGGAAAGTCTTGACATCTCAGCTACCTACCTACGCGATACTGAAAATGGCACCTTCAAGGTAATCCTCTACGGTACTGACGTCTTGGAGGACGGTAATCGTGTGCAGCGTCGGTATACGACGGGCTCTTTTACGTGGGCTGAGCTTGCACCGCGACAGCAGTTTGGCATTACTATCGGATACGAATTCTGAGCTAATCCTCGTACAATGCGAAAGCCACCTTCGGGTGGCTTTTTTGTGCATGATTAGACACCCTCTTACGCAGAGAACAGACATAAGAAGGACGCCTGAGATGATGCATTCCGTCGTGCTGGCCAGAAGACCCCAAGGTAATCCCATCGAAACTGACTTTGCCGTGCGGGAGGCACCCTTGCCGGAGGTCACAGAGGGATCTTTTCTCACTCGTAACACCTTTGTCTCGCTGGATGCCGGATTTCGCAACTGGATGAACGAGGACTCGGGAGACGAAGTATTACCGGCCATGGAATTGGACGAGCCCGTCATGGGCCTGGTGCTCGCCGAGGTGCTGGAATCAAAACATCCCGACTATCCGGTTGGCGACAAACTGATGGCCCGCTTTGCCTGGCAAACCCACAGCCTGAGCGATGGCAGCGACTTCATTGCCAGACTCCCCGGTGAACTCGAGTTCAACCCCAGTGCCTACATGGGCGTCTTGGGCGACACCGGTATGTCGGCCTACTTCGGTATGACCGACATTGCCAAACCCACAGCGGATGACTGCGTGTTGATCAGTGGAGCGGGCGGCGCGGTAGGCACTATCGCGGGGCAGATTGCCAAACTTTCTGGAGCACGGGTGGTGGGCATCGTGGGCTCTCAGGCCAAGGCCGAATGGCTGTGCAACACGCTGGGCTATGACGCGGCCGTCGTGCGTTCAGGAGATACACCGCTGGCAGAGGCCATTGGTAAGGCCTGCCCTGACGGAGTCGACGTATTCTTCGATAATGTCGGCGGGCAAACACTGGAAGCGGTTATCAGCAATATGAATCACCACGGTCGAATGGTGCTATGCGGCGCAATCTCGGGGTATGGCGTAACACCTCACGGGCCGAACAACCTGTTTGAAGTCATCACTAAAGAGCTCTCGGTAGAGGGTTTCATGACCCATTTCCGGCACGATCGCTATGATGAAGCCCGGGAGCAGCTCTCCAAGTGGTTGCGAAACGGCGTCATTCAGTCGCCAGAGCATCGCCTCGAGGGGATCGAGAACGTCGGGAAGGCCTTCGCGGATCTATTTGCGGGCGAGAACTTTGGCAAGACCATCGTCGCGTTGTAGACACGATGCCGGCATCGCCACTGACTCATCAGACAGTGCGGCCGGCGGCGTCTGCAGCGGTTCGGGTAAGAGCGTGTTTACCGGCGATGTAACCGTAGGTCAGCGCAGGACCCAGTGTGCCACCTGCACCAGCGTAGGCATTTCGGGTCGGCGCACAGATGCAGTTCCCTGCACCGTATAAACCAGGTATCGGCTGAAAATCTTTGTCGACCACGCGGGCTGAGGAATCTGTCAGCGGCCCGCCATTGGTATCGAGCAAACCGGGGGCCAGAATAATGGCGTAATAAGGCCCCTGAGCTGCTAGGGGATGCAGTGAGAGGTTCGGGTACGGGTTGGCCGGATGTGTTTCGGTATAGGTCGGCAGCGCCCATAACTGCTGCCAGGCATTGTCATAGGGAAATTCACCTCGCCCGAAGTCCGGGTCATGGCCCGCCAATGCATACTGATTGAAGCTTTGCACCGTGGATTCCAGATTGCGGACAAATGCCGCGTCCAGCTCATAGCCTCCAAGCTGTGGAGCAAGCGCTTCGATGCGCGCAACGATTTTTTGGGCGAGATCCGACAGTGTCTGACCCGAAATCACATAGCTTTCTGACGGCTTAATGGGGGGCTGACCGTTTTGCTCGCCCACGGTCTCCACAATGCGCTGATCGTAAACCATGAACTGAAATTCATTCGGGAATTCCACTCGATTGGGGTCAAAAGTCGCGTGGCTGCGACTGCGGTCGTTGTAGTTACGGTGTTCGTTGACGAAACGCTGACCGAAGCGGTTGACCAATAGAATCGAATCACCGGGTGGCACGAAAAGCCCGGTACCCACAGAGCGATTCTCCAGCGCCTGCTCCAGTACCACGCCGCAACGCCACGCACCGTGTAAGTTGCCCATCTGGGCGCCGACCCGGCCTGCCAAGGGGATGAAATCTCCCTGCGATGAGGGCATCGCACAGGATCCGTAGGCAAACACCTCCTGATAGCGCTGAATCATATCGGTGTTGTGCGCATAGCCGCCGGTTGCAACGATCACCGCCTGATGACCGCGGACCCGTTTTAATCCATCGGGGGTTTCAACCAAGACACCGATCACCGCACCCGTGGCATCAGTCAGCAGTTCCTTGATGGCATGCTCGGTCAGAATGGGCACATCGCGCTTACTCAGGAACGCCACCATTTGCTGGATCATGCCGATGCCCCAACAAAAGGTGCCCTGCTCGTCCACGGCAGCCAGCGGGCGGCCCATTGGCGTCATGTTTTCCGGTACGTGCTCGAGATAATCCACCGCGGGCTGGTCAAGACCCCACATGCGCCACTCGGCGAGCTGGAAAATGCCTTCAGCGCGAAAAAAATCAACGGCCTTTGAACCGTTGTCATAAAACGCGGCAATGCGCTCGTAGTCGAACTCAGACAGACCACAATGCGGTGCATCGGGCGAGTACAGCGTCGGAAACGCATAACGACTCAGGAATTGAATACAGGCTTCACGGGGATCAGCGATCCCTCTTGCCTTCAAGCCAAAATGGTTGGGTATCCAGATGACTGCACCGGACTTGGCTGTGGTCCCTCCCAGAACGGCGGCTTTTTCCAAGACGATGACCGACACCCCGCCGGCCGCGGCGGTCGAGGCAGCTGCCAGAGACGCGGCACCTGAACCAACACAGACGATGTCAGCCTCAAGATCCCAAGAAATCTGCCCGTTCACGCTCTCAGCGTGTATGGCGCTACCAAGGGCCGCTACGGTACCTCCCGCCACGGCAGCGCCCAAAGCTTGGCGGCGTGAGATTTTCTTATGATCGGCCATATCTCCCCCAGCCCTGGCGCTCTTCCATCGTCAGCCTATGGATTCAACTTCACCACAGGATTAATCGAGCACCACTTTTATGGGAAGCGTATCGAGCCCCATCGTCGTGCCACCGTGCCCGGTGACGGCCTCCTCTGAAACGAGCTCAAGCGATGCTACTCGCTCGAAAAAAGCCTCCATCACGACCCGGACCTCCATCTTGGCAACATGCAAGCCAATACACTTGTGCGCGCCGGCACCAAAAGCGTGGTGCTGGTTGCGCTCTTTCTTACTGCGATCCGGATTGAACGTGTCGGGGTCGGCAAACGTCCGCTCGTCGCGGTCGGTGACAAAGCTCGGAATCACAATATTATCGCCGGCGCGAAACTGAACACCGTGGAATTCCGTGTCCTGCTCACAGATGCGGTTCAGGTTGATGAAAGCGTGCATACGCAGAAACTCGTCTACCGAATTGGCGATCTTGCTTTGATCCGCCTTGAGGCTGTCAAACAGCGCTGAATCCCGCGCCAGATGGCGAATGATGAAACTGAGCATGGTGGCCACGGTGTCGATGCTCGCAAGGAACAGCAGGTAGCAGATCGCGTGCACCTCCTCCAGAGAGAGCTTCTCTCCCTCCACATCGACGTTGAGCAACATGTCGACAATGTCATCCTTCGGGTTATCCACGTGCTGTGTCACCACCTCAAAGAGATAACCGCCGATCTTCTCTCCGCAGGCGATACGCTCTTCCATGGTGGGCGCTCGATAAAAGCCGGTCTCCCAGGCATAAAATTCATCCAGACGCTCAGGCTCCAATCCCAACTGGCGAACAAACAGCCCCATTGATATGGGCTTCGCGGCCTTCCATAAAAAGTCGAACTCCCCGGTGGGCAATACCTCGTCCAACACCTCAGCGGCGAGCGCTTCGGCTCCCGTCTGCAGGCGCGCCACGGCCGTGGGCTCAAAAATGGGGAGCAGCAGACGGCGGTAACGCCGATGTTCATGTGCTTCGCTCTCCAACGGGATCAGCCGCGGGCGCTGCTCCATGTTGGCGGGGATGCCAATCGGAAAAGAGCCAAACAATTCGGCATTGCTGAGGACGTCCCGAGCCAGTTCGTGGGAAGTGATCAGCCAATGGCCGCCATTATGGGGGGTGTAAACGATATCCCGAGGGTCTTTAACCAATGAGTCCAGGAACAACTGCTGAGGGTCCGCGAAAAACCCGTTGTCTCCGACAATGTCGAAATCACTTTGTAACGCCTCGGGTACCTGATTCAGTTGTGTCGGCATCAGTTAATCCAATCCAACTAGGCACTTGCCTCTGGATGCCCCATGCATCATGTCGCAGAACGCGCGAGGGGTCTCAGATAGACCACTATAAATCTGCTCGTAGCTTTTCAGAGTACCCTCAGCCAAACGATTCTGAAGGTCGTTTAAAATCGCAGGGAACTCCACCACGTGATCAGTCACCATAAAACCCTCCATACGAACTCGTTTGGTCACTAACTCATAACTATTAAAGAGGGGCTCAACCGGCCCTTCGTACTCCGAAATCGCGCCCGAGAGGGCTATACGAGCACCTTCCTTAAGCTGCGCCATAACCGTATCCAGAACATGGCCACCCACGTTATCAAAATAGACATCAATGCCCTCTGGGACCGCATCACGAAGGCTCTGATCAAGATCCGGCTGTGTCTCGCGATCAATAACCAAATCGTAACCCACATCCTCCACCAGCCAATCGGCTTTGCTTCGCGTGCTGGTCAAGCCTACAACTCTGCATCCCTCAGCCTTAGCTAACTGACCGGCTACAGTACCGACTGCACCGCCAGCAGCGCTGATCACCACGGTTTCACCGGCTCTGGGGTTACCTACTCTATAAAGACCCACCCAAGCCGTCATACCAGTCAGCCCAAGTGTCGACATATATTGATGCAGCGGTACACCGTCTGCTGGCGATAAGGTGTTACAGAGGTCTTTACCATCTAAGACACTGAACTGCTCCCAGGCCGTTCTAGCGCTCACAATGCACCCCACCGGATAGCCAGAGTGGCGGGACTCGATCACCTCTCCGATCACGACACCCTGAACCGGATCGCCTATCTGCATTCCTGGCAGATAATTATCTCCAGCGCCCTCAGCCATCCAGTGACGAAAACCAGCATCCAAGGACAACCACATGTTTTTTGTACGAAAGAAACCCTCTTCGCAAGGGAGGCTAGGGCGCTCGACAAGCTGAAAGTCCGATTCAGTGACCTTCCCGACCGGATGTTTACTCAGCACTATTGCTTGATTCATATGCAGTTTTACCTCGTTTCAAAGTCGTTATTGTCAGCGGCATATTCTGTTGCGACGTGCCGATAATCCCGTCAGTTGTCTAAGGCAACCTCGATCATGCCGTCGACAACCCGCACGCCATAGGTGGGTAGTGCCTCTCGAGTCAGCTGCCCCATGGGCGTGCCGTCGCGCAGATCAAAACGGACGCCATGTAGTGGGCAAGAAATGAAACAACCGCGGATGCGCCCGCCCTCGAGCTCAGCCTCCTGATGCGTGCACCGATTTTCTACTGCGTAGAGCTCTCCCGCCGCGCGACAAATCAGCACCTTGCTACCGTTGATCGTCACAGCGCGGCTGTCGTTGTTTGCAAGCTCGGCGTCGGCGAGGGCGGGATGAAAATCCGTCAAAGCAGTCTCCTGTTCGGTGGTTGTTGCGGGCAAAATTGACTCGGAACGGAAATGTTAGCACCACGTTTTTTAAAAAAAACCATCTTGCTTGCTTATTTTTAGCGCCCTCGCTAGGCTCTCCGCTCATCCATTTTTCCTCGCTGAGGTCAGCATGAGCCACGATAATAAACAACAATGGATTTTGGCACAGCGCCCCGAGGGGATGCCGGATTCATCCGAGGTGATTCTTCAGGATGCGCCGATCCCGGAGACCGGGCCGGGCATGCTCCTTGTGAAAAACCACTACATCTCGCTGGATCCCGCGATTCGTTTCTGGATGTCTGATATCCCTAACTACTTGCCACCCATCCCGCTCGGAGATCCTGTTCGCGCCACGGTGGCTGGCGAGGTGTTGGAGAGCGGTAGCGACAACATCAAAGCTGGAGACTATGTCTTCGGTCTCGGAGGATGGGAAACCCACAGCACCATCCCCGTCGATTTATGCACCAAGGTGCCGGACGACAATCCTTTCCCGCTTCACTATTACGTGAATATTCTCGGCGCAGTTGGGCTCACACCCTACTTCGCCATCGCAGACGTGGGGCAAGCACAGGCCGGACAGACCATGCTGATGAGCGCGGCCGCGGGCGCCGTAGGCTCTGTCGGCGGGCAGATTGCTAAACTCATGGGCTTACGGGTCGTCGGCATCGCCGGCACAGAGGAGAAATGCCAGTGGGTAGTCGATGAGTTAGGCTTCGACGACTGCATCAACTACCGCACCGCGGGCGATATGGAGGCGGCGATCCGCACCGCCTGTCCCGAGGGCATCGATTTTTATTTCGACAATGTGGGCGGTGAGATTCTTGATGCGGCGCTGCTCAACATGAACAAGGATTCGACACTGCTGTTCTGCGGCACGATCAGCACCTATAACGCCACGGACCCTGTTCCCGGGCCCTACAACTACTGGCAGATTCTGGCGCGGACCATCACGGTCAAAGGCTATTTGGTCAGCGACCACTACCACAGGATCGAGGAAGGGCAAGCAGCCCTCAGTGAGTGGGTGAAGGATGACAAGATCAAGTTCCGGGAGCACATCAATGAGGGCATCGAGAACTGCCTGGATACCTACAACTTGCTCTTCACTGGCGGCAACGAGGGCAAGCTGATGCTGAAGCTGTAAGTCGAGCTCGCGCGATCGCTGTCGCGCGACACGCCCCTATAAAAAAGGGCCCTGTGAGGGCCCTTTTTTATTATCACTCTTTTTGACTCGTTATGCGGATAGCGCTCGGTGATGCAGAGCGCGGCAAGTCGCGTTGCTATCAGAGCTCAGGTTGCGGGGCGCTGGTATCGCCGTCGCTGTACCACTTCACCCAGCGATGAAAATACTGGTTGCCGCGCTCATTGCGGCCAAACAACACGCTCCTCATCAGCCCGGTCTCCAAGCCCTGCTGCAGTTTCAGGCCGACATTGTAGTCCTCCTCCTGCACCACATTACGCAGCCAATCCGCCATCTCGATGCGCGCTGCAACGTCCTCGTCGTTCTCGGGCTGGGTCGGGTGAAGAAAGTGCAAAATGGTAGTGTTTTCCATTGGACCTGGGCCCGGGATCATCTGTGCCACCTGCGTGATTTCCTCCGCGATGAAGATCGACACGTTCGGGAAGAACAGCCGGATGAAGTCAAAACCCTTGGTTTCATGCTGCCAGAGCTCGTCCCGGTCGACGTCGCCCAGCTCAAGCACGTTCTTTGCAGCAAACCCGACCAACTGATGAGGCCCGTGTGCGTCGTACTCCATCACGTTGGTAAACGTTCTGGGTTCGATGGTCTCGGGGTGGGCGGCCTTGAAGTGGTAACCCTCCAAGTAGCCGTCGTAAGCCACTTTCCAGTTGGGCCCATGAATGATGCGGTGACCCACATAGGTCCACTGGTCCATGCCCTTCTTCGCCACATCGTCCATCATGGCGCCGAGATAGGCGCGAATATCGACGTCGCTCTCAGCATCCAGCACCGCAAAAATCAATCCGCCCTCTTCGTGACAGGGGAACTGCACTAGATCCCGGGCCCCCTCACACACGTCGCCGAACTTCGGTGCATCGGCAATGGCGCGCAGTGCGCCGTCGGACTTGAAGGTCCAGCCATGGTAAGGGCAGCTGAACAACTTTTGATTGCCGCAGGGTTCTGACGTGAGCTGCATACCGCGGTGGGTACAGACATTCATCAGAACCTTGGCCGAACCGTCCGCTTGCCGGGTGATCAACAGCGGGATACCCAGGATCTCAAGCGAGCGAAAGTCGCCCGGGTTGGGGATATCTTGAGTCACCCCTACTAGAATCGGCAGGCTTTTGAAGATGCAATCCATCTCGCGCTGCCACTGCTCGGCGTCCGTGTATTCAGTGGAGGGCACCTCCATGGTGCCTTCCGCCCAATCCGTCGTCCCATTGGCAACATGGTCGATCAGGCGACCTGCCATGCGGCTGTATTGAATTTTGGTGTCTACCGTCATCGTTTCTCTCTCTTATTTTCCAGTCTGCCGCTATTCAGGCCTCACCAAGTCACCCACTGAGCTGACCTCGTAGCGACGTACTTCCATATCCAATATCTCAAGTGCGGCACAGGCCTCCAAGAAGGCCGCCACGTGAGGCGTCTTGAGGTGTGCGTCCAGGTCCGCCTGCGATGCCCACTGCTCTGACACCCAAACGACACAAGGGTCGGCGACGTCCACGGCAATACCATACCACTGGCATCCCGCCTCCTCGCGGGTTGCCGCCACCACGGCCTTGGCCGCTTCTGCATAAGCCGGCGCACTCTCTGCACTGAGCTGAATCCGGACAATCACGCTAACTGTGCTCATATTGACCCCCAAATATGTCGCCTGACTCGGCGCAAACGCATCGGTTTTACGACTATTTTGCACAGCCGCCAACCTAGGTTTCGCCACAGAAAAAGTCAAGCGTGCTTGCTTTTTTACAGCGCCCTACCTAACCTTGGGCGGCATCGCAGGACCAGAATAATAACGTCATTGATATATCGAGCGGGGCGTCACCACTGCCTTGACTGGGACAAAATCGATGCCGAATGCAGAGAACATTGCCGACGGGCATGTCATTCCATCACCTCCCGCGAGTCAGGCTGAAGGAGATCATCAGTGAGTAACAGGCTGCAGGATAAAGTTGCCCTCATCACCGGCGGCACCAACGGTATCGGCAAAGCCGCTGTAGAGGGGATGATCCGCGAAGGTGCGAGAGTCGTCTTTACAGGTAACAATGTCGAGGCTGGCAATCAGATCGTTAAGAATACCGGCGCAACCTTCATCCAGCACGCGGTGCAGGACGTTGAGGGCTGGGAGGCCGTCAAGGCCGCCATCCGCGACCAGCATGGACAGCTGGACGTCACGTTTTCCAATGCTGGTACCAATGCGGGTGATAGCGATATCGAGACGGTCGAAGTCGACGCCTGGAAAAACCTTGTCGACATTAATCTGACCGGCATGATGCTCGCGATCAAAGCGAGCATCGAACTGATGAAGGCCAATCCTGATGGGAGCGGCGGCTCTATCATCCTGAACAGTTCAATTAACGGCATGCTCGCATTAGCGGGGGACGTCACCTACTCGACCACCAAGGGCGCGCTAAGGTTGCTGGCCAAATCCACTGCCGTGCATTTGGCGAAAACCAAAACCAGGATCCGTTGCAACTCGATTCACCCCGGCGTCATTGAAACACCTTTGATTCAAGGCGCTATCGATGGCGCGCCTGATCCCGCTGCCGCAAGAGGCATGCTGGAAGGCATCGCTCCGATGGGTCGCCTAGGCAGCATGGAAGAGATTGTCTCGCTGGTGATTTACCTCGCCTCCGAGGAGGCGCGATTTGTGACAGGTTCAGAGATCGTCATCGATGGCGGCTCCACCGCTGGACTGCCGGGCGTCTGAAACACCCGAGCCACCTCACTCGCCGTGCAACACCTTGAAGACCCGGCGACTGAACTTCCACTCGCCGTCGACCTTGACGCACTCATCGTCGTACTGGCCCCGGGGCCTTAACTCGGTGCCGTCCTGCAGCACCGCCACCTCGTCCGTGTAGCTGCGCATAGTGGCGCGCTCACCGTCAAGGGTAATCACTCCCGGCATCGCCATCATGTTCACGAAAGGAAACATTTTCATGGCCTCAAGCCATGCACCCACAATAGTTTCACGACCCTGAAGACCTTCCATGTCGAGGTGCGGCAGTTCCCACACGGCATCCTCCGCCCAAGTGGACCCCCACACCTCCGCGTCTCGCTGATTCACGCCCTCACAATATCGCTCCAGCAAAGCGCGAATGCCCTGTTGGTCCTCAAAATGCTGGTCACTCATAGTCGGTACTCCCCTTGTTGCGCTCGCAATAAAATTGCCTCGCGCCGTGTTATTGATTAATCAGGCCACCGTCGATCACCATCTGGGCGCCCGTCATGTAAGTGGATAAATCAGACACCAAGAACAGCGCCGCATCCGCAATGGTGTGCGGCGGCCCCATGTATCCCATGGGCACTGCCGCGTTCAGCTTCACATACTCCTCAGGGTTATCTACCGACGATTGCCGCTGCATATTGGTATCGATCAGCCCAGGGTGGATCGTATTGCAACGAATACCCTCAGCGGCTGTCTCGGCAGCAATGGTCTTGGTAAAGCCGATCACACCCCCTTTTGCTGCCGCGTAAGCGCTGCATGCGGGCACGCCGACGAGTGCCGCGACCGATGACATGTTGATGATGGATCCTTTCACACCGGTCTCGCGCATAAATGCCACCGCTTTCTGGGTGCCGAGAAAAACACTGGTCATGTTGACCAGCATCTGCCGGTTGTAATCAGCCAAACTGAGTTCGGGCAACGTTTTCAATATCGCGATACCCGCATTGTTAATAAGGGCGTCCAATCGCCCATGCTCGTCGCGGATCTGGGCCATGGTGCTGTCCCACACCGCCTCGTCCGTCACATCCTGCTGCCAGGCCTGGGCTTGCCCGCCCGCCTCCTGAATTTCTGCTGCCGTGCGCGCGGCCCCCTCACCATCTACATCGGTCACGATGACCGTCGCACCCTCGCTGGCCAACTTGTGCGCTATCGCATGGCCCAGTCCCGGATTGGACGCGCCACCTGTCACCAGACAGATCTTGCCCTCTACCATTCCCATGTTTACCCCCTAGTTACCCATATTCACGGCGATCCCCGGCCCGGAAAAACCCGGCTCTCGCAGTTAACTCAAAGCTCACCATCGCCCGTATCAGCGACATAGATGCGCTCCAGATGGTCCGTCACCGTCTCGATCATCCGTTTTGCGCGCTGCTCCCGATTGGATGAGCGATGCGCCACACCCATACCCTGCATCACGAACTGCACAAGATCGTGTGCCGCCTGTAGCGATTTCACCTGTTTCCAGTGCGGAAAGACCGAGCGCACCGTCTTCAAGAACTCTCGCTCAAAATCGCGCTCCACCTCTCCGACTGCCTCGGCCAATTCCGGATCCGTGCGCGCCGCGCCCAACAATTCCTGATAAGCAATAAACGAGGGAAGATTGACGTACTTCCAGGCGTTCTCCACAGACAGCCGGATTGCAGCACGGGTCAGTGTCTGATCGGGAGAATCGATATCGGTCATTAACGCGCGGTATTCGTTCAGCCGCCTGACATGCAAATAACCCACCACGGCGTTCATTACCGCTGAGCGCGAGGGAAAATGATGCATCATCGCGCCACGAGACACGCTCGCTTCATCAGCGATCATCGCAGTCGTAGTATTGGCGTAGCCATGCTCGACAAAGCAGCGCACCGCCGCCTCGAGAATGGCCTGACGTGTCAGCGCACTTTTCTCTGCCTGCCAACCGTCACCAACGCGTCCCGCTGCGCTGCGGCGGGATTTGGCACCGGCTCGCCGGCCGATGGCCGACCTGCCCGATGTGCCACCCGCTTTCCTTGCTGTCATGGTGATCCCCGTGAGATTAGCGTTACCTGCAGTAGCGACTGGGTCGCGGTAACCACCTCGCCTGTCTGACGCCCGTGGCAAACAATCCGGCTTGCTTTTTTTATCGGCTGTATCCTAGACTGATTTTTATAAAGCGGCCAGCCCGAGCGGCTCTCAGCACTCTCATAAGCTGGTTCGCACAGTATTTTGGGGTACCGCCATGTCCAACGCCAAACCACTCCATGAGGGGCTGTTCAGCTGGCCGGCAGACACGCCCAGTCTGATCGGCACCCGCTGCCTAGACTGCGGAGAGCACGCGTTTCCTAGCCAATCTGCCTGCCGAGCTTGCTCAGGACAAAACATGGCCATCGCTGATCTTGGCAGCGAGGGCACACTGTGGACCTGGACGATACAGTCGTTCATGCCAAAAACCCCCTACCATACCGACGAGACACCGGAGACTTTCACGCCCTACGGGGTAGGCTATATCGAGCTGGCTTGTGGCCTGAAAGTAGAGAGCCGCCTGCGTGAGAATACGCCGGAGCAACTCACCATTGGCATGCCGATGAAAATGGAAATGATCACCGTGCGCAAAGATGAGGAGGGTACTGACCTGTTGACCTTCCAGTTCTGCGCGGCAGAGGAGCAACACTGATGGACGTGGCAATTGTTGGACTGGGGATGCACCCCTTTGGCAGAACTCCCACTATGTCCGGCCTTGAGCAAGGTGCGGCCGCGGCCCGGGCAGCACTCGCCGACGCAGGCACCGAATTTAAACGCATGGAATTTGCCTTTGGCGGCAGCCAGGACAGCGGCAATGCCGACTCGCTGGTGAATTTACTGGGCCTCACCGGACTTCAGTTCACCAACGTGGCAAACGGTTGCGCAACGGGAGGCAGCTCTCTTAACGCAGCCTACTCGGCGATCAAAAGTGGCCAATACGACGTCGGGTTGGTAGTCGGCTTCGACAAACATGACCGCGGTGCCTTCAACCCGCAGCCCGCTGACTGGGGACTCGACGACTGGTACGGCGAAACCGGCCTGATGCTCACCACCCAATATTTCGGCATGAAGATTCAGCGCTACATGCACGACCATGGCATCTCACGAGAGACACTACTCCGCGTGGCCGAGAAAGCGTTCCGCAACGGCTCATTGACCCCGACAGCCTGGCGCCAGACGGCGCTGTCGTGGGAAGAGATCGACAATGCACCCATGGTCAGTGAGCCACTCAATAAATATATGTTTTGCTCACCGGCGGAGGGCGGCTGCGCACTGATAGTCTGCCGTGCTGATATCGCACATGAATTTGATCCACGCCCGGTTTATTTGAAAACCGCGGTGGTGCGCTCCCGAAACTACGGCAGTTTTGAGGTCTTCAGCCCTGCTCAGCCGTCAGAGGTCGCAGACTCGCCAACGGTGACCGCCTCACAGGCCGCGTTCGAACTGGCTGGAGTCGGGCCAGAAGACATCGATGTTGCCCAGCTTCAAGACACTGAGGTCGGCGCAGAAATCATGCACATGGCCGAGAACGGCTTTTGTGATCATGGCGATCAGGAGCAATGGCTGGCCGACGGGGTAACTGAAATCGGCGGGCGGCTGCCCGTCAATACCGATGGTGGCTGCCTCGCCAATGGCGAACCCGTTGGCGCTTCGGGACTCAGACAGGTCCACGAAATTTGTGTGCAGCTGCGGGGTGATGGGGATGCACGACAGGTACCGAACGAGCCCAAAGTTGGCTATACCCATGTGTACGGTGCACCAGGCATCAGTGGCGTTAATATTCTCGCGCGCTGAGCGCGCGTTTCGTTAACTCAAGCGAAATTTAAAAAGGATTAACCATGGCAAACGCGGAACAAAAGCAACAGGGAGATGGCGGCCGGTTCGTCGGCA
>CAJXDE010000052.1 GCA_913052635.1 uncultured Halieaceae bacterium
CGTGGTCTTTCACCCCTGATACGCGCATGATGCGGGTCAATCCCGGCGCGGCAAATGGCGTGGTATTCCATGCCTTGAACCCTACGGACGCCGACATGGTGGCTCAGGCCATCCCTAGTATCTCGCCAAGTCGCGCCGCGGCCTACTTTCACAAAACAGAATGCTTCTGCTTTGATCAGCAGATGCTCGACGGTCAGTCGGGTGCAGAGATGCCGCTGCAGTTCATCGTGGGCCAGGATCTGCCCGCAGACATCCACACCATCACACTTTCGTACACATTATTCGATGTCACCGGCACATTGACCGACGGGTTAGCCTCGCGCTAGCGCCCGATCGAGGAGAGACACATGGCCAATCCATCATCAGCTTCAGCCGGTCACGAGAAATATTATGTGCCCGAGTCCTCGAGCCTGGCAGTCAGAGCCACTATCGGCCTCATCTTGTCGGTATTCGGTGCGGCCATGGTGCTGAACGACATGACCTTCGGCGGCGCGGAGGAATCCAGCACCTCGGCCTGGGTACTCACCATAGGCCTAGTGTTTTTTATTTTGACCCTCGCCAGCTGGTTTGGCACGGCGATCCGGGAAAACCTAGCGGGCATGAACAGCAGCCAGCTTCACCAAAGCTATGTGTTGGGGATGTTTTGGTTCATCTTCTCGGAGGTCATGTTTTTCGCCGCATTCTTCGGCGCACTGCTGTATGTCAGGCAGTTTGTGGGCCCCTGGCTCGCGGGTGAGGGAGAGGGTGGTCGGATGAACGGGCTTTTGTGGCCCGGCTTTGAATTCGCGTGGCCTCCGGTGACAACACCTCAGGAGATCGTGGGTGGCGTCGACTCGCAGGTGATTGCCAATAACGGTGCATTTGTCTCTCAGGAGAAATCCATGGCGCCGGCTGACGCCCACGCCTGGTACGCCTGGCTGCCAATGTGGAACACGTTCATTCTGTTGTCATCGAGTGCGACGGTGCATGTCGCGCACACCGCGATTCTGGCCGGTAACCGCAAAAAGTTTAATCGCTGGCTCGGCATTACCGTTGGCCTCGCGCTGATTTTCCTCGGCCTGCAGGCAGCGGAATATTATGAAGCGTATGTGCTGTATGGGCTGACGCTGAACTCCGGCATTTATGGTTCCACCTTTTTTATGCTGACCGGATTCCATGGTTTCCATGTGGCGATGGGCATGACCATGTTGCTGATCCAGCTGGTCCGGTCCTTGAGGAGAGAGCATTTCACCGCAACTGACCACTTCGGTTTTGAGGCTTCAAGCTGGTACTGGCATTTCGTCGATGTGGTGTGGGTGTTTCTGTTCCTGTTTGTCTACATCCTGTAATCGAAGCAGGGCACTCAGAGGGGCGCTGCGGCGCCCCTTTTCGTTGCCGCCGATTCCGGACATGAAATGCATGGTGACAAAGGCGGCTTAACTAAAGCGGATGCTTAAATCTTACGAGTACTGAAATAATGAGCACTCAGCGTGCGGAACTTGAACAGATGGCGTTGAGAGCGCACGTGCTGTAGTCAAGGGCACTGGGGTAGTGGCCTCATTGCGTCTTAATGAGCCGATCGCGGGTAGAGCTAGATTGCTCAAACCACAGGACTAGTCTTGTAATGCGGCCTCTTCAGTATTACTTGGGCCGGGATCCCACGGGTTTTGCTGTCCCAGCTGGCCCGTCATGACGCCGTAGAGAATCACCAGAATCAGGCAGGCACCAAGGCCAAGGCGAACGCCCAGTGAGGTGAACAATCGCTTTTTATCCGGGTTGCCTTGGTCAGACATCAGAAACACCAGACCCGAGGCGAGACTGGCGACAAGCGCTATCATGAGCAGCACGATGAGAGTCTTGAGCATGATGGCAATCCTTTTGGCTCCGCCTTGCAAATAGTGGGAAAGCGGATGAAACACGAGTCTGAAAGCGATGCAGTTTAACCGAAGCCTGGGCCCGCTCCGCATTAGCGGTGATGTGCGCGCCGTGCTGGCCGGCCTGGTCCTGTTTGCGCTGTTGGTGAACCTTGGGTCGTGGCAGTTGGGCCGTGCGGGCGAAAAGTCTGCGCTGGCGGCTCGCTGGGAAGCCCGCGCGGCCATGCCGGCAATGGCACCCGAGGTGCTCTTGTCCGACGCGCCCTCCACCGAAGCCGCTGCGGCACTCGCTGACCGTCAGGTGCGGTGGCAGGCATCTTTTTCGGCGGACCATTACTTGTTGCTCGACAACCGTCTGCACCGCGGCCGGGCGGGGTATCACGTCATTGCGCTCGCCGAATCGGACGCCGGCCTCATCCCGGTGAATTTAGGCTGGCTAGCTGGAGACCCTTCCCGCAGAACGACGCCAACCCCCACGCTCCCGACAGGGCCTGTCGAGTTAGAGGGACGGATTTATGTGCCGAGTGGTGCGCCTTTAATGATGCAAAAGCCCGAGCCACCCGCGACGTTGCCGGCGACGGTGCAGACGCTTTACTGGGATAACTGGCAGCGTTCCCTCGAAGCCCTGTCGGGCCGCGCCGTGTTCCCCTATGAGGTCCGAATCCAGCCGGACTCACCCCATGCACTGGTGGCGGAATGGACGGTCGTCAATCAGTCGCCCTCAAAGCATATTGGCTACGCGGTGCAGTGGTTTGCGATGGCGGCCGTGCTCGTGATCATTGGGCTGTTGCGCCTGACCAACCTACGGTCCCTTTTCAGCAGGGGGTCGCGCCCATGACTGACGCCGCTATGCCATCGCAGCGTCGCCGCGCCCGGCTGGTGCTGATTCTGATCGCCGGCATTCCGCTCAGCATGATGCTCGGGGCGACCGCGCTGTGGTGGGCAGTGGAGCAGGGGCATGTCGATGTCTTGGGCAGTGTGGGCACGGCGAACCATGGAAAGCTGATCGACCCGCCGCGCTCTGTGACGGATGTCGTCTTTCAACATGAGGGTGTCGCCGAGACGCTGTGGCAGGACTTACCAGCAAAGTGGCGGTTGCTGGTCGTCCAGCGTGGTGAGAATTGCGACGCGATCTGTCAGCAGCAGCTGTATCAAACCCGGCAAATCCATCTCGCGCTGGGCAAGGACTTCAATCGCGTTGGCAGGGTCGTCTTGAGCGACACCGCTCCCACAGCGGTCATCCTCACACCTGAGGCAGGGCAGGGTGTTGCGGGTGTCAGTCTGTCCGAGTGGCTTGCCCAGGAGCACGTCGGTATGACCGCGTTGACGGTGTCCTCGGAGAGGCTGAGCACGCTTGTGCCAGAGGTGCTGGCATCCCCGGCGCAGTGGTATGTGGTCGATCCCGCAGGCTGGATCATGATGCGGGTCTCGGATGACCTCTACTACAAAGACGTGATTTCCGATCTCCGCTTTCTGCTGAAGCACTCGGGGGGCTGAACCGCGATGTCTGAATCTACGAAGCGCGGCGTGCGTCTGACTATCGTCGGGGTGCTGCTGTTCATGACAGTGGTGGTCGCCAGCTTTATTCACCGCATTGGCGAGCCGCGTATCATGAGCGTAGCGGAAACCCGGGCCAACGGGCTGTTTATTTTTGATACCCCTAGAGCGCTGGGCGACTTTTCGTTGGTTGATCACAACGCCGAGCCATTCACCCAAACGGCTTTGATTGGCCACTGGACGCTGGTGTTTTTTGGTTTCACCCACTGCCCCGATATCTGTCCGACCACGATGGCGGAGCTCGCCGAGCTCAAGGCGCAGCTGGCTGACACCGAAGCGCGGGACGCCCGCATCGCGATGGTGTCTGTCGACCCTGCCCGCGACACACCCGAGCGCCTGGCCGAGTATGTCCCGTATTTTCATCCCGACTTTTTGGGTGTCACGGGGGAGTTTGCGGACATCCTCAGCTTTGCGCAGCGGCTCAATGCCCCGTTTCGCAAGGTCAGCGAGCCCAAGGGCGCCTATCAAATGGAGCATAGCGCCAACGTCATGTTGATTAACCCCCGCGGTGACTATCACGGCTTTTTCCGTGCGCCGCTCGATATCCCCAAAATGCGGGTAACCTTGCGCTCTACGCAGTACGTGTGGGAGCACTGATCTGATGGCGAATCGGCTCATTTTGGTGGACGGATCGTCGTATCTGTTTCGCGCTTATCACGCCCTGCCCGCACTCACGAACTCCAAAGGCCTGAACACCGGCGCGGCCAAAGGGGTGATCGGCATGATCCGCAAGCTGGTGGCCGATTACGCGGGCGATCAGGTGGTAGTGATATTCGATGCCAAGGGCCCCACCTTTCGCAACGACATTTACCCTGAGTACAAGGCCAATCGCCCGCCCATGCCGGATGAGCTGCGCGAGCAGATCGAACCGATCCACAACACAATCCGCGCCATGGGTCTGCCGCTGATTTGCATTGGAGGCGTCGAGGCAGACGACGTCATCGGCACGCTGTCAGTGCAGGCCGCTGGTAGTGGACGAGAGGTGGTGATCTCGACTGGCGACAAGGACATGGCACAACTGGTTAACGACCATGTCACGCTCATCAACACCATGAACAACACGACCATGGATCACGACGGTGTCGTCGACAAGTTCGGCGTACCCCCCACACTGATTATTGATCTGTTGGCGTTGATGGGTGACAAGGTCGACAACATTCCCGGTGTGGCGGGAGTGGGAGAGAAAACGGCCACCGCTTTGCTGCAGCACTTTGGTGGGATTGATTCTATCTATGAGCAGCTCAATGCCGTGGTGGACATGCCAATCCGGGGCGCCAAGAGCCTCGCAGCTAAACTGGAAGGGGCTCGGGGCGATGCTGAGCTGAGTTATGAGCTCGCCACCATCAAGACTGACTGCAATCTGGCGTTGGCCGAGGGAGATTTGGATTCGAGCCCGCCGGATCACAAGACCCTGGTCGGACTGTTTCGGGAGCTGGAATTCAAAACCTGGCTGGAGGCTCTGCTCAAGAGTGACGGCGCAACCGGCGCGGGGACGGCGGCAAAGGATGAACCCGTTGCCGATAGCGCAGAGGAGGCTTCTGTGTTGGCGCCTGCGACCGCCTCGGTTGAGGTCACCACAGTCTTGGAGCAGGCGGTTTTCGATGACTGGCTTGCCAAACTTGAAGCCGCCGAGCTGTTCGCCTTCGACACCGAGACGACGAGCCTTGATTACATGGTCGCAGAAGTGGTCGGCGTGTCCTTCGCGGTCGAACCCGGCGCCGCCGCCTATGTGCCCCTCGCGCATGACTACCCGGGTGCACCGGATCAACTCAATCGCGACGCAGTGCTCGAGGCTCTGAGGCCGCTGTTAGAAGACGCGGAAACCGCCAAGGTGGGTCAGCATCTGAAATATGACGCCAACGTACTGGCCAATCACGGTATTACCCTGCGTGGTATTCACGACGACACGATGCTGGAGTCCTACATACTGGACGCAGCGGGCAGCCGACACGACCTGGATACATTGGCACTCAAATATCTTGGTCAGCGGACGATCCATTTCGAAGACATCGCGGGCAAAGGTGCCAAGCAACTAACCTTTAATCAGGTGCCGATAGAACAGGCCGCGCCTTATGCCGCTGAGGACGCTGAGGTCACGCTCCGTTTGCACCAGATGCTGTGGGAAAAGCTCAATCAGACGCCCTCGCTTTCCACGCTCTATCGGGAGCTGGAGATGCCGCTGGTGCCCGTGTTGTCGCGCATTGAACGAAACGGCGCACTGGTCTGCCGGGACACGCTTGCGTCCCACAGCCAGGAGTTAGGGGAGCGCATTCTTTCGCTGGAAGCCAAGGCGCACGAACTGGCCGGCAGGCCGTTTAATCTCGGCTCTCCCAAGCAGCTTGGTGAGATCCTGTTCAACCAGCTGGAGCTGCCGGTCTTGCGTAAGACGCCCAAGGGTGCGCCCTCGACAGCCGAGGAGGTGCTCGCGGAGCTGGCACTGGATTATCCGTTGCCGGCGGTGCTGATGGAGTACCGCAGTCTCAGCAAACTGAAGTCAACCTACACCGACAAGCTGCCAGAGATGATTGACGGGCGGACCGGGCGAGTGCATACGTCTTATCATCAGGCGGTTACGGCGACCGGACGCTTGTCCTCTTCAGATCCTAACCTCCAGAACATTCCGATTCGGACCGAGGAAGGTCGGCGAATCCGGCAGGCCTTTATCGCAGAACCCGGCTGCAAAGTTGTTGCGGCCGATTACTCACAGATCGAACTGCGCATCATGGCGCACCTCTCGCAGGACGAGGGATTGTTCAATGCGTTTGCCAATGAATTGGATGTGCACAGTGCCACCGCTGCGGAGGTGTTCGGGGTCGAGATTGATGCGGTCTCCGGCGACCAGCGGCGCAAGGCGAAGGCGATCAATTTCGGTCTGATCTACGGTATGTCGGCCTTTGGTTTGGCCAAACAGCTGGGTCTGGGCAGGAACGAGGCGCAGGAGTACATCGATCTGTATTTTGCCCGTTACCCCGGGGTGGCGGATTACATGGCGCGTACCCGAGAGCTTGCCCACGATACCGGGTATGTGGAAACGCTGATGGGTCGCCGCCTGTACTTGCCAGAGATCAATGCCAAGAATCGACAGCGGCAACAAGCGGCTGAGCGTACGGCGATCAATGCACCCATGCAGGGTACCGCCGCGGATATGATCAAGATGGCCATGTTGGCGGTTGATGATTGGCTGGCAGGTTCAACTATCGACGCGCGGATGATCATGCAGGTGCATGACGAACTAGTGTTCGAGGTCGAGGCGGGTGCGGTGGATGAGCTGTGCGAGACGGTGGGACGGTTGATGTCAGAGGTTGGCTTGCTCGATGTGCCATTGCTCGTTGAGGCGGGCACGGGCGATAACTGGGACGAGGCCCACTGAATGGCCTTAGTCTGCTTCGTGAGTTTCCGGCAGTGGATCCATGACGGATTCGTCGGTGAGCCAGCGGTTGATCTGTTTACCCAGCTGGTCGACACCCTGACGCTTCGGAGACGAAAAACACTGCACGCTGACCAGCTCGGCATGGGCGGCGAGCTCGCCCCGAACAGACAGCAGCGTATTTTGTGCGGGGCCGCGCTTTAGTTTGTCCGCTTTGGTGAGCAGGATATGCACGGGCATGCTGGCGGCGACTGCCCAACCCAGCATCTGGTTGTCCGAGTCTGTTAGCGGGTGCCGGATGTCCATCAGCATTACCAGACCACGCAGGCTTTCCCGGTATTGCAGATAGCGTTCCAGCTGCTGATTCCATTTTTTTTTGACTGCCAGCGGCACTTTGGCGAAACCGTAGCCCGGCAGGTCAACGAGCCTCTGGCTGTCGCTAAGGGCGAAAAAATTGATGAGCTGCGTGCGACCCGGGGTACGCGAAGTCCGCGCGAGCTTCCCCTGTTCAGTTAAAGTATTGATAGCACTGGATTTTCCGGAATTGGATCTGCCTGCGAAAGCGACCTCCCAACCGATATCAGCCGGTGCATTCTCAACCGCGCTGGCGCTTTGTAGAAACGCGGCGTGGCGAAAATTGACGGGGCTGGGGGCGGCGCTAATGTCGGTCATTTTGCGATTTGTGCCAAGACACGGAACGTCTATAATGCCACGCTCTTTGGGGCTCCATGCCTGAAATACCTGAGTGATTTTTGACAATGTGCGTCATGCGTGACGCCTCTAAACCTGACGCAACGAAAACGCACTCCTTACCGAGTGCATTGGCCCGCGACCACGAGGCTGCGCAATAGGTCGAGAGTGAAAGGTGTAAAGAAAGGCGAACGATAAAGACATCAGAGGGTTAGACCATGAGAACGACTGCATTTATCCGCTCTACTGCTATCCGAGCTGCGGCGATTGCGGCGCTGGCCGTTGCGCCGACAGTGCTGGCGGGTGATCCGCCTCCCCAGTACGCGGCTTCCTGTGGCGCGTGCCATGCCGTGGGTGTAGCAGGTGCGCCGGCAACGGGTAACGCTGAAGCCTGGGCGCCACGCATGGAGAAGGGTATGGAGGCGTTGGTCGCCTCTGTTCGTAACGGTCTCAATGCCATGCCCCCCGGTGGTCTGTGCAACAGCTGTAGCGACGAGGACTACGCTGCGCTGATCACTTACATGGCCACGGCGCAGTAAGCCGCTGTAGGTCCGGCGGGCCAGTGAGCTTGCCCGATAACGGTCTGACGCAGGCCAAGCGATTTTCGATGGGTGTTCCTATGTATCGTTCTCTCTTCAAAGTAATGCTTCTGGCCGTCACCATGGTCACAGGAGCCAGTACCTATGCCGCCGGTGACGCCGAAGCAGGTCAGGCCAAGGCAGCGACTTGTGTGGCTTGCCACGGCGTTGACGGTAACAGTGCTGTGCCGACCTTTCCCAAGCTGGCGGGGCTCGGCCACAAGTATCTGCTCAAGCAAATGCAGGATATACGCGATGGCCGTCGTCCGGTCGCGCTGATGGCGGGGCAGGTCGACAACATGACGGATCAGGATCTGTCCGACATTGCAGCGTTCTATGACGCCCAGCCTCGTACTGGTGGTATGGCAGATCCCGACAAGGTGGACTTGGGTCGTAAGGTTTACCTTGCCGGCATCGCCGAGCGACAGGTACCGGCATGTTCGGGCTGTCACAGCCCGACAGGGAATGGCAACGGCCCCGCTGGATATCCGGCGCTGGGTGGTCAGCACGCCGACTATATCGCGTCGCAGCTGAAGATGTTCCGAAAGGGTTACGAAGATCCGACTGGCCGCACCAATGGTGGTGAGGCCAAGATTATGCGGACCACTGCCTTCCGTATGAGCGATATGGAGATTGAGGCTGTCGCAAGCTATATTGCGGGCTTACAGCCTACCCCGTAATGTCGTCGGGGCGGAGCGCCCCGATATCGACCCCGGTTGTGTTTCAGGGAAGGAGGAAAACATGACAGGTATCCGTCAAACCGTTGCCATGCTAGTACTGATCTTAAGTGCCGTTGTCGCCGTGGCAGAAGATCGGTGGGTCGAAGGCCAGCACTACCAGACATTGACGCCAACGGTTGCCGTGGGTCGCGGTAGTGACGTCGTGGTCACCGAATTCTTTTGGTATGGCTGCGGCCACTGCTACACCTTTGAACCTATGCTGACCGCGTGGGGCAAGCAGTTGCCCGAAGGAGTGGTGGTGCAACCCTCGCCTGCAGTATGGAACGACCCGATGCGCATGCACGCCAAGGCGTATTACATCGCAGAAGTGCTGGGCGTAAAGGAGACGCTGCATCCCGTCATTTTCGATGCGATGCATGTGCAGCGAGAGCGACTGGTATCCAGACTCGAGTTGCGCGATCTTTTTGAAGATAACGGCGTGGAGCCTGCGCAGTTCGACAAGACGTTTGATTCTTTTGGTGTCGACTCCCAGGTTAGACAGGCCGACGCGCGGGCCCGCTCCGCCAAAATTTCAGGCACCCCCTCGTTGATGGTGGCCGGCAAATACCTGATCGAAACCCGTGCCGCGGGAAGCCAGACCAACATGTTGGAAATTGCCCGCTTCCTGATAGACAAGGAATTGGCCGCGCGCTGATTACTCCTCCGGCACGGACACCGCGGTTCGTGTCAAGACCCGTCTCAATTCGAAGCTCGAATGGACCCCGGTGACCCCGGGGATCCGGGTCAATTTTCCCAACAAGAACTGCTCGTAGTGCGCCATATCGCGCACGACCGCTTTCAGCAGGTAGTCGGCACTCTGACCGGTGACCACGCAACAATCGACTACCTCTGGCAGTGACAGCACTGTCTCCTCGAATGCCTCGAAACGGTCGGGGGTGTGGCGATCCATGGTGACACTGATGTGGGCAGTCAAATTCAGGCCTAACTTCTTGGGGTCGACCATTGCGGCCTGGTGGGTAATGACACCCTCCGTCATCAGCCTTTTCACGCGACGAGCGCAGGGCGTGGCAGACAGACCCACCCGCTCAGCCAGCTCTAGGTTGCTGAGACCGGCGTCGTCCTGCAAAACCCTTAGAATACGGCGATCAAGCCGGTCCAATAGCGGAAGTGAATTATCCATAAAAATGTTTCTGTGTAGTGAAAGTATTATTTAAGGGATAAGTTCATAGCATTAAACACTAATTAATGCGCAAATATCACGGTTTTTGGTGATTATCCCCTGACCCCCGCCGGTAAACTACGTGTCATCAAACAGGATCAGGAAGAGTGCCTTGGAAAACACCCGATTTGATCATCGTAAGTACCGCGGCTTTCAGCCGATTGCCAAGCCGGACCGCCGCTGGCCGGATAATGTTATTCAGGCCGCGCCTGAGTGGTGCTCCGTCGATTTGCGCGACGGCAATCAGGCTCTGGTGGAGCCCATGAATGCAGAGCAGAAGCTGCGCCTATGGGAACTGCTGGTTTCCATCGGTTTCAAGCAGATCGAAGTGGGCTTCCCCTCGGCTTCAAGCCATGACTTGGCTTTTCTTCGGAAGCTCATTGAAGAGCAGCGCATTCCCGACGACGTTACCGTGCAGGTGCTGGTGCAGGCGCGAGCGGACCTCATTGAAAAAACCTTTGCCGCGCTCGAGGGCGCCAAACGAGCCGTGGTGCACTTTTACAACAGTACCTCGACGGTGCAGCGAGAATACGTTTTCGGTCTCGATCGAGACGGTATCCGCGATATTGCCGTGAACGGTGCCCGCCTGATTAAAGAAGCCGCGGACGCGCGCCCTGAAACAGAGTGGGTATTTGAGTATAGCCCCGAGAGTTTTACCGGCACGGAGATGGATTTCGCCGTATTGGTCTGCGATGCGGTGAACGAGGTACTGGCTCCGACACCTGATCGGCCGGTGATTATCAACCTGCCGGCTACGGTCGAAATGAGTACGCCTAACATTTATGCGGATCAGATCGAATGGTTTTGCGATCACGTCACCAATCGCGACGCACTGATCATCTCTCTGCATACACACAACGACCGGGGCTGTGCGGTTGCCGCCGCCGAGCTGGGCGTGATGGCGGGTGCGGACCGGGTGGAAGGCACGCTACTGGGCAACGGAGAGCGCACGGGCAACATGGACATCATGACCATGGCGATGAATCTCTACAGTCAGGGCGTGGACCCTCTGTTGGATTTCACCCACATGGATGAGATTTGCACGGTGGCCCGTGAATGCACGCAGTTGCCGGTTCACCCACGCCATCCCTATGCGGGAGAGCTCGTATTCACGGCTTTTTCCGGTAGTCATCAGGACGCGATCCACAAATGCTTGTCCAAACGTGACGCCGATGACGCCTGGGACGTGGCCTATCTACCGATTGATCCTGCCGACATCGGTCGCACGTATCAGGAAGTGATTCGGATCAATAGTCAGTCGGGCAAGGGCGGTGTTGCCCATGTGCTGCGTCGAGACTACGGGCTGGAGCTGCCGCGCTGGTTGCAGGTCGACTTCAGTACAGCCGTGCAGGGCCTGGCGGAGGACAGCGAAGCCGAAGTCTACAGCGACGATATCTTTGCGTTGTTCAGCGAGACTTACCTGAGCACCGCTGACCGATGGCAGTTGGGCAATTACCAACTGTCGCGGCGGGACGAGTCCGATGGGCTTGAGGTCACGTTGCATGGACCTCAAGGAGAGGTAACGTTGACTGGCCAGGGTAACGGGGTGGTCGACGCCTTTGTGCAGGCCATGGAGACGTTCACTGGCCGGCATATCGTAGTGGTTGAGTACTCTGAGCACACGCTGGGTCAGAGTGCTGACGCGGAGGCAGTGTGTTACGTACAACTCAATATCGATGGCGAACGCTCCTGCGGTGTCGGCCGCAGCCACGATATCGTGCAGGCGTCGCTGGCAGCCATTCTTTCCGCCCTCGATGGGCGCGGACAGGTACTCGCCAACGCGGCCTAACTGAGGCTTCGGTTCGCAGTTTTGCGCGCGGGCCGTGGTGGCCCTCTGCACTTCTGCACCACCGAAAGCCACCCCGCACTGTGAGTGATCTGCAGAAACCTGATCGGCATGTTGTCGCGCGGGTGATGCGAGGCCTTTCATGGTGCCTCATTGTGCTCACATTGAGCGGCTGCTCGGCTACCCAGTTCATCTACAACCGTGTCGATATCCTCGTGCGCTGGTATCTCGATGACTATGTGTCACTGGATCGCGAACAGCAGGCGCGTTTCGACAGTCGTCTGGAGGGCCTGCTTGACTGGCATCGTCGCGAGGAGTTACCCGCCTATGTGGTCTTGCTCGATAATGCCCTGACCATCCTCGATGAGGGTGTGCCGCTTGAAGACACCCGAGCGATGGCAGACCGCATCGAAGACGCGGCAAACCGTTTTCAGGATCCCTTTCTAGAATTGTTGCTCAGCACGGGAGAAGACCTCAGGTCTGATCAGCGGCAGGAGTTTGTGGACGTCTTACTGTCCAAGCAGGAAGAGTTCGAGGAGGACCAGCTCGCGCGCAGTGATGCAGAGTATCGAGAAGATCTTGAAGGCCGGTTTGACAAGCAATTAAGTCGGTACCTCGGGCCGCTTACCGCGGAGCAGACCGATCGTATTGCTGTCGGCGTCTCGGAAATGACGCGCTTGGATCGTTTCTGGTTGGAAGATCGACGGGTCTGGATCGCTGAGTTGTCAGTGATCTTGCTCGAGGCGGAGCCTGATTGGCCTGACCAGGTGCGTGGTTTGATCGCAGGGCGCGATGACGCCCTGTTGCCCGCCTACCGGGAGGGTATCGATCACAATGGCGAGGTCATTTTGCGGTTATCCCGAGATGTATTGATCATGCGAACTGATAAACAGGATCGGAAATTACGCAACCGCTTGCAGTCCTTGCGCGACGATCTCGCCGCGCTTGCGACGCAAGACGCTGAGACGGTCAGCCCTTGATCAAAGATTGATCGCGAATCGCGCCTTTATCGGCACTGGTCACCATGCTCGCATAGATCTTGAGCGCCGTGGATACCTGGCGAGGGCGGTCTGTCGGGGGTTGCCAGGCGCGGGGGCTCTGATTCATGGCTTCCCGCCGACTCGCCAGCGTGGCGTCGTCCACCAACACATTGATGCTCCGCGCGGGGATATCGATTTCGATAGGGTCACCTGGCTCGATCAGGCCAATCGCACCGCCGGCTGCGGCCTCGGGTGACACATGACCAATCGACAGCCCGGAGGTGCCACCGGAGAAGCGGCCATCGGTAATCAGTGCGCAGGCTTTTCCAAGCCCTTTGGATTTGAGGTAGCTGGTGGGGTAGAGCATTTCCTGCATGCCGGGTCCGCCGCGCGGCCCCTCGTAGCGGACAATCACCACATCCCCTGCCTGCACGCGGTCTTCAAGAATGTCGGCCACCGCGGCCTCCTGGCTGTCGCAAATGTGAGCAGGACCGGTGAAATGCAGTGACTCGTCGTCCACGCCTGCGGTTTTGACCACGCAGCCTAGCTCCGCAATGTTGCCAAACAAAACTGCTAGACCCCCTTCCTGTGAGTACGCGTGCGCCATCTCCCTCACGCAACCGCCTTCGCGGTCAGTGTCGAGGCTGGGCCAACGGAGATCCTGACTGAAGGCCTGCTGAGTGGGGATGCCGGCAGGCCCCGCTGCATAGAGGGTGCGGACATCGTCTGCCTCAGTTTGTATAATGTCCCAGTGGCCCAGCGCCTCGCCAAGGCTGGCACTGTGAACCGTTGGGCAGTCCAGGTGGAGCAGGTCTCCACGTGCGAGTTCACCGAGGATGGCCATGACCCCACCGGCACGGTGCACGTCTTCCATATGGTAGAGCGGGGTGCTCGGTGCGACCTTGCACAGCTGCGGGATTTTGCGCGACAGCGTGTCGATTGCCGCCATATCGAAGTCCACCCCCGCCTCTTGC
>CAJXDE010000053.1 GCA_913052635.1 uncultured Halieaceae bacterium
TCCGCTTCACCACAAAGCTCTTGTTGAGTCGCATCAGGTCGGCCACCCAGGGCTTTGACAGCAAGTTGTCGCCGATGGCAATTGCCAGCGTGTTGGCGCCCGCCCGGTGCAGCGCATAATTGGCATAGGCCGGGTCCATCGCAATATCCCGGTGGTTACTGAGATAGACCCGGACGGAGCTCAAATCCAGCTGGTCGATGCCACTGACGCTAAAAAGGGAGGTCTTTTTGATCATCCGCGACAAATTTGGGGCGATCAGGTTCTGGAGATCTTCCACGGTTCGGAGTCGGCGCGCCGCCAACCGCAACCAGATCTTACCCATTTGTCTTGCCAGAGCAGGCCACTTAGCGCTAAGACGGGGCAGGCGCCAGAGTGCAATGGTCTCGGCCAGCTCTGTGTCCTGTGAGAGCCGTTTGAGTACCTCGGGCGCGTCCAGATTGGAATACGGCCGAATCTCCGCGAACGGGTCATCGGGCTCTGACGCTGGCGAATCTGTCATGCTGTTACCGTCATCGGACGCTGCTGTATTGTGCCTTTGCTGTGGGGTTTCTGATACCCTGCGCACCGCCCGGCAACCTACCTTTCAGAGACCGCAAATGGAAGCTTCAAGTTCCTTTTTAATGACGCTCGGTGCAGCGTCACTGCTGATCAGTTGGATCCTGCTGCTCATTGCCGCCTGGCAGGAAGAATACGCCTGGGGCATGTTTGCCCTGCTGCTCCCACCGGTGGGTTACGGCTACGCCCTATTCCGGCTTGATAAAGCAGGCGCTTCAGTGGGTTGCGCCCTGCTCGGCTGGATTCTGATCTGGTTGGGCTGGTAAACGGGTAAAACACCCTATTATCGAGGGGCCAGACCCCTCTGCAGTTGACATTAACCCGTGTATCTCAGATGATTCGCGACCTTTTTTGGACCCTATGGAGCACAACGGTGGCTAATTCACCCCAAGCAAGAAAGCGGGCGCGCCAGAACGACAAGCGTCGCGCGCACAATGCGAGCCTGAGATCGCTGGTTCGCACTAAGATTAAGCAGGTTATCGCGGCAGCCGACACGGGTAACTCCGACGACGCCCGCGCCGCCTTTGATTCGGCAGTGCCTGTGATCGACAGAATGGCGAACCGCGGCATCATCAAGAAGAACAAGGCAGCCCGCCACAAGAGCCGACTGAACGCCCGCGTCAAGGCAATGGCGAGCTAAGACCTTTAGGGTAGGCCGCCTCGCTCAGTCGGCGAGATAGTGATCCAGCCCCGCTTCAATCTCTCTGGTGATGACCCCTTTCAGAGGTCGCATCATGAGTCCCAAACGCACCTCACCGACAACACGCTCATCATCCAGGGTGACGGTGCCTGAGAACCCCCTTCCATCAAACTGGATCGTTTGCGCCTCTCGCGCGACCGAGGCACCCAGCGCGTCACCGAGGTGCGCGGCAAGACGCTCCAACGCGGCCTCCTGAGAGGCCTGATCCATTTGATGACGGCGCGATAGACGAATAACAGACATTCGATAATCAGATTGGGGCAGGGTATCAATCCCGTTATCCTACACCTCTCTATGATGAGTCTTTTCCCGCCATGAGCTCCCCTGCCGACAGCAGTCGACGCTTCCTGTTTGACGGCGTGGACGTGCGTGGCGAATCGGTGCAAATATCGGGCGCGCTGACCGATATGTTGGCCAATCAGGCCTACAGTGTGACGCTGAAGCGCCTGCTGGGTGAATTTGCGGCCGCCGCCGTGCTGATCAGCAACAATCTCAAATACGAAGGCCGCATCACCCTGCAGGCGCGCAGCAAACAAGCGGTATCGCTGGTCATGGTCGAGTGTTCCAGTGAGCGCCACATCCGCGGCATTGCTCAGGGCGACCTCAACGCCGAGGCCGATGATCCCATGACCTTGCTAGCAGAGGGGCAATTGGTCCTGACCGTGGAGCGTGAGGCGGGGCAACGGTATCAGGGCATCATTGCGTTGCAAGGCGGTACCCTCGCATGGGCACTAGAGGATTACTTCTCACAAAGTGAGCAGTTGGGCACGCGGTTTTGGCTCGCCTCTGATGCAGCCCACAGCGCCGGACTCATGCTGCAGCAGTTACCTGCGCAACTGACAGACGGTGAGGAGCGTAGTGAGCAGTGGTCGACATTGTGTTTACTGACCGAAACGGTACAAGCTGACGAGCTGTTGGGCCTAACGCCAGAAGCGTTGTTATTCAAGCTCTATCAGGAGGAAACCGTAACGGTATACCCACCGGCCCCCATTTTGTTTAAATGTCGGTGCAGTCGTGAGCGAAGCGCCGACGCGGTATCCCTGTTGCCCGAATCGGAGCGAGAGGAGATCCTCGCTGAACACGGCGACATCACGATAACCTGTGAATTGTGTGGCACGACCTATCGCTTTGGTCGAGAGGTGTTGCCCCCTCTGAGCGCAGGGACAACGCTGCATTAAATCGATGACGTAGACGCATCGAATCGAAAAACGCTTAACAGCAGAATAGATAGTACTCAGCACGGAAACCAACATGAGCGAAGCTGCCATTTCGACCCCGGATATTCACTCCGGTCTCTCTTCAACTGAACTGATTGACATGGCTCTGGCACGGGACGAAGGCGTGCTATCCGATACCGGCGCATTGCGTGTCGAGACGGGCGCACGGACCGGCCGCTCTCCGGCGGATCGGTTTGTCGTCAGAGAAGCCTCCAGCGAGGACGCCATCGACTGGGGCGGCGTCAACCGTCCGTTTGATGCAGATCGTTTTGATGCCCTCTGGGAGCGGGTCAAATCGCACGTTAATCAGTCAGAGACCTGGGTGCAGCACCTGCACGTAGGGGAGCACAGCGATCACTACCTACCCGTAAAAGTCATTACCGCGACGGCCTGGCAGTCCCTCTTTGGACGCAACATGTTCATCCGCCCTAACACATACAACCCGGCCAACAAGCCGGAGTGGAAGATTCTCAATGTGGCCGACTTTGTCTGTGACCCCGAGCGAGATGGCACCCACTCTGACGCCACCGTCATCATAAATTTCGGTCAGCGAAAAGTACTCATCGCGGGGATGCGTTACGCAGGCGAGATGAAAAAAGCCATGTTCTCGGTACAGAATTTCCTGCTACCCGAGAAAGATGTCATGCCCATGCACTGCTCCGCCAACATTGGCGAAGATGGCGACACCACATTGTTCTTCGGCTTGTCGGGCACCGGCAAGACCACCTTGTCAGCGGACCCGGAGCGCTACCTCATTGGTGATGACGAGCACGGCTGGTCCAAAGGCTCCGTCTTTAATATCGAGGGCGGCTGCTACGCCAAGACCATTGATTTGAGCCGCAAAAATGAACCTGTTATCTGGGACGCGATTCGTGGCGGTGCCATCATTGAAAACGTGGTGCTGGATGATCGAGGGCAAGCCGACTATAGCGATACGAGTCTGACCGAGAATGGCCGCTGCTGTTACCCGCTGGAGCATGTCGATAAGCGCTCGGAGACCAACTCTGGTGGCGAGCCCAAGTGCGTCATTTTTCTCACCTGTGACGTTTTTGGCGTGCTGCCTCCGATCTCGATCTTGTCAAAAGAGGCCGCCGCGTTTCACTTTCTCTCGGGTTACACCGCCCGGGTTGGCTCTACCGAGGTAGGCGCTGCGGCAGGTATCAACCCCACTTTCTCAACCTGCTTTGGTGCGCCTTTCATGCCTCGACCAGCGGGTGACTATGCCGAGCTGTTGATCAAACGGATCGAAGACTTCGATAGCCAGGTCTATCTCATCAATACCGGCTGGACGGGTGGCTCTGGCGCCCCCGGCGGCTCGGGATCACGCTTTCCGATCCCCGTGACCCGCGCCGTGGTAAAAGCAGCACAGGACGGCGTGTTGCTGGGCGTCGAGACCCGCCACATCGAGAGCCTCAATCTAGACTATCCGGTCAGCATCCCGGGCGTGGACGACCAGTATGTTGATCCCAAGGCGGGCTGGGCTAATGATGAGGCATACGAAGCTCAGGCGAGCCAATTGGCAGCACTGTTCCTCGAAAATATTGACAACTTTGACGTCAGCGAAGCGATTGTGGCGGCAGGTCCGAAGAGCGCCTGAATCCCTAGATGGAGCCTTTTGGAATCAGCTAGCCGGGAGTCGATAACGCCGGAGAGCTCTTTTTATCCCCAAACCATGTCGCTTGTAACGCGCGCGCGTCCTCAGCAATCAAATACAGCGCCGGCACCAGCACCAGTGTGATCCCCGTCGCAAACAGCACGCCAAAAGACAGCGATGTCACCATGGGAATCAGGAACTGTGCCTGAACGCTGGTCTCGGACATGATGGGCAAGAGGCCAACAAAGGTGGTCAGCGAGGTCAAAATGATCGGCCGGAAGCGATCTTCGCCAGCTTGTAGCAGTGCCGTCACCAATTCCGTGCCCTCCTCCCGGAGTCGATTAATACGATCAATGAGTACCAGATTGTCGTTGACCACGACGCCGGCACAGGCCGTCACCCCCATGATGGAAAACATACTGACCTGCCAACCCAGAATCATGTGACCAAAGATGGCCCCCATGAGACCGAATGGTACGGCAGTCAGAATCAACAACGGCTGCCAATAGGAGCGGAATGCCACCGCCATCAGGGCGTAGATCACCATCATTGCGAGCGCCATCAGCCGCACGGTGGCCTCGCGAAACTCGATTTCTTCCTGCAATTCCCCATCTAGGTTTACAAACAAATCAGGGTATTGCTGTTGCCACTTCGGTAAGTAATCGCGGAATACGGATTGCACAATCGCACGCGGAGGCGGGCCGTTAGCCTCAACGTCCGCCTCAACTTCCAGCGTGCGCAGGCGATCGAGTCGCTCCAGTTTTTGATAACCGGCTTCGACCCGATAGGTGGCTACCGCCTCAAAAGGCACCTCGCCGCCGCCGGGCGTACGGATATACATATCATTCAAATTAGCAATGGCGAGCCGCTCTATCTCGGGATACCGCACCATGACCTTGACGTCTTCTCTCCCTCTGGGGATGCGCTGCGCTTCCGCACCGTAAAATGCCTGCCTCACTTGTCGCGCCACATCCGCCAGACCAACGCCTAGTGTTTCCGCTGCTGGTTTTAACTCCAGCACCAACTCGTCCCGGGGGCTGTCGAAACTGTCAGAGACGTCAAACACCCCGGGGTAAGAGAGCAGCGCCTCTCGTACATCCCCCGCCATCGCCTCCAGATCCTCTACCTTGCGAGAGGCAAGCACGAGTCTTATGGGTTTGCCGGGGTCGCGGATGGTGTAATCCATGCGGACTTCTTTGGCTTCACTGAGGGATCCTGAGTCGGACCTGAGCTCAAGGGCGAACGCCTCGGTATCCACCCCTTCGCTAACGGTGGCGATCACCACCTCTACCTCGTTTTCTTTGGCGCGACCCAGAATGCTGCCGATGGCCGGCGCGTCTTCATACTCGGGGCGCTGGTTCCACTCCGTTTTCAGCGCTTCGGCCGCATCCACAACGCGCTGCATCACCAGCTCTGACTGGGAAAAAGAACCGCCCTCGGGCATGACAATTTTTGCCTCGACAAAATCAGAATTGATGCGCGGGAAAAACGCGGACCTCAGCCAACCGCCACCGTAAAGCGCGACGCTCAGGCTAAGCATGACCAAGAAAAAACCCGCCACCAGCAGATGATGTTGCAGTGCCCACTGCAGAAACGGCCGGTAACGGTTTCGAGCAAAAGACAGCAACCCCTCGGCGCATCGATGTCGCCAATTCTCGAGTCGCTTCAACTGTGGAGTTGTGGCGGGTCGCTCTGGGCCGAGTCGCGAAAGATGCGCCGGCAGGATCCACAAGCATTCGACCAGGGAGAACAGCAGTACCAAAAGGACCACAACGGGAATGCCCTTGGCCGCGTGAGCCCACTCTCCAGGCATGAACATCATGGGCGCGAAGAACACCATCGTACTGATAACTGCAAACAGAACCGGCTTAAATACTTCTCGGACGCCCCAAAAGGCCGCCGCTTCGCCCTCCACACCTCTGGTCTGTACCGTATGGATGGACTCACCGACGATGATGGCATCATCCACCACAATGCCCAGCACCAGCAGAAAAGCGAAGAGGGAAATCATGTTGAGGCCAACGCCGGTATAGGGGAGCAGGAAAAAAGCGCCGAGGAAGGCGACGGCAATACCCACCGACACCCACACCGCAACGGCCGGCCTTAGAAACAGCACCAACACCAAAAATACCAGCAGCAAACCACCAAGACCGTTCTTCAGCAGCGTTTCAACCCGTCCCTTAAAAGGCACCGCCGCATCACGCCAAAAAGACAGTGTCGCCCCTTCAGGTAAGTTTGGGGTCTGCTTTGCCACCCATTCATTGATGACTCGAGAGGACTGCACCACATCGGGGTTGGTGGTGACATAGGCATACAAACCGTGCCCGGGCATCCCATCGAAACGACTGACGGTGTCAACATCCTCAAAGCCGTCCTCAATTGTGGCGACTTCGCCCAAATAAATCTGCGTGCCGTCCCTCGCTGTCAGCAAAACGATGCGCTCGAAATCCTCCCGATAGTAGGCTTGGCCCCGGGTTTGCACGCGGATGTCACCATCGATGCCTTTAATCGCACCGGCCGGCAAATTCAGCGAAGCAGACTGGATCGCGCGGACCACGTCGTCGAAAGACAGATTGTGGCGCCGCAGATCCAACTCCGACACATTGACTGACACCTCGTACCGGCGCGGCGACACCAGATCAACAACCGAAATCCAGGGCTGGCGAGCTAGGTCGTCGCGCAGGGTCTCGCCGAGCTCTTTGAGCTCCCATTCATCGAGCTCACCCGCTAACTGCACGATGCCCAGCATATGGCGGTAGATGAGCTCGGTGACGACTGGACGCTCGGCGTCAGTTGGGAAGGTGGTGATCGCGTCGACCCGGGTTTTAATCTCGTTGGTCAGCCGCTGGGTGGGATAGCCTGTCAGTGCCTCAACGATAACCTGGCCCATGCCGTCAGAAGCGGTAGAGCGAATCTCCTTGATGCCGTCTAGGTCGTGAATCGCCTCCTCGATCCGCACGCAAATCTGCTCTTCCACCTCTCTTGGGCTGGCCCCAGGAAACGGCATGGCAATGCTGATGCGATCGACAACGGGAGTGGGAAAGAACTGTTTATCTAGGCCCGGGATGTTGTAAAGCCCGCCGATCACCAAAACCACCATCAGGAGGTTTGCTGCGATCGGATTGGAAATGAACCAGCCTAGAAGACCCGGTTTATCAGCCACTAGTTGGCCTCATTGCTGCCACCTCGATCGCGGCACCGGCTGCCAAAAGGCTGCTTTGCTCCGCAACGACCTGCAGGCCGGCGCTGATGCCACGTACCCAGACCCGGTCTTGTTCGCGCCTGAGTAGCTCTACGGGTAGCCGTTCCAGACGGCTGTTGTCGTTCACCAGCAGCACGGTATTGTCCCCGCGCAAAGCGGTAGCGGGTAGTTCAACTGACTGCTGGATCGGCTTGCCGCGAATGCTCGCCTCCACGAATAGTCCCGGCGTCAGCGGGGGCCTTTGTGAACCGCTTTCTCCAAACGGATTGTTTACTTCCGCAATCGCAAAGGTGACGCGGCTGTCGCGGTCGATACTGGCTTCGACCCGTGCAATCTTCCCTTGCCACTGCCAGCGCTCACCGCCGAATCGCGCGCTCAAAACCACCTCGGGGTACACTTCTACCGCGGTTTCAAACAGCGGCAGTTCCAGCAATGCTAGCTGGGAATCACTGATCGGCAGATGCACCTCGATCCGCTCTGTGGCGTAAATCTGTGCCAACACAGTACCGGGCGCGACAAACTGCCCCAGATCGACCGATTTCTTCTCCAGTCGGCCGTCAAAAGGGGCGCGAACCGTTGTCCGCTCCAATGCCAGTTCGGCCGCGGCCACATCTGCCTGGGCTGCAACGAGCGAAGCCTCGGCGGCGCGGAGCTGCGGCTTGCGCAAAAACAAATCGTTCGCTTCGCTGGTGCCTAGCTCGCGCCACTCTCGCTGCGCCTGTAAGTTACGGCCCCGCTCCTCAGCGACGCGTTGTGCGGCAGCCGCTTCCTGAGCACGAGCTCTGGCGATGGCAAATTCGTAATCCGCTTTTTCGAGTTGCAGCAGGATGTCTCCTGCCTTGAAGAAACGCCCATCGAGGAATCGATCACTCACGCTCTCTATTTTTCCACTGACCTGCGCAACCAGCCCAACGCGCCTGACCGGCTCGACGGTACCCTGCGTGCGCACCGAAATGCTGTGATCGGCAGGGGTAGCCAGAATGACATCCACCAGCGGACGACGGGGCTCCGGAAACTGGGTTGGCTGGGTTTGCGGTTTGCCCACCAAAACCAAGAAGCAGACCGCCAGACCGGCAGTCGTAAACACCGCCGAGCCGAGCAATCGGCGGCTGGAAAAACGGCTGCTCTTGACGCTATTGTCAGTCATTGTTGAATCACTACTTTCCATGTACGTGGACTTTGGGGGCAGGAGTTTAGCGGTTTACGTGGCGCAAAGATATTTAGCCCAGTGTGCAAAGCTACCAAACGGCTTTTGCAAAGGGTTTGTTCAGTTTTTTTGGGCCTTATCGACAATACGCAGCAGGGCTGCCGCAATGATCTCGGGCACCTCCTCCTGCAGGAAATGTCCCGCTTCGGTCTCTGTAACCGGCGCAGTTGGAAATATTTTCTGCATGAAGGGTAGGCCCCTGCCTAAGATGGGGTCGTTCATCCCCCAGACCAGCTCAACCGGAATATCCAAGCCTTCCACGTAGCGCTCAATATGCCGCAGCGCAGGCGAACTGGCATGGTCAGGTCCATCTGCCACCATTCGCATTAGCGCCAGCGTCGCCTTTGCATTGCCGCTGTCCTCGAGGGGACGTCGATACAGATCCATCACCCGAGGGGGCATCGTAGCCGGATCACCCTGCACCCTTGGCAAACGCGCGAAAAACACGGAAGACAGCGCTTCGACCACCAGTTCCCCAACCAGCGGCGTTTTCACCAGCGCATGGGCCCTGCTTAGATCCATGGGCGCACGGGGGGCGCGAAACCCCGTGTTCATTACCACAGCCCCTTTCAGCACCCCGGGAGATAGTGACAAGGCCCCCATGCCCACGGGCCCTCCCCAATCCTGACCCGCATAGACTGCCTCTGTGAGTTCGAGTTTCCTCAACACACGGTTCATCCAGCGCATGTGGTTATCAAGGGTGTGTTCGCTAGCCGCGATCTTAGTGGAGTAACCAAGACCTACCATGGTTGGCATGATGACCCTGACGCGATCCAAAGGCAGCAATGCTGCGACCTTTCGATACAGCAAGCCCGTTGTCGGATTGCCGTGCTGGACGTAGACCGGATACCCCTGACCAACTTCAAGCACATGGATCTTAATACCGGGCTCGACTTCGATGAAGTAGCTTTTGTAACCATCACTGATAACAGCGGCTGCATAGTCGGGGAGCGGGAAAGCCTCGAATTCACCCACATCCAGATCAACCCTACCTTCACCCTCGGGGATGATGCGCTCGCCGTCCCGCACTAACACCAGAACAGCTGCCACGAGTAAGGCGGCGAGAACCGCCGCTACTTTCATCGTTGCTCTCATTGCCAGGACCCTCGGAACACCTAATAAATTGGCAGTTATTATGTCATATTATTTTAGCCTATGGAAAATTGCCACTACCACCGGGGTTTTTAGAGGGCGGATTCTAATTTTCAACGCCACACTGCTCCTCGATTTCAACACACCTGAGTGAGGAGAAACGTCATGGCAGAAGCCAAAACCAAAGCAGCACCCAAGGCTGCAGAGAAGAAAGCTGCGGCAAAGAAAACCCCCGCCAAGGCCAAAAAGGCCTCGGCGAAGAAAAAGCCGGCCGCTAAAACCAAGGCCAGCACCAAAGGCAAAACCCGGGCGCGACCCAAGGCCATTGATACGGGTCGTAACGCATTGCTTGCAGGCCTGGGCGTTTATGGCAAGGCCTACGATCAGGCACTGGAGCAGTTCGCCAACCTGCAGGAGCAGGTAGACGAGGCACAAACCCGTCTCACCGAGCGCCGCAAGCAGGCTGAGGATCTCTACAAGTCACTGATCAAGCGTGGCACAGCGGTCGAGAAAGAGGCGCTGAAGGCGCTGGCAGATCTAGAGCTCGACTCACTGGCTGATCGCTCCAAGCTGGAAGCACAGATGAAAAAAGCGAAATCTCGCTTTGACGATCTGAAGACCAAGTTTGGTAAAGCTGCCTAAACCCAACTTTTAGAGTCCGTTTTTTTTGAGGGGAGCGTTGCTCCCCTTTTTTATGGATGTTCGCTTCCAACGCGATGTAGCGTAATTCCTTTAAACCAGTCGCAGAAGCTCGTAAGCGCCGGAAAGACGTTTCAGTGAGCAGCCGGACCTGCAGTGAGCGCGCATCGCAGGCCGTCTCGGCGCGGTACACTGGCATCCCATGAAAACCGCTGAACGCATTCTGGTCGTCGCCACCAAGCTCTTCAATGAGAGAGGGGAGCGTAATGTCACAGCCAGTGACATCGCACTCGAGCTGGACATCAGCCCCGGCAACCTCTATTACCACTACAAAGGTAAAGACGGCATTCTCTCCTCGCTGTTTTCCCAGTGTTATCGGGAACTCGCGGGCATGCTGGCGGCACCCATTCTGGAAGATGCCTTTCTCGAAGACAGCAACCCACTGGAGCGGAGCTGGTTGTTTTTAACAGTACTGATGGAAGCGATGTATCAGCACCGCTTCCTGTATTTGAACCAGAGTGACCTCATGCAGCGCTACCCGGAAATCGACCGGGGCATGACGCGGCTACTGTCACTCAAGCGTCAGACCACCAATCAACTCGCCACGACACTTCTGGCGTCGGTGGACATCAGCGCTCACCCGCAACGGCTTGACCATGTCGCAGACAGCATGGCGATAACACTGATGTACTGGTTGAGCTTTGAGCAACTGACTGGGTCGCCCCAAACACCCCAGCAGACCATCCATCGTGCTGTGCTGCAGGTGCTCTCTCACTGCGCGCCGTATCTGGGCGAGCAGCAGACTGACTTTTATCGTGAGTGCGAATTAATCGATGCCCGACTGCTCGATACGCACTCCCCATAAGTTACTATTCCGGATCGTGATCGCCCGCGCCAAAACCTTGAGCGGGCTGGTCATTCACTTTGATTAGGAGTATTTGATATTACTCTTGCGGTAGGACATTGCATCCCTGCTGCACGCTTTCCGTCATGGGAGACGGGGGACCTGGCCCCGTCTCAACCTCAGACCTGTTCAACGGTAAGAAAGTCCTGCTGTTTGCCTTACTCGGCGCTTTCACCCCTGGCTGCGCCATGACGCACCTGCCCGGTTACGTCGTCAATGCAGACACCATCAAGAGCAAGGGTGTCGACAACATTGTCTGCATGTCCGTTAACGACGCATTTGTCATGAGCGCGTGGGGCAAAGTGCAAAATGCCGACGAGATCATCATGCTCGCCGACGGCAATGGCGAACTGACCGCGGCATTCGGCCTTGAGCTGGATGGCTCCGGATTTGGTCTGGGAACCCGCAGCCAACGGTTTGCCATGATCGTTGAGGACGGCAAGGTGACCAACCTTAATATCGAGGAAGGCCCTGGCGTTGACGCCAGTTCCGCAGAGACCATGATGGCATGCTCTAAAAGCGGCTCGCAATCGCACGCGATGCGGCTGTGTGGCGCACGATTCGACATTTTGATGCCTCCCCGGGCAATCAGATCACAGACTCGCTAGGCCAGCTTTCCCCAAGCGACCGTAGCGATCACCGCAGCCCCGATCAGGTTCAACACAAACCCCTCTCTGACCATCCGTTGAATCGGTAGCTCTCCGCTACCAAACACAACCGCATTGGGAGCTGTCGCCACCGGCAGCATAAAGGCGCAGCTGGCACTCATTGCGGCCGGCACCATCAGCCACAGTGGATCCAGTTCAACGGCCAGCGCCACCGCAGCCAGCACGGGAAGCAACAGTGCAGTGGTCGCGGTGTTGGATGTCGCCTCGGTCAAAAAGGTCACCGCTAAAGCCAATAGCAGCATCATCAGGTAGACAGGCAAAGCCGCTACCGATGTCAGTGCATCACCCACTTGAGCACTGAGGCCGGACGCCACGAACGCTCTGGCAAGACAAATACCGCCGCCGAACAGCAGCAGGACGCCCCAGGGAATCTGGCTTGCCTGCTGCCATTCGATCAGTGGCTCACCCTGATTATCGCGCCCGATGAAGAGTGCCAACACGGCCAGTAAGGCGACCGAGGCGTCATTGGCATTAGGCAAGCCAAACCACGCCTGCCAACCACCGAATGGTTCAGCCCGGGTAATCCAAGCGAGTGCGGTCAGCGCGAAAATGATTAGAACCCGTCGCTCGGCGCTACGCCAGGGTCCTACTGCAGGCAGAGAAATGCCAATTTCCCGAGGCAAGGCGCGCGTGACCCACCACCACGCCAAAGGCAACAGGAGCGCTACCACCGGCACACCCCACGACATCCACTTTCCGAAGCCGATTATCTGCCCGGTATTCTCTGCATAGACCTGCATAAAAATGAGGTTGGGTGGCGTGCCGATTGGCGTTCCCAGGCCCCCGATACTGCAGGACCAAGCCAGGCCCAGTAGCAGCGGTGCGGCCAGTTGATCTCTATCAGAGCAGGAAGCCAGCACCGCCAAAGCGACAGGCATAAGCATGAGCGCCGACGCGGTATTCGAGATCCACATGCTCAGGAGCGCGCCGGCCAACATGAATCCCAGCACCAACCGGTGCGGTCGATGCCCACCGACGAGATTGACCACGGTCAGGGCCACCCGGTGATGCGCCCCGGTGCTCTCCATGCCACGGGACAGCAGAAACCCCCCCATCAGCAGAATAATCAGCGGCGAGCCGACTGAGGCGCCTACCTGCTCCGCAGTCAATACGCCGGTGACCGGAAACACGGCCATCGGCAAAAGAGATGTCACAGGAATGGGTATGGGTTCAAAGATCCACCAGACCATACACAGCCACACGACAACCGCAGTAATCGTGATCGACGGTGGCTGCCCTGCTGACTGCATCAACCATGCCAGCATCGCCGCCGTAAGCAGGCCGGGCCATATGGTTTTTCTGGGGTCCAGATAGGTCATAATGTTCATCTGCTCTATGCTCCCCAACCCGCGCCCTTGTGTAAACTCCTCTAATGTCTCCTGATCGCCCGACACAGCTGATCGACCGTTTCGATCGCCGGATTTCTTACCTGCGTCTGTCAGTGACAGACCGCTGTGATTTTCGATGCCAGTACTGCATGGCAGAGACCATGGAATTTCTGCCTCGGTCCGAGGTGCTGACCATTGAAGAACTCCTCAGAACCGCGCGCCTGTTTACCGAGTTGGGAGTGCGGAAAATCCGCGTCACCGGAGGTGAACCGCTGATTCGACGCGGCGTTCATGAGCTTTTCGAAGGGCTAGGCGCCCTCGCAGGTCTCGACTCGCTGGCGCTGACCACCAATGGCAGCCAGCTTGCTGGCTCTGGGCATGCCCTTCGCGATGCCGGCGTGAACTCGATCAACATCAGTCTCGATAGCTTGCAGGCCGAACGTTTCAAAGCCATTACCCGTATCGGTGATCTCA
>CAJXDE010000054.1 GCA_913052635.1 uncultured Halieaceae bacterium
GGTGAGCAGGATTTCAGCGCGTTTCGGGCGGCGAGTTGTCAGGCGTCTTCACCCAGCCGATGCGTCACGGCCTGCACGGTCACTAGAAAAGGTGACTATGTCGTGGTCGACATCACCGCTAACGCCTTTTTACACCACATGGTGCGCAATATTGTCGGCTCGCTCCTGGTTGTGGGTTCTAGGTCGTCAACGGTCGAGTGGTTCGAGACGGTGTTGCAGGGTCGAGATCGGACCCAGGCCGCCGACACCGCCCCGGCTGCGGGTCTGTACCTAGTCGATGTTACCTATCCCGAGGAATTCGGACTGCCCGAAACGCCGGACGGGCCGACCCTTCTACAAGGACGCCTGTAAGCGGTCTGATTACTGCTAGAATAGCCGTTTGGGGACGGGGGTGGACGTGCGCATCAAGATCTGCGGCATCACGAGACCCGAGGACGCTGAAAAGGCTCTGGCGTTGGGCGCAGATACCGTTGGCTGCGTGTTTCATGCTGCGAGTGCCCGTCATGTGACGGAGGAGGTCGCACGAGACATTCAGGTAGCCGTCGGCGATGGTGGCACGCTGGTCGGATTGTTCGTTGATCCCACTGTCGATCAGGTGCGGGCAGTGCTTGATCGGGTTGAGCTGGACGTTTTGCAGTTCCATGGCCAGGAAAGTCCCGCATTCTGCGAGCAGTTTGGGCGCTCTTATCTGAAGGCTGTGGCGATGTCAGCTGACGTGGACCTGGCGGCGGTTAACAACGCTTTTCGTTCTGCCCGTGGTGTGTTGTTGGACAGCGCACATGACGGGCAGTTCGGCGGGACTGGTCATCAGTTTGACTGGGGGTGGGTCGACGCCGGGCTAGAGAAAAGACTGATCCTAGCGGGCGGGTTGACCGCTGATAATGTTGGTGACGCGATTCGTCAGGTGCGACCTGCAGCGGTCGACGTGAGTAGTGGTGTCGAGAAAGAGAAGGGCATCAAAGACAGTGACCGGATGAGGGCTTTTATTGAAGCCGCTTTGTCGGAGATAAGCGAGGGTGGATTATGACCAGTGAAGTAACGCCAGAATTATTTGCGTCGGTGCCGGATCAGGATGGCCGGTTCGGCCGTTTTGGCGGCAAGTTTGTTGCGGAGACTTTGATGTCGGCGCTGGCTGATCTGGAGCAGCTATACGCGGGTCTCAAAGACGACGAAGTTTTCCAGCGAGAGTTCGATGAGGATCTCGCTCACTATGTGGGACGCCCTTCACCACTATATGAGGCGTCCAGGCTGTCTGACGCTATCGGCGGCGCACGAATCCTACTCAAGCGCGAAGATTTGAATCACACCGGTGCCCACAAAGTGAATAACACGATCGGGCAGGCACTCCTAGCCAAATACATGGGCAAGAAGAGGGTGATCGCCGAGACAGGTGCGGGTCAGCATGGTGTGGCCAGTGCGACGGTTGCAGCAAGACTCGGACTCGAGTGCCATGTCTTCATGGGTGAGGAAGACATTCTCAGGCAAGCGCTGAACGTCTACCGCATGAAGCTCCTGGGAGCGCGGGTCGTCTCTGTGACCTCGGGTTCGCGTACGTTGAAAGACGCCATGAATGAAGCCATGCGCGACTGGGTCACAAATGTTGACGATACCTTCTACATCATTGGCACTGTCGCGGGTCCTCATCCCTATCCCATGCTCGTACGCGACTTTCAGAGCGTCATTGGCCGTGAGGCGCGGGCGCAGAGCCTGACGCAGTGCGGCAAGCTACCGGACGCGCTGGTGGCCTGTGTCGGCGGCGGTTCTAATGCCATCGGGCTGTTTCATCCCTTTCTTCAGGATGAAGGCGTAGCGATGTATGGCGTTGAGGCAGGTGGCAAGGGCCTAGAGACCGGTGAACACGCGGCCCCGCTCTCGGTCGGCAGTCCAGGCGTACTCCATGGTAATCGCACCTACCTCATGCAAGACGATGACGGGCAGATCCTTGAGACCCACTCGGTGTCCGCCGGGCTCGATTATCCCGGAGTGGGGCCTGAGCACGCGTGGCTCAAGGATATCGGTCGGGTTCAATATGTCGCCGCGAACGACGATGAGGCGCTGGCAGCCTTTCACCGACTGACGCGTGTTGAGGGCATCATCCCCGCACTGGAAACCGCGCATGCGATGGCCCATGCCGAGAAGTTAGCCGCGAGCATGTCGCCCGAGCAGCACATCGTAGTAAATCTGTCCGGACGAGGTGATAAGGACATCCTGACGGTTGCTGCCCTCGACGGGATCGAGGTCTGATCGTCGCTATGAGCCGTCTCTCACAGGTCTTCGTAGATCTGCAGTCTGGCAAGCGCAAAGCTTTGATTCCCTACGTGGTGGCGGGCGATCCCAGTCCTGAGGGCACGGTATCACTGTTGCACAGTCTGGTTGATGCCGGCGCAGATATTCTGGAATTGGGGGTGCCATTCTCCGACCCGATGTCTGAGGGGGCGGTGATTCAGAAGGGCCATGAGCGTGCGCTCGCTAATGGAATGAGCCTGCAGCGAGTGCTCGGTATGGTGGCGGAGTTCCGTAAAGACAATGATCGAACGCCAGTCGTGATGATGGGCTACGCCAATCCGATTGAGCGCTTTGGTTACGAGACCTTCGCATCGGCCAGTGCTGATGCCGGCGTCGATGGCTTGATTACCGTTGACCTGCCTCCTGAAGAGGTCGACGGGGTCGACGGGGCACTGAAGGCGGTCGGGCTCGATAACATTTTTCTGATTTCGCCGACTACGCCTGAGCCGCGGGTGCAAAAAATTGTGGAGCGGGCAAGAGGTTTTATCTATTACGTCGCGGTAAAAGGCGTCACTGGCTCGGGGCAGTTGGATACGGATGAAGTGGCTCGCAGTGTTTCCCTGATTAGAGAGAAAACCACGCTTCCCATTGCGGTCGGTTTTGGCATTAAGGACGCGGCCAGTGCGAGTGCGGTCGCGGCTTCGGCTGATGCGGTGGTCGTCGGCAGTGCTTTGATCGCAGAAATGGAACAAAAAGCCCATTCTGCCGAGGGTTTGGAAGAGATCCAGATCCATGGCGCCGCGGTACAACTGCTACAAAGTATCCGCGCGGGTGTGGACTCTTCACCTTCATAGAAAAACCTCACCCTCGTATACTCTGCCGTTTCCGCGTTGGAGAATCCCATGAGTTGGATTGACAAAATCCTGCCGTCCGGCGTCAACAAAGATGAGAGCGCAAACCGCACCAGCGTCCCTGAGGGGCTCTGGAAAAAATGCGTGAAATGCGACGCGGTCCTCTACAAGCCTGATCTGGAAAGAAACGCCGAGGTATGCCCGAAGTGCGACCACCACATGCGCATTGGCGCGCGCCGCCGGCTTGAGCTGTGTCTCGACCGGGGGGCGGCGGAGTTGTTTGCAGACCTGGAGCCGGTCGATCACCTCAAGTTCAAAGACAAGCGCAAATATCGCGATCGTCTGACAGCTGCTCAGCGCAGTACAGGCGAAAAAGACGCCCTAATTGCCATGCGAGGCAGTATCCTCGGAGTCGAAGTGGTGACGCTGGCATTCGAGTTCGATTTTCACGGTGGCTCGATGGGGTATGCCGTGGGCGAAAAGTTCACCCGTGCCGCAACGGTTGCACTCGAAGAGCGCCTGCCCCTGATCTGTTTCTCAGCCTCGGGCGGTGCCCGAATGCAGGAAGCGCTAATTTCGCTGATGCAAATGGCCAAAACATCGGCGGTGATAGAGCGTCTGAAGGGGCAGGGCACGCCCTATGTCTCGGTGTTGACCGACCCCATTTATGGGGGTGTTTCCGCGTCTTTGGCGCTACTGGGTGATATCAATATCGCAGAGCCCGACGCGCGTGCTGGTTTCGCTGGCCCCAACATCATCGAGCAAACCATTCGTCAGAAACTCCCCAAGGGTTTCCAGCGTAGCGAATTTTTGCTCGAGCACGGCGCGATCGACATGATTGTGCATCGCAATGACATGCGGGAAACCCTCGCCCGTGTGTTGGCCAAGCTCAACAATCTCTCGCCGCCCGGGCAGCCTGCACCGGTATTGGAAGGCGAGGTGATTGAAGCCGATGGGGGCGCTGCCTAGCCTCAGCATGGCCCCACTGTCGCTGAGCGCGTGGCTGGAACGTCTGGAATCACAGCATCCGGTTGAAATTGAGCTGGGGCTGGAGCGGGTCTCCGCTGTCGCCGATAAGCTGGGATTACGCTCTTCCCCGCCGACAACGCTGACCGTGGCCGGCACCAACGGCAAGGGCAGCGTAGTCAGCGTCCTATCCGCTGCCTTGGTGCATTCTGGCGAGCGGGTAGGCCGTTACACTTCGCCCCACCTCAATCGTTTTAATGAGCGAATTTGCATCGACGACGCCGAGGTCCAGGATGCTGAGCTGATCGCCGCGTTTGAGGCGATCGAGTATGCGAGTGCGGCCATCAGCTTGACCTATTTTGAGGTCGCCACGCTCGCTGCGCTCTGGATTTTTCGAGAGCGAGACGTCGACATTCAGGTGCTAGAAGTGGGGCTGGGGGGACGCCTCGATGCGGTGAACATTATCGATGCCGATCTCAGCGTCGTGACCAACATTGGGCTCGATCATACGAACTGGCTGGGGGATAGCCGGGAGCTGATAGCGATCGAAAAGGCAGGTGTTGCAAGACCGGGTCAGCCCTGTGTTGTCGGTGACCCTGATCCGCCCCATTCTCTGCTTTCAACCCTCGACGCGCTGGGTGCAAAGACCTTTCTGATGAACCGTGATTGGCGTGTCGCCGACGGTGAGATGCAGACTGCATCCCATCAAAGCTATCAGCTACCGGATAAGACTGGTGTGCTACCCGTGAATATGGGTGCGGCGATTCAAGCGCTGGAGCTCAGTGGCAAGGTGTCTTTAGATCAGTCGCTAGTCGACCACTTGGCGTCAGTGAGCCTTACCGGGCGGCTCAGCAGAATGCAAACGGAGCACTATGAGTTGGTGCTGGATGTGGCGCACAACGTTGAATCGGTGTCTCAGCTGGTGCACTTTCTCAGAGATCATCCGGTCTCTGGCAAGACCATCGCGGTGTTCGGTGTAATGGGGGATAAGCCCATTCGTGATATGCTTTCCCTGTGCGAAACGGTGTTTGATGAGTGGAATCTTATTGATCTTTGCCATGTGCCCAGAGCCATGTCAACCGACCGCTTAGCAGGGTTTTTCGAGCCAACGGGCGCGGCAATCAATCGAGGGTCCTTCCCGGATTTGTGGCAGTCACTGATGACGCGAGTCACGACGGGTGACCGGATAGTGGTCTTTGGGTCGTTTTTCTCGGTGGGCGAAGCAACGGCCTATCTGGCAGCGCATCACCAGGACGGGGAGCAAAACTAAGTGGATCCGTTATTCAGGCAACGGCTTGTCGGAACACTGGTATTGGTGGCCTTAGGGGTCGTCTTCTGGCCCTTGATTTTCGTGACGCCGGAGACGCGGGAGCCCATCGTCCTGCAGCCTATGTCAGAGCGGCCTGCCATTGATCAGACGCCAATCCCGGAGCCTGAAAGTTTTGAGTCCTCCGTGGCTCCAAAGCTACCGGAGCCGCCGAAAAACCTGCCACCGGTTCAAGAGGCCGCCGATATTCAGACCCAGACCGACGCGCAGGCCGATTCTCTTGCCCACTTGCCAGACAGCGACTCGGTCGCCGCGCCGCAGCCTAGGAGAGCGCCTCCGTCTGAAGATCCGCTCGTTGATGAGCAGGGGCTGGCGATCTTTTATGTTCTGCAAGTCGCGACTGTGGGGAGCGCGTCTCGCGCTGATGAACTTGTAGAGGGTTTGCAGGCGCGGGGTTACAAAGCCTTTTCGGCTCGCTATGTCCGTGTGGATGATGAGCTGTTTCGCGTACAGATTGGCCCGAATGCTGAGCAAGCGCCGCTAATGCGCATCAAGCCCGAGATCGATACGGTGCTTAAGGTGAATTCCCAGATTCTGAGGTACGAACAGTAACGTGGCGGACCTATTGGATCAGCTCGGCTCAGCGATCGCTAGTTTTAACCTGTTTGACTGGTTCATTTTGTTGGTCTGGGTGGTCTCCTCGGGCTATGGCATTGCAAGGGGTTTTGCGCGGGAGGCACTCTCGATTATCGGCTGGGTTAGCGCTTTTCTGCTAGCCAATGTGCTGGCCGACTCGGTCTCTGATTTGGCAAGTAATTTGATCGACGAGCCGACAACCCGTTATCTGCTCGGGTGGGTGTTGACGTTTATTGCTGTGCTGCTGATGTTTGGCGTCGTCGCCGCTTTTCTGTCCAAGCAGATGCGACAACCGGGCTTCAATGTCGGAAACCGCTTTCTGGGCGGTATTTTTGGCCTGCTTCGAGGGGTGATCATTGTCGCGGCAATCAGTATCCTCCTGCGCGCGGCGCTGCCCGATTCCGACGAGGACTTGCTGGACGCAGCAGTGCTCATGGAGCCTGTAGAATGGGTCGCCGAGTGGATCGGTTCAAACTTTGACCGGGTCTCGGAGTCGGAGCCGACTGAGGCGGTGAAGGACACCATTGATTCTAGCGAGATGCTCTAGGGCCAGAGAGGCAATATGTGTGGACTGGTAGGGTTGGTCGCAGAGCGGGATGTCGCCGCTGACATCTACGATGCCCTGACTATGCTTCAGCACCGGGGTCAGGATGCGGCCGGTATCATGACCTGTTCAGCGGGCAAACTCATGCAGCGCAAGGGCGAGGGCCTGGTGCGCGATGTTTTTCGGGCCAGTCACATGTCCCAGCTACTGGGTCGCTTTGGCATAGGACACGTTCGCTATCCCACGCAGGGTAGTTCGGGTACTGCATTGGCCCAGCCGTTCTATGTGAACTCGCCTTACGGGATAGCGTTGGCACATAACGGCAATCTCACTAATTCTGCGTTGTTATCTGAAGAATTATTTCAGTCCGATCTTCGCCACCTCAATACGAATTCGGATTCCGAAGTTTTGCTCAATGTATTTGCCCACGAACTGCATCGTCTGGGCAAGCTCCAGCCCACCGCCGGCGACATTTTTGACGCCATCAAAGTGGTCCACAAACGTTGCGAGGGCGGTTATGCCGCAGTCGCGCTGATTTCCGGCTTTGGCCTGGTGGCCTTCCGTGACCCTAACGGTATACGGCCTCTAGTGGTCGGGCAGCGTGAGGGTAAGGGGGGCGGTACCGAGTACATGGTCGCCTCGGAGAGCGTGGCGCTAGATGTATTAGGTTTTGAGCTGCTGGGTGATGTGCTGCCAGGGGAGGCCATTTGTGTCACGCAGACGGGTGAGCTTCATCGAGAGCAATGTGCCGATTCACCAAAGCTGACCCCCTGCATTTTTGAGCACGTCTATTTCGCGCGGCCGGATTCTCTCATAGATAGCATCTCGGTCTACAAGACGCGCATGCGTCAGGGCGCGGCGCTGGCGAAAAAGATTCTGCGCGAGCGACCCGAGAACGACATCGATGTTGTTATCCCCATTCCTGATACTAGTCGAGTCGCCGGGCAGTCGTTGGCCTACGAATTAGGCGTCAAATTCCGCGAAGGCTTTATGAAAAACCGATACATAGGGCGCACGTTCATTATGCCGGGGCAGAGTGAGCGGCAGAAGTCCGTGAAACAGAAGCTGAACCCTGTGCCGCTGGAGTTTCAGGATAAAACTGTCCTGCTCGTTGACGACTCTATTGTGCGAGGCACGACCTGCGGCCAGATTATTCAAATGGCGCGGGAAGCGGGGGCGAGGCAGGTTTACTTCGCGTCTGCGGCGCCACCGGTGCGATTCCCTAACGTCTATGGCATCGATATGCCTGCCGCTAACGAACTAATTGCTCACGGTAGAACCGTCGAGGAAGTGCGCGAAGAAATCGGTGCCGATTGGCTGGTCTATCAGGATCTTGAAGATCTCATCAAATGTTCGCGGGAGGGTAACCCCGAAGTCGACGGTTTCGAGTCGTCCGTATTTGACGGTCAGTACCTCGCGGGGAACATCGATGATCAATACCTGCAATCGATTGAGGCTGCGCGCGCCGACGGCGCCAAAGGGCGGGGTTCGTTCCTTGGGGCCAGTGACGGGGCGGTTGTCGGCTTGCACAACGACAACTGAATCATGACGAAAGAGACTGGTGAGTGGCTTGACGATGCGGGGCCGCGCACCCGTGCTATCCGATCTGGCATAAGGCGAACCCCAGAAGGTGAGCACGCTGAGCCGATCTTTACCTCTTCCAGTTTCCTCTTTGATTCGCCCGAGGATGCCGCTGCAACGTTTGCTGGCGAAGTCGACGGTAACGTCTATTCACGCTTACCAATCCGACCGTCAGAGCTTTTGAGGAGCGACTGGCTGCACTGGAGCAGGGTAAGTCGGCGGTCGCCACTGCATCGGGCATGTCGGCCATTCTGGCGCTGTGCCTGACCCACCTCAAGGCTGGAGATCATGTGCTGTGCTCACGCGATGTCTTTGGAGCCACGGTGGGACTGTTCCAAAATACGCTGCAGAAATTTGGTGTTGAAGTGAGCTTTGTTCCCCTCACTGATTCCGATAAGTGGCGCGAGGCGGCCAAACCTAATACCCGAATGCTCTTCATCGAGACGCCGTCTAATCCGCTCAATGCCGTAGCAGATGTTGCTGCAATGGCCCAGATCGGTCGTGACATTGGCGCCATACTGGCCGTCGACAACTGCTTTTGCTCGCCTTCGCTGCAAACGCCCTTGCTGCTGGGTGCTGACATTGTGACTCACTCTGCGACCAAATATCTGGATGGGCAGGGCAGGGTGTTGGGTGGAGCCCTGGTGGGGTCAGAGGAATTGATTGCACCGGTCATGGCGTTTAACCGCTCTTGTGGCCCGACAATGAGCCCGTTTAATGCCTGGGTGATGCTGAAGGGGCTGGAAACACTGGACCTGAGAATGCGTGCTCACTCAGAGAACGCGCAACGTCTGGCTGAATGGTTGGCTGAGAAGTCCTCGGTGGAAGCCGTGCACTACTGCGGGCTGCCAGATCATCCCGGTCACGCGTTAGCGACGCGTCAGCAGCAAGGTTTCGGCGGGGTGTTGGCGTTTGAGGTGGCGGGTGGCCGTGAGGCAGCCTGGCAGTTCATCAATGGGACCGAGCTGATGTCGCTCACCGCCAACCTGGGTGACGCCAAGACCACCATCGTACATCCCGCGTCGACGACCCATGGGCGCCTGACACCCGGGCAACGTGAAGCAGCGAGCATATCTGAGGGCTTGGTGCGGATTGCCGTCGGGCTTGAGGATCTCGAGGACCTGCAGTCAGACTGTTTGCGCGGCTTTGCTGCGCTAGGTCGCTAGATCGCTTCGGGCATCCTGCACGGCCGTATTTAGTCTGGCAGTCACACTAGCCCCGCACGCCTGGCCAGACTGCCAGAGGGGATCAGGCGACCTCATCAATAATGGTTGCCGCAATACGCTCGCCGTCCTCGGCCAGCTGCTGGAAGGCCATAACCTGATCGAAGTTCATGTAGCGATAGATCTCATCTGCCATGGAGTCAATCTTGCCGGCGTACTCCAAATACTCCGCAGGGGTCGGCAATTTCCCGAGTAGCGCACCGATCGCGGCAAGTTCAGCGGAGGTGAGGTACACATTGGCTCCTTCGCCAAGGCGATTAGGGAAGTTGCGGGTAGACGTCGACAACACTGTCGATTTCGGTGCGACTCTGGCCTGATTGCCCATACACAGCGAACAACCTGGCATCTCGGTCCGCGCGCCTGCTCGCCCGAAGATCGCGTAGTAGCCTTCCTCCATGAGCTGGTGCTCATCCATGCGTGTGGGTGGGCAAATCCACATCCGCGTGCTGACCGGTGCGCCATGCGCCTCCAGCAGCTCGCCAGCCGCCCGGAAGTGGCCAATATTGGTCATGCAGCTGCCGATAAACACCTCGTCGACCTGATCCCCCTGTACTTCTGAGAGCAGACGCGCGTCATCGGGATCGTTGGGGGCGCAGACGATCGGCTGATTGATTTCCGCAAGATCGATTTCAATGACCGCTGCGTACTCTGCGTCTGCATCAGCCTGCAGTAGCTCGGGGTTTTCAAGCCAGGCTTCCATATTTCTGGCGCGTCGTTCGAGTGTGCGTGGGTCGCCGTAGCCCTCGGCGATCATAGAGCGCAGCAGCACAATATTGGAGCGTAGGTACTCGGCAATGGTGTCCTCTCCAAGCTTGATTGTGCACCCCGCGGCAGATCGCTCCGCTGACGCGTCGGACAGCTCAAACGCCTGTTCAACGGTCAGCGCCTCTAAACCTTCAATCTCAACAATCCGTCCTGAGAATATGTTTTTCTTGCCTTTTTTCTCGACAGTCAGCAGCCCCTGCTGGATCGCATAGTAGGGAATGGCATGGACCAGATCCCGAAGGGTCACGCCCAGCTGCATCTCGCCCTTGAAGCGCACCAGCACAGATTCGGGCATATCCAGTGGCATTACCCCGGTTGCGGCGGCAAATGCCACCAAACCGGAGCCCGCGGGAAATGAAATACCCATCGGGAAGCGGGTATGGGAATCACCCCCGGTGCCAACGGTGTCGGGTAGCAGCATGCGGTTGAGCCAGCTATGAATGATGCCATCTCCAGGGCGAAGCGAGACGCCACCGCGGGTCATAATGAAATCAGGCAGTGTGTGCTGCGTGTCGATATCGACGGGCTTTGGATAGGCCGCAGTATGGCAAAAGGATTGCATGGTCAGGTCGGCCGAAAAACCTAGGCATGCGAGATCCTGCAGTTCATCGCGTGTCATGGGCCCTGTGGTGTCTTGAGAGCCGACTGTCGTCATGCGCGGCTCACAGTAAGTGCCGGGGCGAATCCCCTCAACGCCGCAGGCGCGCCCCACCATTTTTTGCGCCAGCGTAAAGCCTTTGTCGGAGTGCTCGGGTTGCTCGGGGGTTCGGAATAGATCGGTCTCGCCTAGGCCAAGCGCTTCTCGCGCCTTGCCCGTGAGGCCGCGTCCGATGATGAGATTGATGCGCCCGCCTGCACGCACCTCATCCAGCAATACATCGGAGCGCAGAGCGAATTCTGAGAGTGCGTCGCCGCTCTCCGACAGGATCTTGCCGTCGTAGGGCCGGATCTCGATCACATCACCCATGCCCAGCGCGTCTACAGGAGCCTCGAATACCAGTGCGCCGGCGTCCTCCATCGTGTTGTAGAAGATGGGCGCGACCTTGCCGCCAATACAGACGCCTCCGGCCCTTTTATTTGGGATGCCGGGCGTATCTTCACCGAAGTACCACAGCACGGAGTTGGTGGCAGATTTCCGCGATGATCCGGTCCCCACCACGTCGCCGACGAAGGCTACCGGCAGCCCCGATTCTTTGATCACCTCGATTTGCTTGAGTGGGCCCGTGATGCCCGGCGCATCCGGTTCAATGCCGTCCCGTGCCATCTTGAACATGGCCAACGCGTGTAGCGGGATATCAGGGCGCGACCAGGCATCGGGGGCCGGGGAGAGGTCATCCGTATTGGTCTCTCCCGTGACTTTGAACACCACCATTTTGAGTGATTCAGGAACTTCGGGGCGGTCGGTGAACCACTCTCCGGCCGCCCAACTCTCCAGCACGGCCTGGGCGTTGCCGGACCCGCCTTTCGCCAGCTCCACCACGTCATAGAAGGCGTCAAACACCAGCAGTGTCTTTTTCAGTTCTCCTGCCGCGTGGGCGCCGAGCGCCTCATCGTCGAGTAATCCGACCAGCGTGGCGATGTTGTAGCCGCCATGCATGTCGCCGAGTAGGCGAATGGCGTGCTCGCGGTCAATCAGATCGCAGCGGGCCTCTCCTTTCGCCAGCGCAGACAGGAAGCCGGCTTTGACATATGCGGCCTCATCAACCCCGGGGGGGACGCGCTCAGTCAGCAGTTCAACGAGAAAAGCCTCCTCACCCGCCGGTGGGCTCTTTAGCAGTTCCACTAAGTCGGCAACCTGCTCAGGTGATAGCGGGGCAGGCGGTATGTTCTGGGCGGCGCGGTCAGCGACGTGTTGGCGATAGGCTTCCAGCATTTACAGCTTCCTTCTACGTGCAGGGCGTTCGACGGCAAGATTATAGCTTGGCGACTGTTTCCACCGTTAACGACGGTTTGAATAGCCTGCATTCATTCAGCCGATGGGTAGAGCGTTACTGCGATACAGAAACTGCTACACTTCGCCCGCTTCGGAGGATCCGTGTCTGACCTCAATCCCATTCGAACCCCCTGCATAGGCGTTTGCTCCACCGGTATCGGAGACGCGGTTTGTCGCGGCTGCAAGCGCTTTGCGCACGAGGTGATCGACTGGAATGGCTACTCTCAGATGCAAAAACAGGCAATTGATTCGCGCCTGGATCACTTTCTGGCCATGTGCGTGGCCAATAAACTACGGATAGTTGATCAAAAGCTATTGGACTGGCAGCTGTCGGTGCAGAAAATTCGCCATCAGCCGCATCACGACCCCTATTGCCACCTCTTTGCGCTTTTGAAAGCAGGCGCGACACAGATTTCGCAGCCTGAGCAGTACGGTTTTGAGGTGCTGCCCAGTTGCAGAGACATAACGCTGGTCGCGCTTCGCGATCAGATCGATGAGGAATTCTGGATCCTTTCCTCCGCGCACTATGACCGCTACATCGCTACCGGCGACTTGTTTGCGGACGAGCCGCCTCAAGGAGCCCTTCGATGAGCTCGGTTGAGGTCCTGGTGGCAGGCATTCAGGCGTTTTTGCCTTGCCGCACGCCCGACGCTTGGGTGGCGGCCGCATTGCAGCCCGATCAGGAGCCAACCCTCCTGATTGACCATGCTAACTGTGAGAAAAAAGCGGCGGCGACAGCGCTTGCGCTCATGCATCGCTACACCGATAACCCGGTGCTACTATATAAAATGTCCCGTCTTGCCCGGGAGGAGCTCCGTCACTTTGAGCAGGTGATCAAGATCATGGCGGCGCGTGATATTACCTACGAGCCACTCAGCGCCTCTCGCTATGCTCAGGGACTGCACAAAGGGGTGCGCCGGCAAGAGCCTAGAAGACTCATTGATACGCTCATTGTCGGCGCGCTGATTGAGGCCCGTTCTTGTGAGCGTTTTGCCAGATTGGCTCCGGAGCTCGATAAAGAGCTGGGTGACTTCTATTTTTCACTGCTGAAAAGTGAGGCCCGGCACTACAGCGATTATTTGCGCTTGGCAGAATCCTTAGTATCCGATGGGGACTTGGCTGACCGGCTTGAGTATTTCCGAGGTCTGGAAGCGGAGCTGGTGGAAAGCGAAGACACTGAGTTCCGGTTTCACAGCGGCCCGGTCGCGACACAGCATTAACCGACAGAGAAGCGCTCCAGGCTGAGTTCACTGCCTCGCTCGCGGAGCAGCCAGCCCGCTTGTGCGGTCCAGTCTCCGAGCACAATACGCTCCCCGGTAGCGCACTGATGTCGGTCCGGTCGGTGAGTGTGGCCGTGCACCATCAGGGACACGTCTGCGTCGCGCATGGCGGCGCTCACGGCATCCTGATTCACATCCATGATGTCTTCAGG
>CAJXDE010000055.1 GCA_913052635.1 uncultured Halieaceae bacterium
ATCACGTCGAGAACGACGATGTGGTGTGGTTTGATTACGAGGGTTTCTTCAAAAAACATCCGCTCGTTTATCGCATCACGATCTTTCTGGAGTGGTGTTTCATCCCCGCTCACTGCATCCTGATGCACACCATCATGGTTTTTACAGCCTTCATTATCCCTCAGCGGCGTAACCAGCTCCCGCGCAACGTCGGCATAATTCTGGTTCGATTTGGCTTGCTCGCGGCACTGGCGGTCTACGCCCCCGTCGCGCTGGTCGGCTACCTCATTGCCTACATGCTAATGATTATTGTGCTGCGCTTTGTTGACGGGCTAGAACACGACTACCCCTACCGCACCAATCTCTATACCAACGAGGTCTCCGAGCACAAAGGTGACCTTGAGTGGGAGCAAGAGCACACCTTTAGCCCGATTCTGTCCTGGCGCTATGAGTGGGTGAACTGGCTGATCCTGAACTTTGGATATCACAACGCTCATCACGCCAAACCCACCACCCCGTGGTTCGATCTGCCCTCGCTACACCGCGAACTCTTTGGAGAAGATCCCGACACAGTGATTCGACTTTGGCCACAATTGGTGATGTACGTGCGCTACCGACGTTACCGTATTTTCCATGACGCGCCTGGACTTGAGCCCGCATCAGGAAAAGTTTTTCTGCGCGCAGCCCAGTCTGCTCAGCTCACTGGCGGTAACGCCGCGTCATTTCTGACGTCGTTCTAACGCGGCATCGATGGCACACACCCTCGATATTTACCAGTCGCTCTGGGCGATGGAGCGACGTATTCCCGGGCAGGCAGAAGAGCCGGTCGAAGCACACATGGAACGCATAGCCGAAGCCGGCTACGCGGGGGCCTGTGTTGATCCGAATGTATCCGAGATCCCGGATTGCCTAGCGCTAAAGCCCGCCTTCGAGCGATTGGGGCTGAAGTGCATGGTCAACGCCTTTCCGCACGACGTGGATTCAATGCTGCCACTGTTAGACATGGCCGCGGAAATGAACGCCACTCAGGTCAACGTGATCGGCGGCGTTATGCCTTTGACCGCAGCAGAGGCGTTACCGGTCGTAGAAGCATGGCTCGCGATGGCTAACGCATATGACTTTCCACTGCTGCTCGAGACGCACCGTAACGGCACCTTAAACGATCTGTTCTATACGCTGGAGGTGCTGGAGATGGTCCCCGAGCTGCGGCTGTGCGCGGACCTCTCTCACTTTGTCGTCGATCGCGAACTGCAAATCCCACTCAATGAAACTGACGAGGGTTATTTCTCGACGATCCTTGAGCGTTCGGACTCGTTTCAGGGACGTATCTCAAACAATCAGCAAATTCAGGTTGCGATTGATTTCCCCCAGCACCGGGAGTGGGTTGCCCAGTATCGGCAGTGGTGGCAACAGGGCATCTCCAAGTGGCATGCGCGGCAAACCCACGATGCCACACTCAATTTTTTGGTGGAACTTGGACCCCCTGCCTATGCGATCACGGGCGCCGACGAGCTCGAGCTGTCGGATCGCTGGCAAGAGGGCCTGCAGATCCGCGAGTGGGTTCGAGCGATCTGGTCAGAGGTCGAGAGGGCCTGAGACGGCGCAACCTCATCAGGCCGCAAGCACACCCTCAATGAGCGTCAGCGCCTCTGCAACCTCGTCCGCGGTGTTGTAATGCCCTAACCCAAGACGCAGTACCCCTTCTCGGGGGTCGAGATCCAGCGCTTTCGCCACCTCAACGGCGTAGTTGTCGCCCCAATGACAATAAAGGCCCGCATCTGAAAGCTGTTGGGCGATCGCACTGGAAGAGAGCCGGTCATGAGTAAAGGAGAAGGTCGCCACACGATGGGTCAGGGTGCCAGCGCCCCTCATAGTCAGCCCTGGCATCGCTACCAAACCCGCCAGTAGCTGCTCCGACAGGGCGTCCTCGTGTGCGCCCATCGCCGCGTAGGCGCGCTCAAATAATTGGCGACGATCGCCACCACAACCCATCTCGGCTGCCAACCATTGAAAATACTCAAGCGTGCCCATGAGGCCTGCAATCAGCTCAAACGCCGGTGTGCCCAGACTGAATCGAAAAGGCAGGTCATTGCTGGCACAACGAAGTTTGTATGCGCGGAGCGATTCCAAACGCTCCCGTTTGCCATACACCACGCCCAGATGTGGCCCATAAAACTTGTAGGGGGAGCAGGCGAGGAAGTCGCAGCCCAGATCTTTCACGTCGATCAGTCGATGGGACGCATACTGAACGGCGTCGACATAGACCATTGCGCCAGCACTCTGCGCCATCGCGGTGAGGGCTTTAACGTCGTTCACACCGCCCGTCAGGTTACTTGCGTAATTGAGCGCCAATAACCGCGTGCGGTCACTCAGCAAACGCTCGAGCAGTTCCGGTTCGACACGCCAGGTGTCTCGATCAAACTCCAGCCATTTCACAACCAAGCCATTGTCTTCTGCCATCTGTAGCCAGGGCGAGACGTTCCCCTCGTGCTCCATCCGAGTGATGATGATTTCATCACCCGGGTCGAACTGATGGGCGAGACTCCGCGAGAGCTGATAGGTGAGCGTCGTCATATTGGCGCCGATCAGTACCTCACCTGGGTCGGACGTACCCAAAAAGTCGGCCATAGCGGCAACGGCGGCGTCATAGAGTGCATCGACCTCGACGGAGGTCGGGTTAAACACGCCGGTATTGCTATTGTAACGGTGAAAAAAATCGACGATGCGGTCAATGGAATGTCGGGGCACCTGCGTGCCCGCCGCGTTATCAAAATAGATGCGGCGCTGTCCATCATCTGTTGTCGCCAGTGAGGGAAATTGTTGCCGAACCGCTTCGATTGGAAATGCCATTGTGAGTTCTACCCCTTATCGTTGCGCCCTAAGGCAGCTGCGCATCGTTTCTTGCTATAGCTGCTCAAAAAAATCCAAAATTAGCGGCCAGCTGGATCTCAGGTTATACATGTGGCCCATATCGCCCCGGCAATCCAGTACTGGCGGCCATTGTGAGTCGCTCTGGCAATAAGACCAACCGCGGCACTCCATACTGGAGCTACCAATATCAACGGGCTCCGCCGGCACTGTGGTATCACAGCTATGGGCCTCAGCCCAAACCTTGGTGATGGCTGAGGCGCTAGAATAATAATAGACGTCGCCATCAGAAGTAGTAGTGAAAGTGTCCTGCCCCCATTCCCCTGGGGGGACAGTTCTGTCCCGCGAGCCGGTTATCGAAATGACGGGCATACCGCTCTCAGATACGGGCGGGTCTAAATATCCGCGGTGAGGCAAACCCAAAATGGGCGCTACTGCCCTAAACACTTCCTCGCTCCGCTCGTCACGGCCCAAGTCCCAGACGAACATACCGCCGTTTGAGCCGCCCACGGCGTAGACGCGATCAGAGTCAATGCAGACATTGGCGGACACTTCCTGAACCAGCGCCGCGGAAAATGCCACATCATCGACAGAGCATTGCGTCCAGGAGCATCCGTTCTCAGCAATCCCCCCGCAGGACGGATAGGTGTAATCAGCCGTCCTGTCATCATCACAAATCGCGTTCGTGTCGCCGCTTACGGCTGCGTTGAGGCCATCACCGTCGAGACCTGTCGTTGACCCCTGAAACGACCAGGACGACAGTCGATTGCCCGGCTCCTCGCGCCCCAGCCCCAGCGGCGCCACCAATACATAGCCTCGTTCGTCTGACTGTGACTGCACCGTGACATTGTCCAGAAATTCATCCTCACCACCGCCCCAACCGTGAAACAACACGATCAGCGGATAAGCCTGATCGGAGCTATAACCAGTGGGAAGCCGGACCCTGAATTGGCGCGCAATGCCGTTCTGTTCGAGAGTGTAGTCTCCCGAACTCCAGCTGCCGGACGGGCAAACCGTACCCGTATCGGGTGCACCTACCTCAGCAATATCGGCGATTTCGAAGCTCTGGGTTGCGGTATCAAAATCCATCAGCACATCCCACTGACGCCCTTCAACGGTGAGACCTTTCAGGGTAAAAGAGGCATCGCCAAATGACACGTCTGATACCGTCGATGTATCGACTTCCGAGCTGTCGCCAATATATGAGGATGTGAAACGGTCGACCTTCACGGTCGCGCTTTGAGTAGCGACGCCGCCATCCTTAGAGATCGCTCGAGCGGTAAATACATACTCTCCCGGCGCGAGCCCCTTGAAGTTATAGGCCATGGAGAAACCTGACGTATCAGAGTCGGGAAAGTCGGGGTAAACCTTTGCCACATCGCCTCTCGCTCCCCCCATGGGCACATCGAACGCATAGGTGCCGTCAACATCGATCTCTATCGCAGCAATACCTGACTCCGCAACAGCCCAGCCGCGCAAGTTGGAAATGCCTGTGTAAAAACCGTGGGTATTCGGCTCTTCTAAATTTACGATCACCGTCTCTGAGAGGACTGCTGAAGAAAAGATTGCGAGCAGCCCTGCGAAAAGCCCGCTTAGAATGGGTGTTGGCATCTGAAGCCTATGACAATATGAGAGAACAGCAGATTACTCACAGCGCATGCCAGCGTAAAGTGACTCACCATCATCGTCAGGTGATGTTGCATGGTGCAAACTGAGACAGCGCGGCTCGTTTTTAAAAGAGCCTCAACGGGGCGTATACAAGAGGACCGACAGTGGCAGCAGCAGTCATCGATGTGCACGCCCACGTGGTATTTGAGGAGTTAAATGGCAGCGCGGGCCACTATGGTCCTGAGGCCGGTATCGACGAGCAAGGCGCCCGGTTTTTTCGTATCGGTAGTTATACGATGAAACCAATCTCCTATGAGGGTACGGTCTTTACGGACTTAGATCTGCGGATTTCGCATCTCGATCGACTGGGCATCGATATTCAGGTGCTCTCTCCTAACCCTCTTACTTTCTTCCATGGCATCGAGCCCGCTATCGCGACTGACTTTTGCCACCAGCACAACCAACTGATGGCGGACACCGTTGCAGCAGCCCCCGACAGACTCGTCGGTCTGGCAGCGCTGCCCATGCAAGACCGGTCTGCTGCATGGGAGGAGCTGGAGCATGCAGTCAGCGCATTAGGTCTCAAGGGCGCTATGATCGGCACAGACATCCCGCAGGGTTTTGCCTGTGAGTCGTTAGATTCGCTCTACCAAAAACTGACTGATCTCGATGTGCCATTGTTTATTCACGCGAGCTCTACAGATGGTGTGGGCGGACTCAAGGATGACCGGCTCAACCAGCACAACCTCTCGCTGAGTCTGGGCTATGCGCAAGAGGAAACGCTCGCTGTCGCGCAATTGCTTCTGGGTGGTGTGCTCGATCGGCATCCCACCCTTGATGTGTGTGTTTCACATGGTGGTGGTACAGCAGCGTTTCTGGCCGAAAAAATGGACCAGCTGGCGCAGGTGGACCCTGCCGCCTCGGAGAGTGTGAAGCGGAATGGATTTGGCCATGAACTACAAAATTTATGGTTTGATACCCATGTGAAAGGCGAGTTAGCGGCTGCGGCACTTCGTCATTATGCCCATGAAGATAAGTTAGTCTTGGGCACCAATCTGGGAGGGTTCGATACACCCGAAGCACTGAGCGCGGACGCCGCACGCCTCTCCCAAAACGCGAGACGACTTCTGAGGTTGCCGTGATAATACTCAACAATATTGCTCTGTTTGACGGCCACGCCGATCACTTCTGTGGCGATGCCTGCGTGGCGTTTGCCGACGACCGCATCATCTACGCGGGTCCCCGGGACGGCAGCCCATCGCTCGACGATGAAACAAAAGTTATCGATTGCCAGGGCCACTTTGTCATGCCCGGCATGGTGGAGTCCCACGCCCACCTCTCCTACACCAACAACGGCCCGCTTGAGCTCGACAAATCTCCTGTCGAGGAGGTGGTAATTAAAACGATCCATAACGCCAGGGTCATGTTGGGCTCGGGGTTTACTTCGGCGATCAGCTTTGGCTCGGTGCACAGGGTCGACGCATTCCTCAAGCGCGGTATCGAGTGCGGCGATGTCTTGGGGCCACGACTATTAGCCGGCGGTCGCGACATTGGCTCAACCGGCAGTAACGCCGACCTGCACCCCGACTACGCGCAATTGAAAATCGACGGACTGGGCATGATTACCGACGGCCCTTGGGAAGTCCGTAAAGCCGTCCGCACGCTGTCTAAAAACGGTGTCGATGTGGTCAAGGTAATGATAGATGGGGAATTAATCTCCTCGGGCGGAGGGATCAAACCAGGTGTGCTGGGCTTCACGGATGAGGAGCTAGAGGTGCTGGTTGCCGAGGCGCATCACCGCGGCATGCGGGTCGCCTGCCACGCGCGATCTGCCGCGGCAGTCAAGCAAGCGGTTAAGGCTGGCGTCGACTTCATTGGCCATGCGAACTATCTGGATGACGAAGCCCTGGCGCTACTCGAAGCGAATCGCGACCGCATATTCGTGGGCCCAGCGGTCGCCTGGGAGATTACTTTTCTTGAGCATTATCAGAGCTTTGGGTTCGAAACAGGTAGCCCCGAACATGAGGGCTACGCTGCGGAGCTAGAGGCAACACAGGCCTCTGTGAAGCGGATGCGAGAAGCCGGTATCAGAGTTTTGGTAGGTGGAGACTATGGTCTTAACATCACACCCCACGGTACCTATGCCAAAGAGCTTCAGTACTTTACTGATTACTTCGGCTTCTCTCCCGGCGAGGCGCTACAAGCCGCTACGAAACACGGCGGCGAGGCCTTTATGCCAGACGGTAGCCTCGGCACGCTGGAGGCAGGAAAAATCGCAGACATGGTGATCGTGAAAGGGAATCCGCTTGAGCAGATCAGTGTGCTGCAAGATGCCGATGCCATCACGGCGGTGATCAAAGATGGTCAGATTTATGCGGGTTTGCTCGACAGCCAGTCGCCTCACCAAAAGAATTCTCAACAACTGAACCAGCTGCTGGGAGCACCGCCGTGCAGTTAGCCGGTAAAGTCGCAGTAATCACTGGCGCTGCGCGTGGCTTGGGCAGAGCCTATGCCGAAGCGCTGGCCGCAGAGGGTGCCGCCATCGTGGCCGCCGACCTCAATGACTGCAGTGACACTGTCGCGGCCGTGGAATCGGGGAGCGGGCGCGCGATCTCCACCACCGTCGACGTATCAGACGCCGTCAGCTGCGAAGCCATGGCGTCACTCGCTAAGGACACCTTTGGCCGAATCGATGTGCTGATTAATAACGCAGCCCTTTACGCTGGCCTCAAAGGAGCGCGCTTTGAGCACCTCGATGAAGCACAGTGGGATCGAGTGATGCAGGTCAATATCAAAGGCACCTGGCTTACCAGCCGCGCGGTGGTCGACCACATGCGCGAAGGCGGCGGCTCGATCATTAACATCGCCTCGCTTGCTGCGGTATTCGGCCTGCCCTACGGCTTGGACTATGTCGCGTCTAAAGCAGCGGTTATCGGTATGACCCGTGGCATGGCGCGCGAGCTGGGGCCAGACCATATCCGCGTGAATGCGGTGGCCCCCTCTGCGGTCATGACCGAGGGAACCGAGGAGTTCTTTGGTGAAAAGTTCGAAAAAGCGAAGTCGGTGATCGCTTCTAACCAACTGATTCCGCGTAACCTCGAAACCGAGGATCTCACTGGCACCATTGTCTACCTAGCGTCAGACGCAAGTCGCTTTGTTACGGGGCAGACCCATATGGTCGATGGTGGTTCCTGGTTCCTTTAGACCACCTCGATCAGAACAAGCCGTGGTTGCCACGGGGCTGATAGGTCACAGGGCCACTGGCACGCGGCTACCGTGCTTGAGCGCTGACCCAATCAGCTCTGGTCCCCTGAATCTGCCTCATTGAGCCCAAAATCCAGACGCATCTGGTAGGTATCGGGTTTATGGCGCCTTACCCGTACCTTTTTCGGGTTGGCTGGCAACCACGAATACTGCACCCTGGCCTCTAACCGATGCTTTTGCATTTTTTGCCGCAATTCGGCAGGCGAAAACGGCGTCAGTGCGCCCCACTCCACCGCGCTTGTGTCACCTGCGATTTGTTTGCCAGCCTCCTGTTGTTTTTGGGCACGAAACAGCCGAGAACGGCAGGTCGCCCCACAGGTTTTTTGGTCCGGACGCCCCTGAAATGCCTTCCCACAGCCTAGGCAGGTGATTCTCACCTTACTGGCCGGCGCCCGACGGCTATTGTGATGTGCCACGCGGCAGGCGACGCTGCAGAACTTGCGGAGCGCTTGTTTGCGGCAGCCGTGGCGAATACAGATCTGAGCCATAGTCTGTTCGTTGCTTTTCATTTAAAACTCAAAAAAACGTTTCATTGTGCTATTTATCAATAGTTTATATCTCTTAGTGACGTTTTATTTATGCTTTTAAACCCATGGTAACAAGCATATTGCATGAATTTATCTTCGCAACCTAGGTCTCTGTGAAGTATGCCCAACAGTGGCTTTGCATCGAATTCCGGTCATTCTGTCATCGGGCATAGCGGGAGCGCCCAAAAAGCAGCATTCAAGATTGTCATTGTTCAACTTTGAGCCGCAATATGCTGAGACGAAGAGTGCGCTCGTAAAAGTAAGCCAGCCAAACCAGACAGGAGGTCAAGGTGGATCTGAGATCAAATCTCTTTTGGGCCATCGCTTCGATTGCGCTAATTGGCTCGGCACTCTCCATCGATCAGGGCCCGGTTAAGCCACTAATGGCCGAACGCACGGAATCCGCTCAAGAGTCGGCGGGCTGAGTAGCCCATTGCCCTTTTCATCACTAATTCAGTTGTATACCCCCAAATGGTCCATTCAGATATCCATTCGGACTGCGCGTGCAAGGTAGCCCTTGAAAGTCGAGTATCGAAAGGACAGCATCACTGCCTAATCTTCTGGGAGCCTAGCCGTGGCGCACGTCGAATTCTTCTACGACCTCTCCTCACCCTGGACGTATCTCGCTTTCAACAATATTCAATGCATCCTCGCTGAAACTGGCGCAAAGGTAACGTGGCGACCTTTCCTAGTGGGCGGCGTGTTCAATGCAGTAAACCCGAGCGTCTACCAAGCGCGGGCTGAGCCTATGGACCCAAAGATCGTCCATAACTATCGCTGGTTGCACGAATGGGCGCGAGTGGCGGAGCTGCCGCTGGTGTTCCCGACAGCGCATCACCCGGTGAAGTCGGTGTTGGCAATGCGCGCATGCTGCGTGCTGGAGCCGAACCAAACGGCACTGCATCAGTTCTCGAAAGCCGCTTTCGACGCCTACTTTGCCCGGGGTGAAAACATTGATGAACCCGATGTCATCCGAACGATCGCGGATAACTGTGGTCTCGATGGTGCGTCATTAGTCAGCGGCACCGCGGAACAGACTATCAAAGATCAGTTGCGATCGAATACTGAGGAAGCGATCCTAAGCGGCGCCTATGGCTCCCCGACGATGTTGATAGATGATGCACTGTACTTTGGCAATGATCAGTTGCCCCTCGTTCGGGCCGCGCTTCTATCAGAGGGCAACTAAGGGGTAGCCGGCATGCGGCCGACGCCCTGCATCGGGCCATAACACACTTTGGGCGAAAAACCAGACAAGTAGTGTTGCTGGCGTGGCCTACTTTAGCCGCCGGCTATTCCCCTCCGGGTCACGAGGTAAGTCGCAAAACTGCCCAGCCAATGACTACCCGCATAGTGCTCGGCGCTCACCCCCTCAAGTCCTGCCTTCCTGTGTGTGCTGGCCGATACCGATATGACCCTTTGCCGCGGATCACTGAGTGGTAGCGCCGACGCAATCCCCTCGAGCATCCAGGCGCGGCTGAGGTTCACACCGTCGAGGTGCACAATATGAGGGTCGGAGCGATCGCTTACGAAAGCCGGGACCAGCCATTCGCCCTTCTCCGGAATCTCTAAAAACTGTGACAACCAGTCAGCGAACACATCGGGGGTCATTACCCGACGCATCAAGTCGGCCTCCCCCAGACACGGCGATAAAAAGTCGGCGCCCGAGGGCTCGTAATGAATCGGACAGCCCCGATCCTTGCCGTAAAGATATGTCGCCCGCTCGACAATCAATGATTCAAAACCCCCATCACCGGTGATGCGCGCCCAATCGAGCGCTAATCCCAGCGCAAAGGCCGTCTGGGAATGAGTGCCGCTTCGCACTGGATAAGTTAGATTCGGTAACCAGTCAGTCAAACGCGCAACTAGTGCGGCCTCTAACGGACGGATGTTTTCCAGCCACTCTTCCGCCTGAGGGTCATCCCATTCCTCGAGTTCCGCAGCCAACTGCAATAACCAAGCTATGCCGTAAGGTCGCTCGAATGACCTGCGCCCTGCTGCCGACACATACGCGGTCTCAGCTAACAAGTGCTCTCGAGTCAAACTTTGCGAGAGCGCCTCGCGCGCGGGCTGCGCGTACTCGCTATCGGGGTACTGCTTCGCCAATCTCGCTAATAGCCAATGCCCATGCACCGAGCTGTGCCAATCCAGACACCCATAAAAAGCGGGCGTAAGTTCCCGTGGGGGCGCCACATCGGAATCGCTCTGCATACTGTGAGATATATGATTGGGGTATTCCTGATGAACACAGGCCAGTGCGAGCGTTGCGAAGCGATCGGCCGCGACCTGCTGATCTTGAGCGGAGGCCCGTGGCGTCAGGCACATCCACAGGGCAACAATGACCATCGCAACGGTGCACTTCCTGCTGATGAGATCACACACGGGGGCTGAACGCGTCATTTCTCCGGCCACTTAACTGGTTCAAGTACGCAAGGTAACAGCTCTCTGCTCCCCTTGCCTCGATTGCACTGAATCCCCGCATGAGTAGCGACCAGTTGACGGCGCAGCTTTGAGCCGACACAGTTGAGGCAACTCATGTTTTGGTAATAGCTATGTCACAAGACGAATGGCACGCAAGCGCATGCATCCTATGCGAACTCAATTGCGGCATCAAAGTGCAGACCGGAGGCGCTGAGGGTCGCGAAATCGTGAGGATCCGAGGCGATGAGGATCATCCGGCCTCGCAGGGGTATCTGTGTCAAAAGGCATCGGGCCTCAACCACTATCAGAACGGCAAAGATCGCATTACCTCACCGCTTCGCAGGCGCACTGACGGCTCATTTGAGAAAATTGACTGGAATACGGCCACCCGAGAGATCATGGAGCGCTTCGCGGCCATCCGCGATGCCCATGGCGGCGATAAGATTTTCTATTACGGCGGTGGCGGTCAGGGCAATCATTTACCAGGCGCCTACTCCAGTGCCACGCGCTCGGTGCTCGGGAGCGTTTACCGCTCCAGCGCCCTTGCCCAAGAAAAGACGGGTGAGTTCTGGGTGAACGGCCAGATGTTTGGCACCATGGTGAAGGGCGACTTTCACCACTGCGACGTCGCGTTTTTCCTTGGCAAAAATCCCTGGCACTCGCACGGTATACCGCGGGCGCGCGCTTTTCTGAAGGACTTTAGTAAGGACCCGACCAAGACAATGATCGTGGTCGATCCGGTTGTCACTGAAACAGCGAAGATGGCTGACATCCATTTGCGGGTGAAGCCCGGCACCGACGCGTGGTTGTTTGCCGCGATGATCGCCATGCTGGTGCAAAGCGAGCGCTACGCGCAAGCATGGGTCACCGAAAACACCACAGGACTGGCCGACATCATTCACGTATTCAGCAGCCTCCCCGTCGCTGAATACTGCGCCTATGCGGGCCTCACGGTAGCGGAAGTCGAGCGGACCGTAGAGGTCATCGCGAACGCCAAGGGCATGGCGATGTTCGAGGATCTGGGGATCCAAATGAATCACCATTCCACCCTCATCAGCTATCTTGAGAAGCTAGTCTGGGTGCTTTGCGGACACTTCGGCAAAGAGGGTGCCCAATACGTGCCGGCCTATTTACAAAACATTGCCGGCAGCGGCCGAAGCTCCCGCAAAAGCCCCGTGGTTCAGGCGCCCATTATCAGTGGAATGGTGCCCTGCAACGTCATTGCCGATGAGATCCTGACGGACCACCCGGATCGCTACCGCGCCATGTTGGTGGAATCGGCCAACCCCGTTCACTCTCTCGCTGACAGTAATCGGATGAGAGAAGCGCTGCGAGCGCTCGAACTGGTCGTCGTGATTGACATTGCTATGACCGAAACCGCGCGATTCGCAGATTACGTGCTACCCGCCTCAACACAGTTTGAAAAGTGGGAAGCCACCTTCTTCAACTTTGAATTCCCCGAGAACTACTTCCACCTGAGAAAGCCGCTGTTCGCACCCTTGGGTGACTCACTCTCCGAGGCGGAAATTCACTGCCGCTTACTCGAGGCATCGGGTGATATGCCGATGGCATTGGTTGAGGAACTGCGCACCATTCTTCAGCAAGCGGGTCGCCCCGGGTTCCAGGAACGGTTTATGGCTGCGATGGGTGAAGACGCCATGGTCGCCAAGTTAGCGCCCGTGATTTTGTACCGCACACTGGGTGAGGCTTTACCGGAAGACGCTGCAGAGGGCGCCGTGCTATGGCCGCTGGCACTGAACTTTGCGCTACGCGATAGCGAGAGCTTGGCGAGAGCGGGATACACCGGCGACGCATTTAAGCAAGCCGATCAGTTATTCGATGCCATCATCGCGGGACACTCTGGCGTCACCTTCTCCAAGGACAACTTAGAGACGGTGTGGGGTCGCCTGGGTCACGAGGGCCGCATTCAACTAGCAATTCCCACGCTGCTCGACGAACTCAAAGTGCTTGAGGCGGGACCCTTGGACCGAACGAACACGGAATTCCCCTTTGCATTGAGTGCAGGAGAGCGGCGGGATTACACCGCGAACACGATTTACCGGGATTTCAGTTGGCGCCGCAAAGACCCTGACGGCTCGCTCCGTATGAGTCCTGATGATGCAGCCGTGATCGGGGTCTCAACCGGCGACCAGGCACGCATCACCACTGCGATCGGCTCGGCATTGGCGCGCGTTGAGGTCACGGATCGCATGCTGCCCGGGCACGTTTCCATTCCCAATGGCTTTGGACTGGATAACGAAGACGGTACACGTTCAGGTATCGCGCCCAACGAACTGACATCCCTCGATGATCGCGACAAATTCGCCGGCACCCCGCACCACAAGTTTGTTCCAGCGAAAATTGAGGCAATTGCCTGACTCAACCTCCCATGAACCTATGAGGTATCTTCTGAGACTTAATGCCACGTAGGGCAAGGTTACAGAGCAGCACAACGATGAGTGAGAACGAACCAAGGGGCACAACACACCCAGACTTATATGAAGAGCCTGCCCGAGCCGCTAGCTTTTCTTGGCGTC
>CAJXDE010000056.1 GCA_913052635.1 uncultured Halieaceae bacterium
CTCCACGTCCACGACCGCACCTCTGGGATTGATACGGCGATAGCTGTCCTGAATCGCCTGTCGCAGCTGCAGGTCCTCAGCCTTCAGTGTCTGATAATCGGCAACAGATAGCCCTGTCTTCAGGATTAATGCCACACCCAAAGCGACGGCAACCCGTTGCCAGACGCCCCACCAACGCTTCAGCGGCAGTTGCGGAGCAAATTCTCCCTGTCGCAGGTCCGGGCCCGCCGGGGCAGGCTCTGCCAACAATAGCGCCTCGGAGAGCCCCCCCTGACGCCACTGCAGCTGATCGTGAAACTGGGGCGGGATAGATGCTTTGGCAGCCGCTTCATCCTGCCCGTAGGCCACCACAACGACCTGTTCTGAATCGAGACTTTCCAACAGTGCGGGTAATAGCGCGGCCTCGACTCGCGTCCCCTCGGCCTCAGCCCAACGCACGAGCACAGAATCAGATTCGAATAAAAACGTCCACTGACCCACGGACCAAGGCAGGCACAGTGCCTCAGTGACCCAGGGTAATTCCCTGAGCGTTTCGGGCAGTTCCTCCATCCATTCATTGATGGTGGCGCGCTTGACGACACCCACCGCCTGCAACCCCTCGCGCAGCGGGGCGTGGGCAAAATGGAGTTCGGAAACGTCATCGAGCAGCGACTCTTCCAGCATAAACGGGAGCGCGCGTCGCAGATGTTTCACCTCTTCCGGCGCCACCGGTACCGTGAGATTGCGGACTATGTCAGACGGTAACGCCAGACAGGTATTTTCGGGCAGGCTCACCGCACCGGCACCCAGAGACTGTGGCGCATGACCGGGTCGCAACAGAAACCCCTGTCCCTGCTGCCACCGCACCACATTGAGATTCTCTGGGTTCATCAGTGAGGGATTCGCAACGCCAGTGAGGAAGTATTAACTGACAGTGACCGCATCATAGCTCGCCCTCTGACCGAAAAACAGCAACAGTACGATCGGGCACGCGGTGCAGCACGCTGAACAAGTGGCGCTCGCGCTCTACTAACTCCACTGTGGCATCCAGCAAAAACCAATCGCTCTTAATATCCAGCAGCGGCTCAAGCTGCCCCATGGACTGGCCCTCGAATCTCGGATCCGCCAGCAGATCCGCGACGGTGCCAATCTCCCCCTCGCGCCGCAATTCATGCAGACGCTGGGCCTCGATCTCATCCAGAGGAGAGAGCTGATCGTCACCGTTCAGACTGCGCAACACCGGCAGGGGGCAGGTGAGAATATTCAGTCGGCCGTTCGTCTCCGGCCACACGGTGAGCAGCGGGGCCAGCGCCTGATAGACCGGCTCGGTCACGCCTCGCACGGCGCGCAGTTCGCTCACGCTGGCCAGCGCCCGGTTTGCGGGGAGAGAGGGATAGTCAGCGAAGCGGTAATCCCCTTCTTCAGCGCCATTCAGTCGGCGCTCGGCATCACGATCAATGAAGTCCGTGACAGCATCGGTCAGGGCCATCGCCTCTTCCAGCGGCAGCGACGCCTCCCCCAGCGCCTGCAGCAGTCTAATAAACATTTTCTGTGTCGCGTTCCAGCGCTTGGTGGGGTCATCGGAAGGAGCCGTCGCAGTCTGCTGCGTCGGATTGGCAGCGGCCATATCTTCCGTCACATCTTCGGCATCACCTCCTCTATTGGCATCAGGGGTCGTTGATCCGCCGGGCTGGCTATCTGCCAACAAATTGAGATTCAGCCGACCCTGCAAATCTTCAATCCGCCCACTCATCCAGCCACCGGCATCCAGTGGATAAGGTGTCGGAGGCTGCGCCCAGACCTCTCCCAGGTGGTCTGCGGCGACCTCTGCTCTGGCGTCGGCGCGACTGTCTGCCTGCAGTGCCACCGCTGCCAGCTCTTCTGCGCCAATAAGATAAGCCCACGCCTGCTCCGAAAACAGCTGATGCGCACCCCGCTGCAGGGTCAGCGTGAAATCGCGCTGCAACCCAACCATCAGTGCAGCTACCAGGGCAAACACAAACATCGCGACGACCAACGCAGCGCCCCGCTCTGACCGGGAAGATTTACTGCGACGGTAAGACATAGGTCCTCCGCAGCTCCCCCAATCCGGCCACCTCCATCAGTACCTCTACGGCAGCCGGTGGCGGGGGCATTTGGCCTGGTTGAGACAAATCAGCGATCCAGCTGTTCCGCCAATCGCGACGGTCAATGACGTCATTGCGGTCACTTTCAACCGCCGATAACGCGGGTAAGAACCTGAGCTCAAAACGCTCAACGCCTTCCAGAATCGCGGTTTCAACGGGTTCCGTCCCCGCAGTGCGATCGAGCACAGGAAAATAGCCGCGCCATAGACGTTCATCTTCAAGCCACCAGCGAACGCGCTGCAGAGTGCTACGCGGCGCGGCGCTGGAGTTGTGCCAACCGGCCCGGGTGAGTGATAGCGGCTCACGCGCCATCTCGCCGCCCATGAGCGCTGGCACCACCTGACCAAATTCATCAACGACCGGTCGGTTGACGACCTGACGGAGATCTCGCGACAACAGTGCCCAAGTTTGATTGATGTCGTGGGCACGCCCGCTCGCGCTGCGCAGGCTTTCCGCACCAGAAAGCGCAGAAGACAAACCGGTATAGGCCACCACCGAAATCAAGGCGGTGATCGCCATGGCGATCAGCACCTCCACCAGGGTAAAGCCCGCAGCAGATGCGTTACCGCGCGCCATTGGATTGCTCCTGGGCGAGATAACCATCGAGGGTATGAACGGGTGACGCCTCCCCGTCTTCCTGATCAGACACCACAATTTCATAGCGGAAGAAACCGGGGACTTCTGTCTCCACCCCCTCGCTCCACCAATACCAGCTGCGTCCCGCCATCTCCTCAGTGCCCGACACCCGGCCGGTTTGCAGCGAGCCCTTTGCACCGACAACCAAGCGCAGCTCGGCCAGGCGATTGGCCGCGACCCATTGTGCGTGGGTGCGATCCTCGAGGTAGCGTAATCCGTCTAACTGCTGCGACAGCGTAACCAGCAGCGCGGGCAGGGCAACCGCCACGACCGCCAGCGCCACCATGACCTCAACGAGGGTAAAACCGAGAAACGCCCGAGGTACGATCGAAGAAGTGGTTTCGCCGCGCAAGAGGTCAGTCTTCGGCATCGACCCTGCCTCGGGGCATCAGCGTCATGCGGCCCAACAGATCCCACTCCAGCCGGTACAGCAGTTCACCCGTCCGAGAATCCAACCACTCCAGTGAACCCGGGGTCATCTCGCCACCTGCCCAGGCAACAATCTGTGGCGAGGGATTCAGGTCAGGCTCGTAGGGCAGTAGCGCGACCTCGGGTTGGCCCGTCAGATCAAGTCGTAGCTCATAGCCGGTCGAGAGTCTCAGTGGCTCGAACACCTCAGCGCTGGCGCGGGGCGCTGCCCAGCCCTGATCAAATCGTCTCAACCAGATACCCTCATAACCCGATGAGTCAACGTCGCTATCTTTGCCAATGAACAGTCCATGGTCGGCAGCAGACAAGCCCGCCTCGGCGCTGGAAAATGCGAGCAGTCCAGAGAGGTGGCGGACTTCACTCTCGAGTTCAAGCTCCGCGCCGCCCCGGCCCACGTTGAGACTCACCACGCCGGTCAACAACACAATCACAAATACCGCGACCAGCAACTCAATCAGGCTGAAACCGGGTTGTTCACCAGTGAGTCTCATCGAACCGTCCTTGTCCGAGCGTCCGGGATTCAGCCGCTTGCCTGATTCCAGTTGCCAATATCGGCGTTCTGACCTTCTCCGCCCGGCAAGCCATCGGCGCCCATCGAATAGATATCTATCTCCCGATATTCGCCCGGCGACAGGTATAGGTACGGCCGACCCCACGGGTCTGTGGGCAGCTCGGCGAGATAGCCGCCTTGCTTGAAATTACGCGGCTCGGGTTCCAGCGAGCTGGGCGTGACCAGAGCCTCGAGCCCCTGCTCAGTGGTGGGATACACGTAGTTATCCAATCGGTAGATCTTCAACGCCGTCTCAATAGACTTGAAGTCAGCCTGTACTTTTTGGATGCGGGCGTCATCAGCACTGTTGAGCACTGTGGGTGCGACCACGCTGATCAACAATCCCATAATGACCAGCACCACCAAAATTTCGATCAATGAAAAACCGTTCTGTTTCGTCATGGCCGCTTACCTCACCATCGTATTCAAATCAAAAATCGGGAGCAGAATGGCGAGCACAATGGTCAGCACCAACCCTCCCATAAAGACCACCATCGCAGGCTCGAATAACCCCATGATGGTCCCCAGTGTCATTTCCAGTTCGCGCTCCTGATTCAGCGCCGAGCGCTCTAACATGGTCTCCAGGTCTCCACTGGCTTCCCCCGAGGCCACCATGTGCACCATCATTGGTGGGAAAAAGGCCTGCTGAGACAGCGCCCTGCTGAGACTTGCGCCCTCCTGTACTGCGACGGATACCGCGGCGCTGGCTTCGCGGAGCACCAGATTCGTCATCACAGCACCGGCAATGCGCAGAGCATGGATCAAGGGCACGCCCGAGGCCATGAGAATGCTAAGCGTCGAGGCGAAGCGTGCGCTGTCCAGCGCAACCAGTACCCCGCGCAGACCGGGAACGCGAAGCAGAAGCTGATGCCAGCGCTTGCGTCGACCGGGATGTTGCAGCAGGCGTCGAGACAACATCACGCTCGCGACCAGCAACACCAGGCAATACAGCGCATAAGCGCGCATAAAGTCGCTGACCCAGATCAACCCCACCGTCAATGGCGGCAGCGCCTTTTTGGAGTGCGCAAAAATGCCCACCAGCTCGGGGACCACGAAGATCATGAGCGCCGAGACCACCGCCACCGCCACCGCAATCAGCACAAATGGATAGATCAGCGCCATCTGAAGTTTCTGCGCCGTGTGCTGGCGGGTCTCTGTGTAATGGGCCAATTGCTCGAGCACCGGCGCCAGCTGGCCCGCTTCCTCGCCCGCAGTCACCATCGCCCGGTACATTTCGCCGAACGCCTGAGGGAACTGGTTCAACGCATGTGCTAGCGTGTGACCCTCGGCCACCTTCGAGCGGACCTGCAGCATCATGGATTTAATCGCGGGCTTACGGCTCTGATCAGCAACTGCCTGCAGGCACTCATCCAGTGGCAGCGCCGAGGCCACCAGCGTCGCCAATTGACGCGTCAACAGCGCCAGATCGCCGGCGCCCAAACGCTTGGCAAACCATCGCAAACGTCGGCCTTCTCCGGCCCCGCCCACATTCGTCGCCTCTGCGACTTCTACTGGCCTCAGATGACGCTGCCTGAGCGTCCCCCGCACTTGGCGGTCGGAGTCACCCTCCAGCACGCCTTTGACCAGTTTGCCCTCATCGTTGAGGGCCTTGTAACGGAAGGCCGTCATGGATCAGTTGACCGCGGTCACCCGCAGCACTTCCTCGAGGCTGGTCTCACCGCTGATAATGCGTCGGCGACCATCGGCATCGATACCGGGGTGCTGTTCTCGGGCAAGACGCAACAGCGATTGCTCGCCCTGACCATCGTGAATCGCTTCACGGAGTGCCTCATCGATTTCGATCAGTTCGTAGATGCCAGTCCGGCCCCGATACCCGGTCATGTTGCAGTGCTCACAGCCCCGGGCACGATAGAGCTGGACGTTCTCATCCGCGAGTCCGAGTCGCTCCCGCTCGGCATCACCCGGTTGATAAGGTTCGCGACATTCCAGACACAGTAGCCGCACCAGTCGCTGCGCCATCACAGCCAGCAGACTCGATGAGAGCAGAAATGGCTCGACCCCCATGTCCTGCAATCGTGTCACGGCACCGATAGCCGTATTGGTATGGAGTGTCGACAACACCAGGTGGCCGGTCAGTGACGCTTGAACGGCAATTTCGGCGGTCTCCAGATCACGGATCTCCCCCACCATGACGACGTCGGGATCCTGCCGCAGAATGGCTCGTAAGCCCCGGGCGAAGGTCATATCCACCTTGGGATTGACCTGGGTTTGCCCCACACCGGGCAGCATGTATTCGACCGGGTCTTCGATCGTCAGAATATTGCGCGAGCTCTCATTGATGCTGGACAACCCTGCATAAAGCGTCGTGGTCTTGCCCGAGCCCGTCGGACCGGTCACCAAAATGATTCCGTGGGGGCTGGCCAAGGCGCCTCGATACGCCGTGTCGACCTGCTCATTCATCTGCAGCTCACCGAGATTCAGCTGCCCGGCCTGCTTATCAAGCAGTCGCAACACCACCCGCTCACCGTAGGCAGACGGAATGGTCGACATACGAATATCAATGCCGTGGCCCGCTATGCGGACCGAGATGCGGCCATCCTGAGGCACGCGCTTCTCGGCAATATCCAACTTCGCCATCACTTTCAGTCGGGACACCAGCAGCGGCGCGAGCGTTCGCTTGGGCGAGAGTACCTCGCTCAGCACCCCATCCACCCGGTAGCGGACGCTGAGACGCTCCTCGAAGGTTTCGATGTGGATGTCCGAGGCCTGCTCTTTGACCGCCTGCGAGAGAATGGCGTTAATCAAACGAATAATCGGCGCATCGTCGTCGGCATCCATCAGGTCGCCGACATCGGGCAACTCCTCCACCAGTCGCGACAGATCAATATCCGAGGACAGGTCCTCGGCCATCTGCGCCGCCTCGTTCTGGGTACGCTGATAGGCCACAGTGAGCCGCTGACGGAACTGATCCTCATCGAGCGGCGCCAATGAGAATACCTCTCCCACGTGACGTCGCACCTCGAGTAATACGTCTGTTCCTAGCGGCGGAACATAATGCAGGGTCAACGCGGCACCGGAGCGCTCAAGCAGCACGTTGCGGCTCTGGGCAAAGGCAAAGGGCAGTCCAGACGTTAAGACGGGGCTCGCTGATTCAGCGACGGGCAGGGATTCCGGTGCAGACTCGCTCATGGGCGGTCACTCCTGCCCAGCGTCGTCGGCAGGCACCTCGGGCAGCTGCTGAATCTGCTCTTCCCAGGTCGGTAACACCGGCAGATTGCCGTCATCGAGGAACATCAGGCCACGCTCGCGACGCTCCATCTGCTGATCCCTGATATAGCGATATTTTTCCGCGGTGGCGCCCGCCAGGTCTTCATCATCGCGGATGATAGTCGGGCGAATAAAGACCAGCAGATTCTGCTTTGTCACCTTAACCGAATCACTGCGGAACAATCGGCCCACCAGGGGGATACTCGACAGTACAGGCACACCCTGGCTATCGTCCTGAATTTCGTCTGAGACCAAACCACCGAGCACCACGATGTTGCCGTCGTTGGCGAGCACCATCGTTTCAATCTTGCGCTCATTGGTGATGAGATCAGAAGCGATGAGGCTGGGGGCAAGGGTGGAGACCTCCTGCACGATATCCATTACGACGGCATTGCCTTCGTTGATTTGAGGCGTCACTTTCAAGGTCACACCCACGCTCTCGCGTTCGATGGTCTGAAATGGGTTCGACGCCCCGTTACCTACGCCCGTGTTGGTGTAGGAGCCGGTCACAAAGGGCACCTCGCTGCCTACCGTGATGTAGGCCTCTTCGTTATCCAGGGTAAGCAGGCTGGGCGTGGAGAGAATGTTGTTGTTCCCCTGAGATTCCAGCGCATTGAGGATCACGGTCATGGTCAGGGATTCATCCACCACACCCCAACCGAGCGTCGTTCCGGGAATTGTTGCCAGTGACGCAGCCACTTCCCTTGTGCCAATGTTTTCTGAGCCATCATCGGGGACCAGCGCGCCACCCAGCTGGCCCAAACTCTGCCGTCTGGCCTCATCCGTGGTGATGTTGCTGCCATAGACACCGTTATCGTTGGCGAACAGCCACTGCAGCCCCAAGTCCTGACCTTCCGTGACTGTCATTTCCACAATGATGGCCTCGATGAGTACTTGAGCTCGACGAATATCCAGCCGCGCAATCACCGCCTCCAGCGCCGCCATCTCATCGGTATCAGCAGTAATGATCAGGCTATTGGTGCCCTCATCGGCCTCGATCGTCGATTCACCGCTACCAGCGCGTTTGCTGCTGCCACCCTCCTCCAGCCGGGAGATGTTTTGCATGACCCGGGTCAGCACTTCGGCGATCTCTATCGCGTCGGCATACTCGAGGTAAATCACACGGACGTTGCCAGATTGCTCGAGTGGCGTGTCGAGGTACGTCACCAGCTTGCGAATGCGATCAACCGTCAGCTCGTCTGCCGTGACCACCACGCTGTTGGTGCGCTTGTCGGCCACCAGCACCGCCTCTTTATCCGCGTCGGCGCCCTCACCCTGCCGGGACTTCTCAAGCGTGTTCAGCATGCTGACCACGTCCTCGGCGACCCCATACTTGAGGCGGATAATCTCGGTGGTCTGGATCGCCGACCGATCCATGCGTTCGATGATGTCGACGATGCGACCGATGTTCGATCGAATGTCGGAAATGATAATCGCGTTACTCGGTGCATAGGCCGCCAGGTGCGCCTGCTGTGGCACCAGCGGACGAAGCACGGGAATCAGTTTGGCCGCAGAGATATTGTCGAGTCGAATGACCTGGGTCACGTATTCATCGTTTCCCACCGCGCTCTGGTCGTCCATGATCGGCACAGGTGAGGAGCGGGCATCTTTGCTGGGCACAATGCGGATCACCTGTCCGCTGCGCACCGCCGTATAACCTTGCACATCGAGAATGGACAGGAACAGATCGTAGAGCTCGGCCTGTGACACCGGCTTCGATGAAATCACCCTGACCTTCCCCTTCACATTCGGGTCCACCACCATGGTCGTGCCGGTCACATCGGCCACGAACTTGATGAATTCCTGAATGTCGGTGTCCTTGAGGTTGACCGTGTATTGCTGTGCCGCGGAAACAGCACTTAATGTCAGCGCCGCAGTGATGCCGATTGCGCGCAGGCTGTTCTTGAGCAAAGCTGTGAGATCTGAAATGTTCACGGTCATCCTGTCAGGGGCTGGCGAGATCAACGTTGACGGTCACGGTGCCACCGTCCCTTTCAATATCAAATGAGGCCTGAGTGGCGTCTTTCATTGTTTGGTAAAGCTTTACGGTATTACTCGCATCACTGAGCGCCAAACCATTCACAGCGGTGACAATATCACCAGATTGGAATCCAAAGGTATCGAAGGCAGCGCGATCAGCGCCGGGCACAATGCGGTAGCCGACCACGCGGTCGCCTTCTCGCACCGGTGACACGGAGATTGCTGATGCCAACGATTCGGGGCTGTCATAAAGCTGGCGGCGATATTGACTGGCCAATGCGGTTTGTTCCGCCGCCGAAGCGGGCGTGCCCGCTTCGTTAGGACTCACGCTCAGAACAGACGCTACTGCGTCTTGCCCGGGTGGCCGCGCAGCCCGGGTCGGGATCGCAATACCGGGACCCTCATATAACTTGATCAGCTCATAGGTCCCGTTGTTGTCGATCACGACCTGTTGTGGCATGACCTTGGCCAGCACCACCTGGCCCGAAGCGGGCAACGCGTCGCCCACCGCGTAAACCTGCTCTGCGGCACCCGACTTGATCACTGCACTGCCGGTGCCGTCTTCGGTGGACGCCACAATACCGGTCAGCGTGAGTGCCAGACGGGTTTCCCTTGCGTTTTGCTCAATCCCGTCACGACTGGCCTCGCTCGGCATGGCGTTGTCCACGTCGGCCAATGCCTCCGGCGACCCGCCAAAAAGGCCGAGACCCCTCACACTGGAGGTCTCAATCACCGCCATCTGCTGACCACCGGCAGGTTTCGGGGGATTCAGCGCCAGCGCTGGCGCAGCGTCGATGGGGTTAGCGCGAAAAGGGATCCAGATCAGCTGGCTAACACTGGAGAGTGACCACAACACCAAGAAGACAATGAGCGCAGTCTGCACGCGCTGAAGCCGAGCGGGATCGCGCGCCAGGCGGTACCAAAGGACTCTCACCCTATCTTGAATGCGGGTCGATGCGTCCTCAAATCGCGCCTTCCATGCGCTGTGGTCAATGCTGTTCACTGTGGTCGTAGCGTCCAAACCCTGCAGGTCCCACATCATACGCGGACAAGCGAGGCATATCGTTAAATGAGAATCAATCTTAACAAACGTTACCTTACAACAGTGTGACAAACTGCCAAATAAGCAGTCACTCTCCCCAGCAAACGCTGACCAGCTTGCAAACGTCCTCGGTGTCGCCTGTGCTAAACTGGCGGAACCTGCGGGGTGGCCTTTGCCTGAGATGCCGATTCGGTGAACCCGTCGAACCTGATCCGGATCATACCGGCGGAGGGAACAGGTGTTCGGACGACTACCCCGCCAAACGCTATGTGCCCCCTCCCAAACTCGTGAGGAGCACCGACGCGTGAAACATCCCTCTGTGACACCATCACAACGACGCCCGCACTCACGAGTTGGAGACAGCCAATCTGCGGTGCTTACTCGCATTGCCTGCCTGCTGCCGCTGCTCGCATGGACCGGCATTACATTTGCTCAAGAGGCCGACCCGACGCTCGAAGAGGTGATTGTGACGGCCACGTTACTCAATGCCGGCACCGCCCCCGTCAGCGCCACCATACTGACCGAGCAGATTCAGTCACGCCGCGGTGCTGCGCATCTTGAGGACATGATTACGTTGGCGCCTAACGTGGCGGCCTCCGCGGGCGCCTCGCGCAGTCGCTTTTTTCAGATTCGCGGCATTGGTGAGCGCAGCCAGTTCGTCGAGCCAGTCAATCCCTCGGTAGGGATCCTGCTGGATGGCATTGATCTGAGCGGCGCTGGCGGCGCATTGACGCTATTTGATGTACGTCAGGTGGAAGTCCTGCGCGGGCCTCAAGGCACGCTGATGGGCGCCAACGCACTGGCCGGACTGATCGCTGTGCAAAGCAATGGCACTGATTCGGACGCGCGCGACCTCTCAGTGGGCATCGAAAATAAGGGCGGCTATCGCCTCGGTGCTCGATGGGGTGGGAATCTGACCGACAGCATGAATGGCCGCATTTCGGTGCAGCAGTACGAGAGTGATGGGTATGTCGACAACGACTACCTCAATCGCAGCGACACCAATTCCCGGGAAGAACTGACTGCGCGGGGCACCTTCACCTGGACGCGCGACACGCACACAATCGAGGCCGCGGCCTACTACACACGCGTTGACAATGGCTATGACGCGTTCTCGCTCGACAATACCCGCGCCACCCTCTCTGATCAGCCCGGCGAAGACGACCTGACACTCAAAGCAGGGCGCCTGAACTGGCAGAGCACGCTGATGGGCTTGGACAGCACGCTGCAACTGAGCCATGCCAGCACCGATACAACGTACAGCTACGATGAAGATTGGAGCTACGTCGGGATTGCACCCGGCTGGGAATACAGCTCTTATGATGAGTATCTGCGAGACCGCTCGATGAACAGCCTTGAATGGCGACTGCGGGCGCCGGAGGCCGATGGCACAGAGTGGGTGATCGGTACCTATTTGCGCGACGAGTCGGAAGACCTGAGCAGACGATACACCTATTTACCCGCGCCCTTTGCCAGTGATATCGATACCCAAACGCTGGCCATCTTCGGGCAGGTCAATCGCACCCTCAACGAGCAACTATCGGGCTTTATTGGCGCGCGTCTGGAGCAACGAGACAGCGAGTATCGCGACATCGCGGGCGTTGAGAAAGGCTTCGACCACAACTACTGGAGCGGCCGCCTCGGCGTGATCTGGCAGTACCACAGCGACGCCCAGCTCTTCGCAACGTTGTCACGCGGCGCGAGAGCGGGTGGTGCCAATGCCGGGTTACTCGCCAGCATCGATGCCCTGCCCGAGCAGAGTCAAGACAGCGTCGCCTCACTCGGGGTCTTCGACGAGGAGAAGCTGGTGAGCCTTGAGCTGGGCTGGCAGCTTGATTGGGTAAAGTACAACCTGCGCTCCCGTCTGGCGCTTTTCACGATGGATCGACATGACCAACAGGCCAAGGGCTCACTGGTCATTCCCCGGGCAGATGGCAGTACCGCCTTTATCGACTACACCGACAACGTCGCGGCCAGTGAACACCGCGGGCTCGAATGGGAATTGCAGTGGCAACCGACCAACCAAGTGGTCGCAGAGCTGACCCTCGGCCTGCTCGATGCGCAATTTGATAGCTATATCACGGCGACCGGCGCTGATCTGTCAGGACGCGACCAACCACAGGCGCCCGATTGGCAGTACTCGGCAGGCATCACCTGGCGTGCTTCGGCGCTGGCCTCGGTGCAGGTGGAAGTCGCGGGCAGTGACAGCTACTTTTTCTCCGACCGTCACGACGTGCGGGCACCCGAGACCCATCAGCTCAACGCCAGCGTATCGGGGCAGTGGCAGCGGTGGCGTTGGACCCTCTGGGGCCGCAATCTCTCCGACGAGACGACCTTCGTCAGGGGCTTTGGCACCTTCGGCAATGACCCTCGTAAGGAGTATGCGCTGGAGCCCTACCGCCAATATGGAGAACCCCGTATGGTGGGCCTGTCCCTGAGCTACGACCTGACGGAGACCCAGCAATGAAAGTAACTGCAGAACTCAGCGTCTATCCCCTACGCGAGGATTTCAAGACTGCGGTGCTACGCTTCATCGACGAGCTGCTGAAGAGGCAGGACGTTATCGCGGTCACCAATTCCATGAGCACGCAAATAAGTGGCGAGGATGATGCGGTGTTCAGTGCTATCCAGCAGGCCCTGCGCGCCAGCTATGCCCAGTTTGGTCGTCAGGTGCTGGTCGCCAAATTCATTCCGGAGCACTTTGCGGATATTGGCCCGGACGGCTGAGGTGAGCTTTTTAGAGGTCTGCGCCGTCATTCTGGCATTGGCCTACGTCGTCCTCGCTATCTTTCAACGCCGCCTGTGCTGGATCGCGGCCATCGCCAGCGCTTCCCTGTATATCCTGATTTTTTGGCAGGTCCGGCTGTATCTGGAGGCGGCGCTACAGGCGTTTTACATCGCAATGGCGGTGTATGGATGGTTTGCCTGGCAACAAAAAGATGAACAATCCCAGACTCCGATCCGCACCTGGTCGCCGAGGCACCACATGGTGGCGTGCAGCGCGCTTGTTTTCCTGAGTGTGCTGATTGGCAGCGCCATGGACCGATGGACCGATGCCGCATCGCCCTTTGTCGACGCCGCCACTACCGTGTCTGCACTGCTTGCCACCTGGATGGTGGCGCGCAAGCTACTGGAGAACTGGCTGTATTGGATCGCGATCGATCTGGCGTCGATTGGCTTATATCTGTCACGGGATCTCTCTCTGACAGCAACACTGTTTGCGGGATACG
>CAJXDE010000057.1 GCA_913052635.1 uncultured Halieaceae bacterium
AGACCTCCGCCAGGTACGCAAACTTCACCGCCGCCGAGCCGTAAAAAAACATGCTCATCAGCGCGTACACAAGCAGGATCTGACCAAAGCTGGTCGGCACCCAGACCAGCACCTGAAACAACAGCGCCCCCAGCAGTGTCCACAACACCACTGTATTGCGACGCGTCCACACCCGCTCGCCGATCCACGCCGCGAGCACGTAACCCAGCACGCCAATCGCATTGCCCGCGCCAATCAACAGCGAAAAATTGAAGGCATCCAGCGCGCGAACCTCGCGCAGAAAACTCGGAAACAAAAAAATGGACGCCGCATACGCCCAGACGAATAAAAACTGCGCGATGAACAGTGTGATCGCCCGCTCGCGAATACCAGTGGCAAACAGATCGGAAAACCGCGGCGGCGACTGCGTTGATCGCGCCGCTACCGACCGGGGTGGTTCCCGCAGGTAACGCCGCACGACCCACACCATCGGCAGGCTGATCAGGCCCACCCAGAACAACTGGCGCCAGCCGTATTCGGTGAGTAACCACATCGACCAAAGTGAGGCCAGCGCCCAACCGAGCGGATAGCCAATCTGCAGCAACCCCATAAATAAGCCGCGGAGCCGCGCAGGCATTTCTTCAGTGATGATGGCGCCGGTGATCGGATAGCTCAGCCCGCCCACCGCAATGCTCGCTCCGCGCAACGCTGTAAGCGTCGCCACACCCGACGCGATGCTGATCAGCGCCACCAGAAAGGAAGAACCCAGCAGGGAAAATTGAAACAGCGGCAGCCGCCCCATCCGGTCGGCCAACCAACCTAGCACCACTAGTAGCGCGCCACCCAACAAAAAAGCGGAAGACACAATGGCCATCACTTCACTCAGCGTCAGCCCGAACTCAGCGCGAATCGCTGGCACTGCGTAACCAAATAACGCCAGATCCATCTGCGCCGTGGTGTAGGCAATTAGGCAAATAACAAAGGCACGCAGGGGGTAGCCGCGAACAGAGTCAGACACAGACCCACATCCAGCTGTATCCATCGGGTGCGCGGAATGTGCAGGCCGGCTCGCCGAACTCATTCTGGCCGGCCCGGTAATCCGTGACGTCGGGCAGCGCCTCTGCATCAACGCTCTGCACCCGGTAACTGTAGGCAGAGAGCCCCCGCTGCCCCGGCTGACTCAAAGCCCGATGATCGTCAGCATCAAAGTAAGGCGAGTACACCTGCAGGAGTCCAGTCGGGCACTCGGGCGCCCGCAATCGCTCCACGCGGAAGAGCTGCCCCGCTTCTAACCTGAGCGCACGCTGTGTGGGCGGCTCATCACCGGAATCATGGGCCTCACCGTAGGGTGCAGACTCGAGGCCAAACACGGTTTTATAAAAGTCGGTATCGAATGACCGGCTGGGCTGCACCACGTTGGCGTGACTGCCCTCACTATTTTTATAGGGCAGTGATACATCGATGCTGCCAAACCCTGGGCGGTCAAACCCGCCGCGCTGAATAAAAGCAACGCGACCGTCGAGGTCGAAGTACAGGGTTTCTCTGAGCCCCACGAACGGGCTATTCCAGGTGACTGTGGGGGGTGGATTGGCTAGCGGCGCCGATACCAATTCCGACAACCAGCGGTCTTCGGTATAGCGGTTGTAATCACTCAGGCTGTCTCGGAGCTCGAGGATATCGGTGGTATACATGCCCATCCACCGGCTCCCCGTGACCAGCGGCTTGCGGGCACCCAGCCCCTCGCCCGCGAGCTCGTCCCAGCACTGGAGCCTGACCAGTCCGGTCTCATGGGCGGCACAGCCTGAGTGGCGAAGTCGAATCGATGTGAGGGCCGCGCCGTGGCCATACAGGACCTCCGCATCAGCGGCACTTAGCGCCCCCTCGACATCGGGCTGAAATCCCAGCCCTGCCCAGAACGCCAGCAACCGCTTGCGCTCCGATACATGTGCCGAGAAGACAAACTCGTGCAAACCACTGACGACACTCATGGTTTGCCTTAGAGGTCGCCGCCCACCCGGATCACGCTGCGACCCAGCAATTCCCGCGCCTCCCAGCCCCGATGGGCTTCAGCCACTTCGGTCAGGTCAAACTCACGCTCAATCGGAATTCGCCAGGTGCCTGCGGCAAGGGCTTTGTGGGTTTCTGCGATCTCAGCGCCGCCGCTGATGGCCTGATGAAAGTACTGAACGAAGCCCGACATCGAGCAGCTCTTGCCGATCAGCATGGACGGCGGGACAGGCGGCGCCTGCCCGGCACTGGCGCCGAGGTAAACGATGTGACCCAGCGGCGCCACAGCATCGAGGTTCATCGGGGCGCGATCGCCGGCGTTGCCATCGAAAATCACGTCAGCGCCGCGACCATCGGTCAGCGCTTTGACACCATCCGGCCAGTCATCGCGCAGGTAATCGATGACCGCATCGGGCCCAAACTGGTCTGCAAACTCAAACTTTTGCTCACCCCCCACCAGCCCGATTACCTGTGCGCCGGCCGACTTGGCGATCTGCATGACCAGTGAGCCGACTGCCCCCGCCGCGGAGTGCACGACCACCCACTGATCGGGCTGCACCTTAGCGGCGCTATGAACCAACAACCAACTGGTATAGGCACAGGTTGAGAAACAGGCCGCGAGGGGCCAATCAAACTCATCGGGAACGCTGACCAGGGAGTGCGCAGGGACGGTGGCAAAATCCGCGTTGCCGCCCCATTGGCCATTGGTGGCCACACGTTGATCGATCAATGACTCATCGACACCCTCACCGACGGCATCGACCACACCGCAGAACTCAAACCCCGGGGTAAACGGGTAACCGGGGTGATTCCATTTGATGCGATCTGCACGCGCATGGTTGTCGAGCGGGTTCAATGCCGCGTACGCGACCTCGATCAGCACCTCACCCGGCCCCGGATCGGGAGTATCAGACTCGACCATTTGCAGTGCTTCTGGTCCACCCGGTGCCGCAACCGTCACGTTACGCATGCGTGTTTCTCCGCCAAGAACTTGGGTTCAGAGTAAATTTGATCGTTTGTTATATCAATAAGGCAAAGCAACGCCCGTGCTTGGCTCAAAGACCCACTAGTCGGGCGCGTCAACTGACCTCTTTCAGGGGCAACATCACCCCTTGCGCATTTACGCCTATTGGTATATCAATAGGGCATTAGTTTGGCCAACAAACGTTGAAAATTAGCGGTCGTTGGCCAGACATTAGCCATTCATAAACAAAACAGAGGCACTCTCATGAAAAGAAGTACTCGATTCACGCTCTCTTCGGCGGTCGCACTCGCAGTCGCCGGCGTAATCCCCAGTACTGTTGCTGTGGCGCAGGAATCAGCGGGACTTGAAGAAGTCGTTGTGACCGCTCGAAAACGGGACGAGTCCCTGCAGGAAATTCCTGTTGCGGTATCGGTATTCGGTGCAGAAGACATCCTGATGACCGACATGCGCGATCTTGAAGATGTGGCCTTGCACACACCGGGCTTCCAGTTCATGAATCAGGGCAACCAGCAGCCGGGTCGCTACAACACGCAGCTGCAGTTCAGAGGCCTGACGACTGCTCAGTTCTCGCCCAGCTTCGCAACGGGTGCTTTATTTATTGACGGTGTGTACGTGCTGAATGGCGGCACCTCACTGAGCCTCATGGACCTTGAGCGGGTCGAGGTCATCAAAGGACCTCAGTCGGCCTACTTTGCGCGAAACACGTTTGGCGGCGCGGTCAACCTGATCACCCGCGACCCCAACGCCGAGGAGTTTGGCGGTGAAATCACGGCCAGTATGTCGGATCGTGGCCGAACCGATATCAGCGGCCTGATTGAGGGGCCGATTATCAAGGATGTGCTGGCCTTTAGCGTATCCGGACGCTTTTACGATAAAGAGGGGCACTTCACCGCGACAGACGGTGGCCGAACCGGCGACGAGGAGACCACGACTTTCAACGGTGTGATCAACTGGACGCCAACCGATAACTTCAAGCTGAAGATGCGCTACAGCACCTCCGAAGACGACGACGGTGCGCCGAGTCAGGGCTATGTGTCGGGCATCATGAACGACACCTGCACCGGCACCACGGTGAACTCAGCTGAAGGCGTAGCCAACCCGGTGAACTACATTTGCGGCACCGTGCCCTACGGCAACGCGGTGACTGTCGATCCGGGCAACAACATCATTTCCTCGAATACGATTCTGCCAGTTGATATGTCAGACCTGACCGACCCGACGACCAATATCGACGGCGTCCCGGGCATCACCTCCATCGGTATGAAGCGTGAAAGCGAGCGTTTCAGTATCGCTGCAGGCTACCAGTTCGATTCGGGCTACAGCATCGACGTTAGCTACGGCAAGAACGAGCAAGAGGTGAACTGGATCCGCGACTTTGACCTGTCTGATCGTCTGGGTTGGTGGTCACGCGACCCGCAGAACATGGATGACGAGAGCTGGGAAATTCGCTTTACCAGCCCGCAGGACCAACGCCTGAGATGGTTGGTCGGCTACAGCTACTATGAGCAGGAATTCCTCGCATCGGGTAGCGGTGGGGACGCGGCAACCTCGTGCTTCGCTTTCGATTTCTACGGCTACTCTGACGCCTATCCCAATATCTGTGTTTACAGCTTCTTTGATCCCGCGATCGGTGGCTTGGGCATTGGTCGACCCGGTAACGCGCTAGGCATCTTCAGAAACAACCTGACCAACACCGACCAAGCAGAGGTATCCGGGGTCTTCGGTTCTATCGACTTCGATATCACCGACAACCTGACCGTTATTCTGGAAGGCCGCTTTGTTGAGGACACCTTGATTAAGGGTAATGCTGTAGCAGGCACCGGCAACACCCGTCTTGAGGAAGAGTTTGATGACTTCCTGCCTCGAGCCATTGTGCGCTGGACACCCTCTGACAACACCACGCTCTATGCGAGCTGGTCTGAGGGTCAGATTGCGGGTGACTTCAACACGTTCTATGCACAAGCTGACGACCGGGAAAAAGCACAGTACATTGCGCAAGACTCCACGGTCGCCGAGCTACTGGATGCCGAAACACTGGAAGCGATCGAGTTTGGTTGGAAGCAGCGTTTCTGGGATGGTCGCGGTCAGATGAATATCGCGGTCTACATGCAGACCTGGGAGAACATCAAGGGCCGATCTTCCTTCTTGATCAACGAGACCTGCCGCGCCGGTGATATCGGTAGCGCGCAATGTCCTGACGGCACACTGGGCCAGCCCAAGGGAACCTATCCCGCTGATGGTAGTGACCCCGTACCCTTCTTCAACTCTCGAAACATCCTGATTCCGGGTGATGCCGATATTTGGGGTGTGGAGTTTGAGGGTAAGGCAGCCATCACGGATCGAACTGAAGTCGGTGTCAACATTAGCTACATCGAGTCCGAGTACGACGACTACACCTTTAACTTCGTGGCACCGATTGCCGGCTTCTCGCAAATGTCTGGAAACCAGACACCTCGCCAGCCCAAGAACACCATGAGTGCCTATGTGTCTCATGACTTTTCACTGTTTAACCAGGGTGGCTACTGGCGTCTGGATTGGTTCCACCAGGGTGAGTCCTATGTGGATGAGTCTAATCTGGCCAGGCTGGATTCCTACAACCTGTTCAACCTGCGTATTGGTCTCAGTTGGGAGAACCTGATGGCGGAGCTCTTCGTCATGAACCTGACCGACGAAGAAGCCTGGCAGACCGGCGCTCGCTGGACCGACTTCTCCAGTCCGTCGCAGTTTGCTTTCCTGACCGCCAAGCAGGGCGTTGCAGTCTCTCCGCTGGATAAGCGCGAAGTTGGCCTGCGGGTGAACTGGAAGTTCTAAGTTTTAGCGTTGTGGCTTATGGGCCGGGGCAACCCGGCCTTTTTTATGCCTGCTTAGTGGTAGCACCGGTACTTGGACATCTTGCCCACGCCAGCATTAAAAGTGTTGGTCGGATCCAGCTCTCGATAAAACGCCGCGTGACCGGGCTCGGCGCAATACAAATGCCCCACGTTATGCTCAGCGGGGTATTTGGCGCCGATGCCGTCGAGTAAAGACATCATCCGCTCTCTTACTGCTTCCGGGTCCACCCCGGCCTTCACCACAAAGTCCCAATGAAATACATGACACATAAAGTGACCGCCGCGGTAAGGAGCCGCAAATTGATCGAGCAGATCCTCAGGCAAGAACTCATACCAACTCGCATAATTACGCGGCAGCGCCACATCAAACGCCAAGATACCGTTGGTCTCTTTTGCGTGAATCAGGTTGTAACGCGCCGGGGACCCCCCTGCGACCATGCGATGTAACAACGCGGCATCGCCCTCTTTTGGGGAGCACTCGAAAAACGCCCCGGCATCTCCCTCTCTGGTGACGTCATGGAGTACCTGCCGCATCTCAGCAATGGCCGTATCTGCACCCACCAGGATGAGATGGTGCTCGTAGCTTTGGCGATACTCGCGCATCCGTTTGGGCAAATGATCCGGCCACCACTGTGACAATCTCTGCAACAGATGATCGGCGGGACGATTGGGGAGACCCGGTATCTTCTCGAGCCAGCGATCTAACGCTGCCTTAATGCGAAAGAGCCGGGGCAAGAAATCGGTGCCGAGGTACTTGATAAGCAAAAAAGTGTCTTTGCAGTAACGGTCGGCGCCGTCGAACCAGCTCTGGTGCATATACTCGCCCATCTCGGGCAGCTCTGCGCACTCAGAGAGAAGGCGCCGGCGGATCTCGTTCAGCTGCTCTGGGTCATTGGTGCCGACATAAAACACTTGCTCCGCCTTGGGCTTGTCGAAGGTATCGACCCGCACTGCAAACACCGCCAGCTTACCCGCACTGCCGCTAGCCTCGTGAAGCCTACGCTGGTCAGCATTGAATCGGGAAGGCGTCGACTCACTGATCTCGCGCACGCGCTCAATGTACTCGGGGTCTGAGGCCAGACCACCGTCGAGGGTTGCGGCTTCTAGATCAAATAGACCCGCGTCGAGGTTGCCCAGCATCTCCTCAGGGGTCTCACCCAGCTCGATGCCCAGATGATTGACCAGCTCAAGCTCGCCCTGCTCTGTGAGCCGGGCAAAAAGAGCCAGCTCGGTATAGGCAGGGCCCCGCTTCACCAGGCTGCCACCCGAGTTATTACAGATCCCGCCGATGACCGAGGCACCAATGCAGGACGAACCGATCACGGAATGAGGGTTCTTGCCGAATGGCTTTAGCATCTCTTCCAGTCGATACAGCGTCCCGCCAGCAAAAACCAGCGCCTGTTGCGCATCGCACAGGGGTAGGCAGGTATCGAGTTTGAGGGTACTGATAATCACGATCTCACGATCGTAGTCGTCCCCGTCTGGAGTTGAACCGCCGGTTATGCCAGTGTTGGCGGCTTGGCAGATGACAATGCAATCGGCCGCCACAGCGGCTTTGAGTATTTTCCAGAACGCCAGCAGAGAGGCGGGCTCAAAGACCGCCAGGGCGGAGCCCTGACCGTAGCGGATGCCTATGGTGAAGCGTTTGATCTGGTGTGGCTCGCGAAGCACCCGCGTGTCGGGGACTTCTGCGGCGAGTTCGTCGATCCAGCGGGTATCCATGAGTTCAGTCAGTCACTGATTAAGGCACCATAAGCGCCGCAAAGGGTATCCCCGGATCGAGCCGGGGAACTTTGGGCTACTGAATGCCCCAGGCGATGCCACGTCGGAGCAGCTCGTAGAACACAGGTAGATCCCAACTGCCCCGCTCAAGCTCCGGGTATTCATCGACCAAAGGCTGCATGTCATACGTTGACCTACAGTGCCCGAGAGTGAAATACAGAACCGTGCCTTTCTCGTAATCACGCAAATACATCACCGCGTGCTCTTTGTCTTCCTCCCATTCACCGTCCTGAAAGGCGTCTACCTTTCCCGTCCAACGCGTGTGCAGCAGCACCTCACGCTCACCGTGATACTCAGAGAGATAAAGTTCGTCGCCGCGAGTTTCAAAGGCCTCTATGCCCGCCATCAAGGGGTGCTCTGGCGCAGTGACCTCGACCTGATAGGGCTCTACCGGAGGATGCGATAGAAATTGGCTCCCTAATACTTCCATAAAATCGGGGTGATCCCGCGGCGCGCGCAGCAGAGGTGGGTCGTGGCTTAACCACTCCAGGACTGAGTTCGTGGCATGGAGTGCAAACCACTTACCACCGTTCTCTACGTAGGATTTTAGTCTCGCCTGACCCGCGGCATCCGGTACTTCGTCACAGGTATAAGTGACTAGCAGATCAGAGTCACACATCGCGTCGACGTCACTGTAATCATTGGCGACCTTGACTCGAATCACGTCATGTTCCGCGAGGAGTTTCAGCAGCTCCAATCGTGCGAAATCGAAGTCGTGGTATTTACCACCGACTACTAGGTATACGTCTTTTCTTTTGCCTGCCATCAGTTGTCCTCTCTTATTCTTTCAAGGCGCTGCACATAGCCCCCACCTTGCAAACCTAAAAGTGTCTTTAGTGCACCAAGCCACTGAGGCTCGGACGCCCCACGTTTTACTCTGCTTGCGCAGCTGCCATAGCAGCCATCACCGACTCCTCGATTTCCGAGGGCAGCGGGTTACGGCGCAGAGTCAACCCACCGTTCACTTGTAGGTTCTGACCCGTCATGTAGCACTCGTCACTGCCAAGGAAGACCGCAGCAGCGGCGATATCTTCAGACGTATTCAATCGACCCAGCGGATAGTTCTTAAGGAACGCCTCCAGCAGCCCAGGGGTCTCGAGGTGTGGTGCGGCCATCGGTGAGGCCGTTAGCCCCGGCGAGATCGAGTTCACGCGGATGCCCTTGGCGCCGTATTCATCTGCCACACCACGGACCACGTGGTCGATACCGGCCTTAGTGCCAATGTAAGCATGGTGGTTACCCACCAGAATGGTCGCTGTTGCAGAGGAAATCTGAATGATCGAGGAGGGGTCAGACATCACGCCCACCAGCGCCTGCATCCACTGATAGGGACCCTTGAACTGCAGGTCCATCATCATATTTAGCTCGTCCTCGGTGGTTTCTTCAAACTGAGCAAGCAAGCCAAGGCCGGTGGCATTTACCGCAATATCGATCTTGCCGTGAGCGTCCATGATCGCGCCGATCGATGACTTGATGTCCTCCATCTTGGTGATGTCGCAGGTCACTGCCATACCGCCAATCTCGCCAGCAAGCCACTCGAGCTCTTCAGCATGTCGGCCGCCTACAGCAACGGTGGCGCCCTCCTCAGCAAAACGCTGTGCAATCACCTGGCCCATATTGCCGCGCCCGGCTGCGCCCAACACGTAAGCCACTTTGCCTGCCAATCGCCCCATGATCTGACCCCGTTTATTGTTAAGTTTGGACTCCGGATAGTACTAAAGTCGCGGGCCTTGGGGGGATTTTCTGCGCAGATTCCGCGCTGGCTCAGAGGCAAGAGCCACGCTATCGTTGCCAGATGACAAGCCTGCCCACTCTGTATTCCTTTCGCCGTTGCCCCTATGCCATGCGGGCACGAATGGCACTGGCCGCATCGGGAGCGGAAGTGATGCTTAGAGAGGTGCTGCTGAAGGACAAACCCGCCGAACTGCTAGCGGCATCGCCCAAGGCCACGGTACCAGTGCTCGTGCTTTCAGACGGTCAGGTGCTTGAAGAGAGCCTCGATGTCATGCAGTGGGCGCTCGAGTACCGCGACCCGCTCGGCTGGCTAGATGGCGTGGCGCTCGACTCGGACTGGATAAGTGAATGCGATGGCAACTTCAAGCACTGGCTGGACCGCTACAAATATGCCGAGCGGCACCCCGAGCACAGCGCTGAGGACTACCGCAAAGGCGCAGAGGGTTTTATCCAGAAACTGGAAGACCAGCTGTCGGTCTTTGACTGGATGGGTGGTGACGCAGCCAATGCCGTCGATGTGGCGTTGTTTCCGTTTATTCGACAGTTTGCAGGCGTCGACCCCTCGTGGTGGCAAAACGCGCCCTACCCTAACGTCAGGAGGTGGTTGGAAAATTGGCTGAACAGCGCGCTATTCTCGGTAATAATGGTCAAGTATCCGCGCTGGGAATTCGGACAGCCCGGAAAGCGTTTTCCGCCCGAGCCGGACCACGACCCACTGAAATAACAACAAGATAATCACAAGTCACCGCGACAAAGGTTGACGATCATGAAAAGCACTGCGCGCTCTGCCCTCACCACCCTCGCACTCTGCACCGCGCTCATAGTTGGCTGCGCACAAGACGCCCGCGAAGCCGTCGACTTGGCGATCCGCAACGTCACGGTCATTGACGCCGTAAACCCGATTCGCCGCAATCAAACTGTGCTCATCGACGACGGCCGCATCATCGATATTGTCGACAGCGACAGTGCCCCCGAAATGCCCGCCACGGAGCAAATCGACGCCAGCGGGCAGTACCTCATTCCCGGGCTCTGGGACTTCCACGTTCACTTCACCTTCGACAAAAGATTTACCGATGCCATGGCGGGGCTTTTCCTATACCACGGCATTACTAATGTGCGTGATACCGGCGGGCTCCTTGAGGATCTATTGCCGGTCGTCGACACCTTGCGCAGCGCCGGTAGCAACGCACCCAACATCTGGTACTCGGGGCCACTACTGGATGGCAAAGACGTGGTGTACGACGGCGTGAATTTCCCGGGGCTGGGTATCGCTAACCCCACTCCCGAGGCAGCGCGCGCCAACATTGCCGAGATTCATGCGGCCGGGGCGAGCTTTCTGAAAATCTACGAGATGGTCACGCCCGAGGTTTTTGCCGCGATCGTCGAAGAAGCGGGCGCCAGGAATCTCCCTATCGACGGCCACGTGCCGCTCTCTATGCGCGCCCGAGATGTCGCGCCACAAGTGCAGTCACTTGAACATTTACGTAACTATGAAATGGATTGCGTCAGCGATCCCGAACTGTGGCTCGCTACCAGACAAGCAGAGCTGGCAAATGTGGCTAACGAGCCAGGCAACGTGTTGCGATCCAGACTGCATACACTTCAACGGCTCACCGCAATCACCAATGAGGATCCTCTGGTGTGTTCCGAGACCACTGAAGCGCTCAAAGCCACTATCACGGTGCCGACCCTGCGCATGAACTCCATGGACCTCTACGTGCCGTTTGATCGAGATGATTTTGATCGGGCGATGGATTTGATCCCTGCGAGCGTCAGTGAGGAATGGCGTAACGCCCGCGACGCGTTGGCAGCGTCTGAAGACACGGTCGATACCACCTTTGCCGAGTGGTCACTGCGCCGTACGGGCGAGCTGCATTTGGCGGGTGCGCCGATTGCGGCCGGCACCGATACGCCGATCGGCTGGAGCATTCCCGGTTACAGCCTGCACACCGAGCTCGAGCAATATGTTGAGGTGGGTATGACGCCCCTTGAGGCCCTGCACTCCGCCACAGTGAAACCGGCTGAGTTCTTCGGGCTGGAAAACGAGATGGGGCAAATCAAGGCTGGGTTTCTGGCTGATGTGGTGCTCCTGTCTGCCGATCCCATAGACGACATCCTCAACACCCGCAGCATTGAAGGTGTGATTCATCAAGGAAAGCTGCTTTCCCGAGATCACTTGGATCAACTGGTCATACAACAACGGCCACGAAAATAGTCATGGGTCGCTCTATTTGGTCACTTCTGCTCTTAGCGACCCCAGTATTTGGGGCTGGGGCTCCGCACACAGAGCTTCTCCATCCTCATCTGACTGAGCTGAACCCTGATTGGGTGATCACCACCGATGAGGCTTATCAGTGGGCCTTGGTAAAGAATGACAATCTGCCGACACTGACCGGCAGCCAGAAATGGCAGAACTACATGGCCTTTCTAGAGCAAACGCTGGCCGATTATGGCGCCATTGACGGGGTCAAGAACAATTGGGAGTTTGAGCGGTGGTTCACCTCGGAAGATAACCGTCAGTGGTCTTTGATTTCAGACGGCTCAGCGGTGAGAGTCGCAAGCTACGGCGCCTACTCTGGCTCGACCGACTCGGAGGGCGTCACAGCCGAGCTGGTCTACTACGATCACAATAATCCACCAGAAGACATCGAAGGCAAAATCGTGGTCATACCCACCCGGCCACACCCGCAGACACCATTCAGCGAAGACTATCGGATCAATTACACCTTTAATGATTACGAGCACGCGACCGACGCTGAAACGCTGCCAGCGCCCTTCGAATTCGTCGACCCCTCTGATAGCTTCACCTTTGATATTTGGTGGCAACTGGCGCAGCGTCTTGATCAGATTCCAAGAGATGGCAACGCGGCGGGAGCCATCATCGTCTATGACATGGCCTTTGAGCGTACTCAGGGACTCTATACCTTTCCGGTTCCGAGGCTATACAAGTCGCCCACACTCGTGCTCTCCAGAGAAGACGGGGTCGAGGTCATCATGGATGCAAAGGCAGGAAAGCCGGCGACCCTGCGACTTGAGGCCGAGACAGAGACGGCCACCGCCTACCAGTACATCGCGTATTTACCGGGCGCCCATTACGGCACAGTGGAGGACGAGCAGATCGTGCTGGTCAACCACACCGACGGTCCTTCCATCACGCAAGACAATGGTGCTCTGGGTCTATTGGCGATCGTCAAATATTTCTCACACATCCCACAGGCTCAGCGCCCCAGAACGCTGAAGATTTTTCTGGACAGTCGACATTACATGCCGGGGATGGAGTCAGCGCATAGTGAGGCAGACTGGTTCACGCGCCATCCAGAGGCCAAGCGCAAAATCGTCGGCATGATCCAAA
>CAJXDE010000058.1 GCA_913052635.1 uncultured Halieaceae bacterium
CAGATCTTGTCGGTCTCTTTGCCTTTGAGCACGTCGATTAAATGGTTTACCCCGAAGCGCTCGCCTGTTCGGGCCACGGCACTCAGCGCCATGCGGCAGGCCTCGGTGGCGTCCCAGGTTTGCGCGGGCTCGAGGCAGCCGTCGCAGTTACCGCAGGGCTCGGGGTAGGTCTCGCCAAAGTAGGCGAGCAGTGCTTGGCGCCGACAGCTGGTGATCTCGCACAGGCCCAGCATGGCATTCAGCCGGTGCTGCTCGATGCGCTTGTGCTGCTCGCTGCCCTGGGAGCTCTGCATCATTTGCCGCAGTTTGATCACATCCTGCAGGCCATAAATCATCCAGGCGTTGGCGGGTGCGCCATCGCGGCCCGCGCGACCCGTTTCTTGATAATAGGCTTCAATGGTTTTGGGTAAATCGAGGTGCGCTACAAAGCGTACATCGGGCTTATCGATGCCCATACCAAAGGCAATGGTGGCCACCATGACGATGGCCTCCTCTCGTAAAAAGCGGGCCTGGTGTGCCGCCCGCTCCTCGGCTGGCAGCCCCGCGTGGTAGGGCAGGGCGGTAAAGCCCTGCGTGGCCAGCCAACTGGCGGTCTCCTCGGTTTTCTTGCGCGACAGGCAGTACACAATGCCCGCATCGTTTGGGTGCTCCGCTTTTAAAAACGCCAGCAGCTGCTGCCGTGCGTTGTGTTTTAAGCCAATGCGGTAGCGGATATTGGGGCGATCAAAGCCCACCACAAAGCGCGCGGCACCTTCTAACTGCAGGCGCTCGGCGATCTCGAGTCGGGTTTGTTCATCGGCGGTGGCGGTGAGGGCAATGCGGGGCACATGGGGGAACTGCTCATGTAGCAGGCTGAGCGCCAAATAGTCGGCCCTAAAATCATGGCCCCACTGCGACACACAGTGCGCCTCATCAATGGCAAAGAGCGCGATCTCACAGCGTTTGAGTAGCTCTAACGTTCGGTTCTGCGTCAGCCGCTCGGGGGCGATGTAGAGGAGATCCAGCTCACTCTCCAACAGCGCGCGCTCCACATCCGCCGCGGTGGCCGCATCGAGCGTGGAGTTGAGAAAACTGGCCCGCACACCCAGCTCACGCATCGCATTGACCTGATCCTGCATGAGCGCGATAAGCGGTGAGATCACAATGCCGCAACCGCATCTGGCTAGGGCAGGGATCTGGTAACACAGCGATTTGCCGCCCCCGGTGGGCATCAGTACCAGTGCGTCACCCCCGTCGATGACGGTTTGAATAACCGTCTCCTGAGGGCCGCGAAAGCTGGGATAACCGAAGGTTTGCTGGAGGATGTCAAGGGCGGCGGGCATGGCGGTCAGTATACGGCGTTGCGCTCGCGTCAACTGATCAAGGCCGATTGACCGCACCAACGCTAGAGCCGAAATTATTGAGGGTCAAGCATGATGAGGCCAGTTTGAGGCATCAACGCAAAGCTCCCTCATAGGGGAGTGCGACTAGGGTGATGCGAACTGATCACTGTGACCCCCGGCGCAAGCTTGCCACGGCAATGCCCCCCGGCTTCAACACCCAAAATGTTTCCCTCGGCAGCCCTTGCTTATCTAATGCGGCTTCTAGGTCGGTAATGGGGGCGTCGATCGCCTCCCAGGTGAGCTGAAACACCCCAAAGTGAATGCCAAGGCTTTGTCGGCTGTTGAGGTCTAGATGCGCCTGCACCGCTTCTTCGGGGTTTAAGTGGATGTCTTTCATAAACCAGCGGGGCTCGTAGGCGCCGATGGGTAACAGGCTCAGCGCAAAGGGCCCGTATTGCTCGCCCTGGGCTTTAAAGTGCGGCGAGTAGCCGGTGTCGCCGGCAAAGTAGATCGCGCCCTCGGGGGTCTCCACCACAAAAGAGCCCCACAGGGTTTTCATTTGGTCGAACGCGCCGCGCCCCGATCGGTGCTGGCACTCCACAAAGTGCACCGTGGCGGGGCCCACCCGGGCATGCTCGCCCCAGTCGAGTTCCAGTGCGTTTTGATAGCCCTGTTTTCTCAGGAGCTTGGCGTTACCGAGCCCCGAGACAATCACGGGCTCTTTCTCCTGCTGCTGGCGCAGTGTTTTAAGGCTCGCCGTGTCGAGGTGGTCGTAGTGGTTGTGGCTCACCAGAATCAGGTCGATCTCGGGCAGCGCCTCGATCGGGATGCCCGGGTCGCGCACCCGCTTGGGCCCGGCAAAGGTCACCGGGCTCACGCGCTTTGACCACACTGGGTCGGTGAGGATATTCAGGCCCGCCACCTGCACTAGCACCGTGGCGTGGTTAATGTAGGTGGTGCGGACGCCCTCGGTCACCCGTTCCACAATGGGGTCGGCGGGCGGGTTCTCGATGGCCTTGGGCCACTTTTCTTTGTTCCACAGGTTCTGCCACAGGAACTTGCTGATGTCCCCCGCGCCCTTGTCGGCACCACTGGTGTTGTAAAAGCGTTTGCCGTCGTAGTGCGCGCTCACGGGCCACTCCCTGTCGGTAGGTTGAGTGATAGGTGTATTGCTGGATTGCTCGTTTTCAGCTTGCCCGCTGCCACTGGCGCATCCGGCCAGCAGCAACACAACACTCAGAGTCCGTAGATAACGCATGGGGTTTTGGGGCTCCCTGTGGGGGAGGTGAGGTGAGGTGAGTGGGGGTGACCCTATCAATAAGGTTTTTGTTTGAACGTCCTTTCATAGAGGTTTTGAGCAAATAAAGGTGTTTCTTCTTCATTATGCTTTCGCACAAAAAAACCGCCTAATGCCAAGGCTGACAAGATTTTCATAATGAAATGAGGATGTTCAACCAATACCGTATTTTGGAACTTACACTCACTCTCAGAAACTGCAATCAGTCGCATTTCCCACGTCACTTTTACGACAGTGTGTACCAACTTCATGAGCCAGATATCAGAGTGCGACACCATCTTGACGTAATCAGGTTGTTTCACTTCTGCAACATAGTGTTGAACTAACAGGTTTCCTCCGACACTTTCTACGTTGACCGATGTTTGTGTGCCATCGGTATGGATGCTTGATCCAGCCCCAATATGCCCTCTCGCGGTCGTCTGGTAATCCTTATCGGATAACGCAAAAACCCAGTCATGCAGATTAAATGCGTCCACGGGCGCTTTAATGGGCGCCTCGCAGACAGTTTGAAATAACGTTTTGTATTGTCGGTTACTCGTTGTAGCCATCTGATAATTTCCTTTCATTTTCCTTGTTCCACGCGCGCAGATACCGCCCGCGTCACAAATCTATTTGAACCTTCTCATAGGTATCGATCACAAATGACGCTGCTTCAAAATCTAAAAACAGCAGATTATTTGAGGTCCCATACTGCTCTCTGGGTATGCCTAAAAAGTTTGTATCAAGCTCCCCATTTTCGTTTTCGTCGATGTGTAATTTAATGGCGTAAGTGCCTGGCGGGATGTCGAAGGAGCGTTGATATGATCCCTCGCCAACGGTTTCTTCAACCCGTGCCAAAACCCCACTGGCATCATCATCGGATTCGAAGGCTTCCTTGGAGCTGCAGATTTCTAAATTGAGCACACCGCCTTTCGCGATGCCTTGGACTTCAACGTCCAAGGTTGCTGCGCTCAATTGAAACGACAATAGAAGGGGCGAGAGACTACAAAGATATTTGATCACCGGATAATCCTCAGTCAGCGATAATGGATCTCTCGATTAATTACGAAGTAATGTGTTCCATGCTATGTTTACTATGTTCACATAGGCTACAGGAATATGTTTACACTGTAAACATTTATTTTATTTGAGCTATCACAAAGAAAATCTGAAGCAGCAACTTGTTGAATTTGCTTGGGAAATTTGCGTCGCTGAGTCTTGGCAAAAGGTCAATATGCGACAGGTGGCAGAGCGAGCGGGCGTCTCACCCACTGCGTTTTACAGGCACTTCAAAGACAAAAGCGAACTTAAAGCGGCGTTGATGCGGCGGGGGTTCGAATTGCTGAATGAGGGTAGAAACAATGCTAGTTCGTTTGCTAGTTACGGCGCTCACTACATCCGTTTCGGGCTGGACTACCCGCATATTTACGACTTGATGTTCGGGAATATAGATATTGATATGCACCTGCACCCTGACTTAAAAGCGCAATTCAATGAATCCTTTGATGGGTTAGTCGAGGGACTGAGACCTTTTATGCCTGAGGCGTCAGAGAAAGATCTCAAGATAAAAGCTGTCAATATTTGGGCCTCAGTTCATGGGTTAGTTGGCATTTTGAGGCGAGATGATTGGCAGGCTAATAAAATTGAAAGCCTCGAATGGATTGAGAACAACTTAGAAGAATATTTGCAGTTGACTACTTTTCGCTGAAGTCGACGACGAACTCGCTAGCGCACCACGGTTGAGACGAAATTCTATGCCTGTGCTGGTCGCGCAGCCACCGCGCAGTAAGACGGCACTAAAGGTCCGCGGGTTGCCCATGGCGAGAGTGCCCTAGATCTTGAGCAATTGCTTGCCAAAGTTCTCGCCGGTGCACAGGCGCTGCAGCGTTTGGGGAATGGTGTCAAAGCCTTGCTGCATGTCTACGTCGTAAACAATCGCCCGCGCTCACCCGGCCTACTTCTAGCAAAACCACCATGAATCCCCCAGCGAAAGCCCATAAATCTCACGAATGTGGCGCATGACAAAAAGCCATACCGATAAGTCGTCGTTTGGGGCCCAAGTTCCGTATATTTCCGGCCTTAAAAAAATAGGTGCATCATGGAACTCGACCCATTTGTACTTTCGCGCATCCAGTTTGCAGCGAACATCACCTTTCACATCCTGTTCCCGACCATCACGATCGGGCTGGGATGGTTCTTGCTGTTCTTCCGCGTGCGTTACACCCAAACCGGCAACATTTACTGGGAGCACGCCTATAACTTTTGGGTCAAGGTGTATGCGCTGACCTTCGCTTTGGGCGTTGTCTCGGGCATTACCATGAGCTTTCAGTTCGGCACCAACTGGCCGGGCTTTATGGAGCGCACTGGCAACATCGCCGGTCCCTTGCTGGGTTACGAGGTACTGACCGCGTTTTTCCTCGAGGCCTCGTTCCTCGGCATCATGCTGTTTGGTAAGCAGCGCGTGTCCAACCGCACCCATCTGATTTCAACCTTCTTGGTGGCCTTTGGCACTTCGCTGTCGGCCTTCTGGATCCTGGCTCTCAACTCCTGGATGCATACGCCCGCGGGCTATGAGATCCGGGAGGGGCAGTTCTTTGCCGAGAGCTGGTCGGCGATTATTTTTAATCCGTCGTTCCCATACCGCTTTACCCACATGATGCTCGCGAGTCTGCTGACCTCGGCGTTCTTGGTGGCGGGTGTGTGTGCCTATCGAACCCGCAAGGGTGTCGATGGTCCCGCGACCAAGTTGGTCCTGAAGTCGGGCATCTACACCGCCGCGCTGGTGATCCCGCTGCAGATTTTGGCGGGGGACCTGCACGGCCTGAACACCCTAGAGCACCAGCCCGCGAAGGTGGCGGCGATGGAAGGCATCTGGGAGACCCAAAAGGGCGCTGGGTTCACTATCGTTGGTATACCAGATCAGGAAGCCCGTGAGACCCACTATGCGTTGAAGATCCCCAATGCGGCGAGCCTGATTCTCACCCACGACCCTGAAGGCGAGGTAAAGGGCCTCAACGATTTTGAGGAGCACCCCCCGGTGGGGCCGGTATTCTGGTCCTTCCGCGTGATGACCGGCGTTGGCACGCTCATGCTGTTGGTCTCTTGGTGGGGCGTGTGGCAGCTGTTTAGGCGCGACAGGTTGAGTGGCGTGGCGCTGCAGGCGGTATCGCTGATGACCTTCTCGGGCTGGGTGGCCAGCGTGGCAGGATGGTACGTGACCGAGATCGGCCGGCAGCCCTGGATTGTGCAGGGGCTGGTGTCGACCACTGAGGTTGTGGCGCAGCACCCGTCAGCAACGTTAGCAGGCACGCTGTTTGGCTACGTGGGCCTGTACCTGGCGTTGATGATTGCTTACATGAAGGCGCTACGAATTATGGCGGTGAAGCCGGCCAAGTCCCTTGAGGAAGGCTCCAACCCGCTGGGTACGCCGTTGGTGGGCACCACTGCATGAGCGAGGCGCTGCCGCTGTTCTTCGTGTCGGCAATGGGCTTGTCGCTGTTGCTTTATGTGATTCTCGACGGCTTTGATCTCGGCGTGGGAATGTTGCTGCCCTTTGGTACCGACGCCGAGAAAGACACCATGATCGCCTCGATCGGGCCCTTCTGGGATGCCAACGAGACCTGGATCGTGATGGGAGTAGGGGTGCTGTTGATTGCCTTCCCCAAGGCCCACGGAATCATCCTCACCGCACTCTACATCCCGGTCACCATCATGCTGGTGGGGCTCATTCTGCGGGGCGCGGCTTTTGACTTCCGCGTGAAGTCGGCCGATCACCGCCAACCCATGTGGAACAAGTTATTCGCCTTGGGTTCCCTGATGGCCTCGATGGCCCAGGGCTGGATGCTGGGTGCCTACATTACCGGCCTCACTGGCGATGTGATCAGCGTGGCTTTCTCTATTTTGATCTCGCTCACGTTGCCCGCGCTCTACATCATGCTCGGCGGGGCCTGGCTCCTGATCAAGACCGAAGACGAGCTCTTTGATAAAGCCGCTCATTGGTGCCGGCTTGCGCTCCCACCGATGTCGTTTGCGCTCTTACTGGTCTCTATCGCGACCCCGCTGGTGAGTGCGGATATCGCTGATCGTTGGTTCAAACTGCCCGATGCGATCGGGCTCCTGCCGATTCCCATGAGCTGCGCGCTGGCGATTATTGGCATGGACTGGATGCTACGCCGCCCCAAGGTGCTCCACGCGGGCTACGGCTGGTTTATTTTTGTGGCGCTCATGGTCATCTGCATGATGGCGGCAATTGGCCTCGCCTACAGTATCTACCCTGATATCGTGATTGGCCGCATGACGCTATGGGAGGCCGCGGCCGCCACCGAGTCGCTGCAATTTATTTTTTGGGGAGCCATCATCACATTGCCCGCCATCTTGGGTTACACTCTCTACGTGCATAGAGTGTTCTCTGGCAAAGCCACAGAGCTCTCTTACGAATAATCCTGGGGGATTAGTAGCCGTGAGCGGGGGTGATGTTGGCCCCCGCTTTTTTGTACCCGCTGATTTGAGAGCGCTCGCGCAAAAGCATGGAGCGAGACAGGGGTGAAATCGGTTGCCTCAATGAAGTCATGTGAAGAGCACACAGCACTGTTAATGGATTGTCAAAGACCGCCCAGAGTTCCCGGGCTACCAGGAGGGTCAAGCCGCTCGCAGTGCCCGGCCTAAAGCCTGCTGGCCAAGTGCTGCCTGGGCGGCGCCGTCTTTCCAGGCCACCACGCCGCTGATATACACCGAATCCACGATGCCTTCAGGTCGGTTCACCATTTGCTCGTGACCAAAGATCTCGCGGTACTCGAGCTTGCGGGTCTGGTCGGGCTGCCACCCATCGAGTGCATCGGGGTTGATGAGCACCATGTCGGCTTGAGCGCCGATCTCCAGTGAGCCAACGTCCAGGCCAAAGATCTCGGCGGGCTCGGAGGTCAGGCGCTTCACCATGTGCGCCACGGTGGCTTCGTCTCGCTCCTTGGCCAGTTTCAGCGACATCAGGTTGGAGTCAAAGAACGCCATGTTGGTAATGTGCGCGCCGGAGTCGTTAAAGCCGGGCAGGGCATGCGCGTCGAGCAAAAAGCCCAGCGTGGCGGTGTTGTCCTTGTTGGCAATGTCGGCATAAAAGCGGAAGCTCTTATCGTAGGTGCGCATCATGTGAAGCATAAAATCAGCGTCATCGCGCAGTATCTTGGGGAACAAATCAAACGCTTCGCGTTCGGCATCAGAGCGTGCCGCGGCGCTCTCGCCACCGTGGTAGCGCTGTACCCGGGCCATGACATCGGCCATCGACTCGCCGTCCCAATCGCTTACCGGGGCGCCGTCAAAAATCAGCATGCTGCCGTCGCGAATCACCAGTGAATCCGGAAAACCCTTTTTCGTTTTCCAGCTGGCAAAGTCACCGCCGGTGCGGCCGTGCATCCACTCCTTACGATAGAGCTCGACCCACTCTGGGTCATTTAAAAGCGCCATGCGACCTTCGCGGTCTTCGTATTCTTTGGCGATGAGCTGCGCGGTCGATTTCATTTCCTCAAACAGCGGGCTCACGATGCCGTCGGACCACACGCGGAAGTTCGTGCCCAGCGCCTGAAAGTGCAGCTTGCCCTTAAAGAGGCGGGTGTTGAGGAGCTTCGCCACATTCAAAAACAGCTTGGCGGTCTTGGGTGCCGCGGTCATTTCCATCGCAGACAGTGCCGAGGTCTTGAGCGGCTTGCCAAACAGACGCCCGCTGGTGAGCGTGAAGTAAAAGAGCGCCATCAATCGGTTTTCGATAATCGGCGTGGTCTGCCAGACCCGATCGTACTTGCGCACGATCTTCAGCAGCCGACGCAGCTCTTTAAAGCTCGCGAACTGGGTCGGGATGCGCTTTTCGGTGTTGGGGTCGTTAGAGAGGTAATGAAAGGGCAGGCCATCCGTGCTGAGGCCCATGTAGCCCTGCTGCATGGCGGCCTCAAGAAGTTGCTCCATTTTGCAGAGCTCGGCCTCGGTTGGCTTGCGGCTCACACTGGCCTCAAGGCCCATCACCTCCACGCGCAGCATGGAGTGGGGCACAAAGGCGGCGATGTTGGGACCTAGCGGCATGCCGTCAAAGTGGTCCATGTAATCCCCGGTGTTGTCCCAGGTGATCTTCTCGGCGACTTTGCGCAATACGGTCTTGGGGATGTTCTCAACCCGGGTAAAGCAATCAACGATCGGTTCCTGCTCGCCAGACTGCTGGGTACCAAAGCTGGTGCCTAGGCTGCAGTTACCCACCAGCACGGTGGTGGTGCCGTGGCGCACCACTTCGGGGAGCGCGGGCTCTACGTCGACTTCTAGGTCGAGGTGGGTATGGATATCGAGCATACCGGGCACCAGCCACTGGTTGCTGCCATCGACCACCTGCGCGGCGGCATCGGCGGGCAGGCTGTCGCCTCGTGCGGCGACCCGGCCATTGCGCACGGCTACATCCTGAATGCTGGGCGGTGCGCCACTCCCATCAAATACCTTGGCGCCTTGAATCAGCAGATCCCAACTCTGTGTCACGGTGTTGCCCCCTGAGTTTTGTGTCGTGCCGTGCAGCACGATGTTTTTGAGGGGTGAAGAGTAGCCGATGCGCCCGCGCTTAAAAAGATCGCTCTCGCTTAAAAAGCCGGGCACGGTGGACGCTGAAAAATCGCTCAAAAATCGCCAAAAAGTGCCATGCGATAAGGCTTTTCCGCGACACCCCGAGGTCAAAAAACGACACTTTGCAAATGCGCACCAAATTGCCCTTTTTCTCTGTTTGCCATGCCCGATAAATCTCAGAATAATGGCGCCCGCCGAGCCTGAGGGCTTGGTGTATTGGGGGTTTTTGTGGTGTTGTCCATGATTCGACGACAGAATGCGCTGCACCGTAAAACGTCCTCACAGTTTTAGTCATTCACCGGAGCAACATTCATGGCATCGGATATCGAAATCGCCCAGGCCGCGACCCCCAAGCCCATTACTGAGATTGCGCAGGCACTCAATATTCCCGATGAGGCGCTCGAGCCCTATGGCCGCATTAAGGGCAAGGTCAGTCTGGATTGGTTACTTGAACGGCCGGTGCGCGAGAACGCGCGCATGATCCTGGTGACTGCTGTGAGCCCGACGCCTGCGGGCGAGGGCAAAACGACTACCACGGTAGGCCTCGGTGACGCGCTCAAGCACATCGGCAAGAACGTGGCGATCTGCCTGCGTGAGCCCTCACTGGGCCCCGTATTTGGCATGAAGGGTGGCGCGGCCGGTGGCGGTTACGCACAGGTGATTCCGATGGAAGACATCAACCTGCACTTCAACGGTGACCTGCACGCAATCGGCGTGGCCAATAATCTGCTCTCCGCGCTGCTCGACAACCATATTCATCATGGCAACGCGCTGGGTATCGACGTGCGTCGCATCACCTGGAAGCGCGTGCTAGACATGAACGATCGCGCTTTGCGTGACATCACAGTCTCCCTGGGTGGCCCGGGCAATGGTTACCCCCGTCAGGACGGCTTCGATATTGTTGTCGCCTCGGAAATCATGGCGATCTTTTGCTTGGCCACCGACCTCGATGATCTTAAAAAGCGTCTGGGCCGCATTGTGGTGGGTTACACCCGCGAGCGTGAGCCGGTTACGGCGGCTGACCTGAAAGCAGAAGGCGCGCTGACGGCGATTCTGAAAGACGCGCTGTCACCCAACCTAGTGCAAACCCTCGAAGGCACACCGTCTTTTGTGCACGGCGGGCCGTTCGCCAATATCGCCCACGGCTGTAACAGCGTGATCGCCACCATGGCGGGCCTGCGCCTCGCCGACTACGTGGTGACCGAGGCGGGCTTTGGCGCCGATCTGGGTGCCGAGAAGTTCATCGACATCAAGTGCCGCTCGGCGGGCATCCGCCCATCGGCAGCGGTACTGGTGGCGACCATTCGCGCGCTCAAATTCCACGGCGGTGTCGCACGCGAGGATCTGAGTGAAGAGAACCTGCCCGCACTGCGCGCCGGTCTCGCTAACTTGAATCGTCACATCAACAACCTGCGCGAGCACTACGGCGTGCCCGCAGTCGTTTCGATCAACCAGTTTGTGGCCGATACCGATGCCGAGGTCGAGCTGGTGATGGAGCACTGCAAGGCGCTGGGCGTGCAGGTGGCGCTTTCCAGCCACTGGGCCAATGGCGGTGCTGGCGCGACGGACCTTGCGCACATGGTGGCCGAGATCTGTGATGCCGACACCACGCCGGCCAACACGCCGCATAACTCGTTTGTGTATCCCGGTGAGCTGTCGCTGTGGGAGAAGCTCGAGGCGGTGGCGACCAAGGTCTACCACGCGAGTGAAATCACGGCGAGTAGCAAGGTGCGCGACCGACTCAAGGAACTCACCGACGGCGGCTACGGTCACCTGCCGGTGTGTATCGCCAAGACCCCGTACTCGTTCTCAACCGATCCCGCATTAAAAGGTGCGCCCGATGGCCACGTGATGGATATCCGCGAGGTGCGGCTCTCGGTGGGTGCCGGTTTTGTCGTGGCCATTTGTGGTGACGTGATGACCATGCCCGGTCTGCCCAAGGCGCCGGCGAGCGAGAAGATCGACGTCGTCGACGGACAAATCGTAGGCCTCTTCTAGTGACTTCTCACGCGACGGATCCCAGGCCGGTGCGGCGCGTGAGCGCGGTCACGGCCTCCGGCGCGTCATCGCAGGACGATTTCGATCCCGTTGTGGTCGAGGCGCCGCTCTCGATCTCGGTGGGGGGCGACATTCTGGCGACCACGATGCGTACCCCGGGCCACGATGAAGATCTGGCCGTCGGCTGGCTTGCCAGCGAGACAGACCTCGCTGCGCGCACGGATGTCATGGCCATTAAGCGAGAGGGTGCGGCAGCGTCTCGCTCTCAAGGCATAGAAGAAGCAGTCGACACGGTGCACCTTGACGTGGCGGCCTCGGTGGAGATCCCCAAGGCCCGCGCCTATCTGACGTCGAGCTCCTGCGGTATCTGCAGCGCCGAGGTGATTGAGGCCACGCCGAAGCCCCGCGTCGCCTTGCACAGCGAGGGCTGGCAGCTGACTCCGCAGCAGGCGCATGCGTGGGTAGCCGCTATGCGCGAAGAGCAGAAAATGTTTGAGCTCACGGGCTCTCTGCACGCCGCGGCGATCATCGCCCCGGGTGGTAGTTTGCAGGTGGTACGCGAGGATGTAGGGCGCCATAATGCGGTAGATAAAGTGATCGGGAGTGCCTTCCTCAGCGAGGAATACCCACTCACCGACCACGTGTTGGTGGTCAGTGGACGGGTCTCCTACGAGATCGTCGCCAAGGCGCTCAGGGCGTGCATGGCGGGGATTGTTGCCGTATCGGGACCGACCACGCTGGCAGTGGACTTAGCCCGCGCCCATGGACTGGTGCTGGTAGGTTTCACGCGGGAAGACCGCCTGAATGTATATGCTGGGGGAGGTCGGGTCGCACAATGACTCACGTACGTTATCCAGAATGGCAGGCTGATGCAGCCGAGGCGTTGATCGCCCCGATCGTGGCGAGCGAGCCCGGTCCGGTTTTGCTGTGCCTGCAGGCCGTGCAGGCCCACTTTGGTTATGTCCCCGGCGATGCCGTGGCGATGATTGCCGAGGCCTGTAACGTCTCCCGCGCCGACACACACGGCGTGTTCACCTTTTATGCCGATCTCCGTGATACCCCGCCCCCTGCGGTGCCGGTGCGCCTGTGTGCCGCCGAGGCCTGCCAGGCGGTTGGTGGACGACAGTTGAAAGCCGAGTGGGCTGCAGCCTGCGGCGATGACACCGAACTGGCCGCGCTCACCGGTGTCGATGAGCCGATTTTCTGTTTGGGTAACTGCGCATTGGGCCCCGCCGCCCTGGTGGATGGCGCACTCATGGG
>CAJXDE010000059.1 GCA_913052635.1 uncultured Halieaceae bacterium
CCCTTGCTAGCTCAGTGGGGCCCATTGCCAGCGGCGTGTCATGGAGTGCAATCATGACGTTGAGCGCATGGGCCGGGAGATGGTCTGCACTGACGTGCGGTGAGTCGATATGCCAGCACTGGGCAGGGCTGCCCGGGTCGGAATACACCACGCCGCTGAAAGAATGCTCGGCATCCTCGCCGAGGACGGCGGCAATCAGTGGCCACCAGGGTAGGGCGCGATCCTCCACGCCAAACTCATCAGGAGAGATCGGAATGTCCCAGCGCCCGGGCGATCGTTGCACGACTTCGTCGAAACCGGCCGCACTGCCAATGCCGATCGTTTGCGGGCCTAACGCGGCCATGACCTCGCCACTTCGATGGCGCGAGACCTCGAGCAGGTGTGCAACCAAGCTCGGATCGCACAATCCGGCTACCATCATGCAGCCGTCTTCCTCGAGTAGCTGTTGTGCATCAGCAAGCGGCTTTCCCGGAGCCAATCCGCGCAAAGCCTGTGTGCAAGTATCGTTCATGTTTATCGGGTGATGGGCTGCGGTACGCCGTCAGTGCAGGCGCACGTCCTGGCGGTTCAGTTCGGCCTGAACCTGAGCAATATCCAGCTCCTCGAAGCCTCGCTTTTGCTGGACAGCAACCGCTGCCGCCACGCCGGCGCCTTGCCCGGTGACGGTGCAGCACATCATATTGCGCGTCGCCGCGTGACTCACGCGGTCACCGCCAGTAATGCGACCCGCGCAGATCAGATTCTTTACGCCCTTGGGTAGCAGGGTGCGGAAGGGGACCTGAAAGTAACGGCCAGTGGTGGGCAGAATCAGAATGCCATAGCCGTCGATGAATTCGGGAAAGATACCGATACTGTCCTCGAACCGGCCCTGGTCCCGCACGTCGGCCTCGGTCATGTTGTAGGCGGCGTCGATCTTTCTTGTGTCGCGAATGCCCAAGGTCATGCCGAAATTGCGTAACTTGGCGTTTTCGCAGCCCGGGGTGTACTGCTTCAGCGCCTGAATCGCCAGCATGGCCTGCTTACGACCTTCCATCTCACCGCGGGTCAGGTCATCCGGGTCGGTGCCGTCATAGCCCAGCAGGTGGACCAGGTTCAGGTAGGTAAGATCCCCGGTATCATAAAGCGCACCCCAGGTGCCGGCGATGGTATCGAGGTGCTCGGGAATCAACCCCGCCTCGCGGGCTTTTTCGAAGGGCTTGCGCAAAAAGGGCGAGAACATCTCATCTTCCTTGCCTGCGGTCTCGACGGTCCATTGTCCGTAAGCCCAGTCGCGATAGGTTTGTGGGTCGGCTTTAACGTGCTCGATAAATCTTGTCTTGTTCACCCCAGACATCGAGAACATGACGGAGGCGCCGATCATGTCTTCCTTGGCTTGCATGAGGGTGGTTGCTCCCGCTCGGTGTGCCACATCGGCATCTCCTGTGGCGTCAATGACACGTTCAGCTAGAATCGCCTCGCGGCCGGCCTTGCTCTCGACGATCACGCCTTTGATTACGCCCCCTTCCATAATCGGGGCAACAAAAAGCCGGTGTAGCATGGGCGTGATGCCGGCTTCCTCCACCAGCGTGTCAGCCACCCACTTAAAGGCCTCGCCATCGATGGCGTGGCTGTCCGATTGAGGCTCCTTCACTGCGGCGCCCATGTCCCGAGCACGTGTTTCAAACTCGATGCCGACGCCCTCGGTATCGACCGTGTGTTCGTGGCGATACCAGGCGAAACCTTCCACCCCCACCGCGGTGATGTTGCCGCCAAAGCACCCAAACCGCTCCAGTAAGGTGACCTGACTACCCGCGCGGGCGGCACCGAGTGCGGCGGCCAACCCTGCCGGGCCGGACCCCACGACCAAGACCTCGGTTTCATGAATGACCGGGACCTCTCTGGCGGGCTCTGGAATGTTCATAGCGGGGCCTCTCGGACAATAGCGTCAGCTAGTCTGAACCCGACGCTGGCTTTTGCCAATTGCCCTAGAGTTGGCTCGCGCAACTAATTGACCGAATGAATATGGCCAATAAGAGGGTATTCAGACAGCTTATTGCGGATTCTGAAGCCGGTGCTCTCGCTACGTATTGGACGACAGGTGTGGCGGCGGTCCTGCTTGCTCGACCGTAATGTCCTCCCGCGAAGGCATTAAATTTAATAAAAACAGTGACTAACGGTGGCCTGCAGGGTTGCCTGATGCTTGGTAAAAATCACCGACTCAGACTATTGTCCAGTTGGGGAAAGACCGCTCTGAGATGAATGCCCCGAATTAGGCGGGTGCCGTGATTGCCTTAGCCCCCATTTATGGGTTACAAAGTCGCTCAAATGCAACGCGGGGGGACGGTTTTTGCTGTTTTCTCGCGAGGGATGCAATTTGCCAATAAACCCACTCTGACGAGAGTGTGTTCGAGAGGAAAAAAACAAATGAAAACAACGCAAAAGTCACTTGTCTCCCCACTACTTCAACGCCAACAGGTTCGCAGACCACTCGCTGTAGCAGTGTCGGCCGCCTGTGGTGTGGTGGGGTCAATGTCGATCAGTGCTCCGGTGCTGTCGCAAAGCCTGGAAGAGGTGCTAGTAACTGCAACCCGTCGAGCCGAGAGCGTTCAGGATATTCCGATGAGTGTATCGGTGCTTGGTGAAGCACAGCTCACCGACCTAAATGTGACCGATATGGAAGATTATTTGATGATGCTTCCGAATGTCGGTTTTATTTCACTTGGACCAAGCACGGGTAGTATCTATATCCGCGGTATTTCGAGTGGTGGTGAGAGCCTGCTCGGTGCCAACCCGGCGGTAGCGGTGTATCTGGATGAGCAACCCGTCACGCTGGTGGGCGCCTACCTCAACCCGCATATTTATGACATCAACCGGATTGAAGTGCTGGCCGGCCCGCAGGGCACGACCTTCGGTGCCAACGCCCAGTCCGGTGCGATTCGGATCATGACAAACCAGCCCGAGCTGGATGAGTTCTCTGGCGGATATAGCCTCGATGGCAGTCAGCCAAAGAGTGGTGACATGAGTTACCGCGCCGAGGGCTTTGTGAACATCCCGCTGGGCGAGCGATCCGCCTTGCGCGTGATGGGCTTTTACAAGCGCGACGGTGGTTACATCGATAACGTCGCCGGTGGCCATACCTTCAGCCGCAGTAACATCCGCGCTGGGCTGCCAGCAGACAGCCCGCTTCGTGCCATCGCTGCTGACGTCACCGTGACCAATGAAGATGTGGTCGAGGAGAACTTCAACGAGGCGACAACTTTCGGTGGTCGTGCTGCGTTGCGTATCGATCTCAATGACTCATGGACCTTTACCGCGGGTGCGATGTTCCAGGACCTTGAGCGTGAGGGCGTCTGGGATCATGACCCCACTATCGGTGATCTGCAGGTCATGTTGTTACTTCCTGAGAAGATGGATGACAAGTGGAGCCAGTACTCCGCCAAGATTGAAGGCGAGCTGTTTGGCGGCACGCTCATGGCGACAGCCGCGATGCTGGATCGGGAGTATGAGATCGCCAGCGACTACTCGCTGTACAGTGACCAGGACATTGCTTCGGGTTATGTAGAGCCCTACTACAACTGCTACGTGAGCTACTTTGGCACCTGTGGTGACCCTCGCCAGCAGTACACCAACGACTCGGAGCAGGACCGCACAACCTTCGAGGTGCGCTATACGTCTGACCCTGATAAGCGCTTCCGCTATATGGTGGGTTACTACAGCGTCGAGGTAGAGAACACCAGCGATAGCGAGTGGCACGTGCTCGGCTTGGCCGAAACACCGCAAGCCGCGGTCGATGCGCCAGATATTTACTGGACTACTGATTTTGGCCGCGACTACGAGGAAACCTCAATTTTTGGGGAAGTGTCATTTGATATCACCGATCGGCTCACGATCACGGGTAGTGCCCGGCAGTTTGACTACGACAGTACGTTGGACGGCTTCTCGGGAACTATCTGGTGGCCCTGCGGGGGCTTCGGCCCTCAAGGTGATCGCCCTGCGAGTAACTACGGTGCGGATTGTGCTTCAACGGCCCGCACGGTCACGGACAAGGATGAGGTCTACCGCGCCAGCCTGGAGTGGAGCGTAACGGATGACATCATGCTCTACACCACTTGGGGTGAGGGTTACCGGCCAGGTGGCCTGAACCGCTTCTGTGAGACGCGGATCCCAGATGGTCTGGGTGGTCAGGGCAACGTGAACATCGGTTGCGCCTTCGAGTCTGACATCCTTACGGCTTACGAGCTTGGCTTTAAGTCAACGCTGTTCGATGGCCGACTGCGTTTGAACGCAGCGGCATTCTGGCAGGAGTGGGATGACTTCCAGCTGTCGCGGTTGGATACCTCCATCTCACCCATCACGCTGACCTTCAACGTGGGTAACGCCGAGAGTAATGGTTTTGAATTCGACTTTACGTCGATGATTACCGACAACTGGACGCTGAGCGGCGCGGCGAGTTTCCTCGACTCAACGTTGACGGAAGATTATCGTCGCTCGGCGAGCAGTCCAGAACCTGACGCGCCGGCCGGCTCGCGACTCCCGCGTGTTCCGGAGCTGAAGTGGAATCTCTCTACCCGCTACACCTTTGCCAACGAGTGGTTTGCTCAGGCGGCTTATATGTACACGGGTGATTCCTACAACGATCTGTTCGGTGGTTTCCGGCAGTTGCAGGGCTCTTACGATGTCGTGAATGCCTCATTCGGTCTGCAGCGCAGCAACTGGACTGCAGAGGTATACGTGCAAAACCTGACGGATGAGCGCGGTGACGTCTGGATCAATGACGTGAACTGGGATCAACGCGTGACCATCAACCAGCCCCGCACTATCGGGTTCAGATGGCAGCAGCGATTCTGATTGCTAAGCTCAGGTAAGAACGGAAAGGGCGCCTCAAGAGGCGCCCTTTGCTTTGATGGGGTGTGGACTCCATACTCCCGTTGTTTGTCACACCCTGCCCACAGACGAGTTCACCGCACTGACCATGTCATCTGTCGACACACTATTCGCGCAAGCCAGCGACGCCCTGCGAAATCAGGATGCGGAGCGTGCGAGAGACCTGTGTGCAGAAGCCCGGCAGCAGGATCCCGATGACCCTCGCCTGATGATGTTGCATGGATTTGCACTGCGTCGCTCGGGTGATCACGCCGAGGCTGAGCCGCTGCTGCGCCGCACCCTGAGCGTGGACCCCGATCTCGAGATTGGCCACCACGAGCTGGGTTTGGCGCTGAAAGGCCTGGGACGTCTGAGTGAGGCGCGCCGGGCCATGGAACAGGCTGTGACCCTGAACCCTAAGATGATCGCTGCCTGGCGGGACCTCTACGAGGTGCGTGCGGCTGAGGGCGATGACGTGGGCGCCGCCAAGGCCTATCGGCAGGCGATGGGTAACAAGGAGCTGGATCCGCTGTTACACAAGGCCCTCGAGCTGATGGGGCAAGGGCGGTTTGGCATTGCTGAGGGGATTTGCCGTGAGTATCTCAAGCGGCGTCCACATGATGTCGACGCTATTCGGCTGCTGGCAGAGGTGGGTATCTCAATCGGCTCGGTTGGCGAGGCGATACTGCTCCTTGAGCGTTGTCTCGAATTGGCACCGGAGTTTCATGTGGCGCGGACAAATTACGTGACGGCACTTGCACGGCATCAGCGTTTTGACGAAGCGTTGGCTGAGAATGAACAGCTCAGAAAAGCGCAGCCCAACAGCCTGGCGCATCAGGTGCAATTTGCGACCACGCTCTCTTTGGCCGGGCGATTCGAGCTAGCGCATGTTGAGTTTGAAAAAGCACTGGATCAGGCGCCGGATAACGAGCGTATTTTGACAAGCTACGGCCACTCGCTACGTTACGGGGTGAAAGGCGAGGAGGCGATTGCGGCTTACCGCCGCGCTGTTGAGGTAGAGCCCTCGGCGGGGGAGGCCTACTGGAGCTTGGCGAATCTGAAGACGTTTCGATTTGATGACGCCCAGTTGACAGGGATGCAATCTCAGCTCGCCGGTCTGACGCAGCCAAGTGAAGATAAAATTCATTTGGCCTTCGCCGTGGGAAAGGCGCTGGAAGACCGGAAGGAATACGATAAATCCTTTGCCGCCTACGCCGAGGGCAATGCTATCAAACGCCAGATCAGTGGCTACGACGGCGACAAAACTAGCGCGCGAGTCGATCAACTGATTGCGCGGTGCGGCGCGGATCTCTGGGATGGTGACGGGCACTCTTCCAATGAGCCGATTTTCATTATTGGTTTGCCGAGAGCTGGCTCAACACTGTTAGAGCAGATCTTGGCGAGCCACTCGCAGGTTGAAGCTACTGCTGAGCTGCCCTTTATCGGCCGAATGATCGGTGAGATGGTCGCTGGCAGGGATCGCGGTGAGGAGCCGCTTTACCCCCGTATCCTGAATGAGCTCACGGTTGAAGAGCGCGTGGCCCGGGGCCAGCAGTACCTCGATTTAGCGGCAGGTTATCGCAGAGGCAAGGCGCGGTTTATCGACAAGTTACCCAACAATTGGGAGCACGTGGCGCTCATTAAAGCCATCCTGCCCAATGCCACGATTATTGATGCGCGGCGCCATCCCATGGCAGCGTGTTTCGCCAACTTCAAGCAGTTGTTTGCCCGGGGTCAGGAATTTACCTATTCGCTGGAGGATATCGGTCGTTACTACGCCGACTATCTGCGTTTGATGGACCATTGGCACACCGTCTTTCCCGGCGGTCTACTCACGGTCCAGTATGAAGAGGTCGTTGACGATCTCGATACCCAAGTGAGCCGGTTGCTCTCTCACGCCAAGCTGGATTTCGAGGCGGCCTGCCTGCGCTACTATGAGAAAGATCGTGCAGTGCGGACCGCTAGCTCCGAGCAGGTTCGGCAGCCGATTTACCGGGATGCCCTGAATCTCTGGGAGCGTTACCAGGCGTATCTCGCCCCATTGGCGTCGTTGTTAGACGAGCGAGGCGTGCCACGTTAAGTCACGCCACACTAACTGTTTGCGACGCGGTTTTAGGCTTCTAATTCTGCGCAGGAGATAGGGTCTGTCAGCCGCTGTCAGTGTCATTTTGGGCAGGGCACGCACGATAAAGCGAAAACCCGGTCATGGACTGTGGGTGTGCAAAAACACAGAGGCGGAAGTTGGGCAAGCAAACGGCCATTCACGAGCAGGTGCTCAATACCAAATCCACTGACGAGCTCATGGATCTCTATGACGATTGGGCGGCTCGTTATGACCAGGATGTGAATGACACCTGGGGGTATAGCGGTCCCGAGCGCACCTTGTTCTGGTTGCGCCATTACCTAGCACCCGAGGGCGCTTGGGTGCTCGATGCCGGCTGCGGGACCGGTCTGGTGGCGGTAGCTCTCTCGAAGGGTGGCTTCAGGCGCATCGACGGGATCGACTACTCCACGGCAATGCTCGCTGAGGCAGCCAAAAAAGACGTCTATCAGCAGTTGCAGCAGATGAATATGAATACCGCGTTGCCAATTGACGCAGGCGCTTACGACGGCGTGACCTGTGTCGGGGCCTTCACCTCTGCGCATGTGGTGCCTGAGGCGCTTGATGAGCTGGTTCGCGTTACGCGGCTCGGCGGGATTGTCTGCTGTACTGTGCGTGAGGAATACTGGCAGGAGACGCATTTTCCCGAGGTGCTTAATCAGATTGTGGAATCGGGTAGGGCGGCACTCAAACAACTTTGCGAGGAGCCCTATGTCCATTCGGAAGAATCGATCTGCAAAATGGTGGTACTCGAAGTTACACAGGCGGCGTAGGTGTGTGCACCTAATGCGCGCGACAACCCGCCACCGCCTATTAGGAGAAGAGCAATGACGCAGCATCCAACAGAACCCATGGCAGAACAGACACGACCCGAGGCGTTGCCCTCCGCAATGGCTTTGCTGTCCGGGCGGGCGGCGGGGGTGTCCTCGTTCAACCGCCGGCGGGCACTGCAGGGGCTCGTGATGGGCACGGCAGGGCTGGCATTGTCGCCTCTGACGATGGGGCAGGTGGAGATACCTCCCGGCCAGATCCGCCTGATGTTCAATGAGAACCCCTATGGGCCCAGCCCGAAGGCGCTGGCCGAGGTGGCCAAGATTCTGCCCAAGACTTCTTATTACCCCGGCGCCATTGAGGACGATCTGATGGGCTTGTTTATGGCCCGCCACCAGCTCGATCGTGAGCAGGTGTTTTTGGCTTCCGGGTCGAACGAAGGTCTTCAGGCCGCAATGATGGCCTTTGGTAAACACGGCAAGGTGATCTCACCCACGCTGACGTACTCCGACCACCTTCATTACGCCGAGAAGCTCGGTGTCGCCGTGCACCGGGTGCCGCTCCGCGACGACATGGCCATAGATCTCGAGGCCATGGCACGCGCAGTCGATGATTCGGTCAGTCTGGTTTATCTCTGTAATCCCAATAATCCGACGGGCATGGCCATCGATGGCGATGAGCTTCGCAGTTTCTGCAGAGAGGTCAGCCCCAGGGTGCCCATTTTGATCGATGAGGCCTACAACGAACTCACCGACAAGCCGGCATACACCTCGATGGTGGATCTGGTGCGCGGTGGTGCCAATATTCTCATCACACGGACCTTCTCAAAGATCTTCGGTATGGCCGGGCTCCGTGTGGGCTATGGGATGGGGCATCCCGATATCGTGAGTGTGGTCAACGACAACGTGATGGCCTGGCGCAATGGCGTGGGGCTGTACGCCGCTTATCACAGCTACCTCGACGAGGACTTCATCGCTTTTTCTCGCGACAAGATTCTTCAGGGCCGTGAGATGGTCAATGCCACCTTCCGGCGTCACGGGATTGAGCCACTGCCCTCGCAGACGAGTTTTGTCTACGCAGACATTCGACGCGACGCAGACGTCTTCAAGGCCAAAATGGCGACTCGCAACATAAAAATCCGCGGAATTTATGAGGGTTATGACACCTACTCGCGGGTCAGCATGGGCCGCATCGAAGAGCTTGAGATCTTTGATCGGGTCTTTGCCGAAGTCTACGCGAGCTGATGTTGTCAGTTAGCGGGTGGCGAGAGCACCTGCCTCAACGGCATCCATATGGCCGGTCATTTCGTCGACCAGCAGCGGGATAATGTCCTCGGGCATATTGTGCGCCATACCCTCAATCAGCAAAAAGCGGGATTCCTGAATCAGTGACGCGGTATGCCGCCCATGCTCTGGTGGCACCAAACCGTCATCCGCTCCGTGCAACACCAAGGTGGGTGCGGCAATGGTGGCCACCTCGTCTGAGCGATCTCCAGTTTTGAAGATGGCCATCAGGTGGCGCTGCATGGATTCCGGGTAAAACCCCCGATCTCGAATGGACTGCTCGCGGTCCGCTTCTGCTTCACCGGTGGCTAGATTGCGTAATCTCATCTCAGCCTCGTCAGTCGGTGGCGGGAGATGCGGCGCATTGGTGGTCGACATAATCGAGATCAAACTGCGCGTTTTTTCGGGGTACTGGGCCGCCACAATTTGGGCAATCATGCCGCCCATTGAAGCGCCGACAATATGCGCCTCATCGTAGCCCACTGCGTCCATAAGTCCTGCAATATCGGCCCCCATGTCGTTCAACGTGTAGGGCGCGTTGATTGAAAAACCCAGCCGGTATTTGAGAAGTTCCCACCATAAAACGGGCTGGCCCCACTCATCGAAACGGGTCGAGGCGCCGGTATCGCGGTTATCCAGCAACAGGATTTCATAGCCGCCGTTGGCCAGCCCGGATATCAGTGCATCACCCCAGGCTACATTCGAACCCCCCAAGCCCATGATGACCACGGCCTTGGGTTTGTCGGGATCCGGCTCGACAATGCGATAGGCGATATCGAGCTTACCTACGACAGCCATTTGCAGCGGGTGGCTGTCGAGGTAGGTGCGGGAGTACTCGGCCTGGCCTAATAAGGGCAGGCAGAGGGTAATCAGGCAGGTTAAAAAGATCCGCAAAACGGGGTCTCACAGGGAAACGACGCGGATTATACGGCGCTCAAGGTCAAACGGGCTTTGTGTCGTTAAATTAAGCCGGTTGGTATGATATCTGCTCGCTAGTGCTCAAATAGGACGCGGGATATTTGGCCAGAAAAGACCCTTAACTGGCATGATGCGACCTTGAGTCCCATGATCTGCCCGAAGAAGATCGCTGTGGCCTTCTGCGGCCCCAGCTGACATAGCATGTGAATCAGGACCCCAATGAGTAGTGCAGAACCGATAACCCATCATCCCGCTGTGAGCGATGACATTTTGCTCGATAACGGCGCGCGCGACCCGGTCTTTGATGAGATCTATCCGCGTTTGCCCGGTTTCAAGTTGGGAGTGACCAACTCCTGGACCCGCGGGCAACCCTTCGATTTTTATCGCCGTATGCGCGAAGACGCGCCAGTGATGTGGTCACAGATCAAGAAGCCATCCTCCGGCTTCTGGTCCGTGGTGCGATACGATGACGTCAAACACGTAGAGCTCAATCCACAGATCTTTTCGTCTCAGCGCGGCAGCATCAACATGAGCGTGCTGCGCAACGACAAAGGCAAGGCCGAGCGGCTGATGTATGCTGCCTACAACTCGCTCATTAACCTTGACGCGGATCTGCATCGCGACCTGCGGACCCAGCAAGCGGCTTTCTTCTTCCCCGCGTATATCGAGACTCTAAAAGAACGTGTCGGTCGAAAGGTTGACGACTTGCTCGACAACATGGAGCGGCAGGGTCCGGTGGTGGACTTCGCCAAGCTGTTCTCCATCGAGCTGCCGATGTTCACGCTATGTGAGATGCTTGGGGTCGATGAGGAAGACCGCGCCGACATCATCAAGTGGATGCACTACCTCGAGCTTGCTCCTCAATTCATTACCCACCCGTTCCGGATGCTGCTCGCCGAGCCTTCGTTCCCGTTCCGCTTTGAAAAGATCCTGCACGATATGTTCAGCTACGGTGAGCGGGTCATGGCGGACCGCATCCGCAACCCGCGCGAGGATCTGCTGACCACCATTGCCAATGCCAAGCTGGACGAAAAGCCTTTGTCACAGAGTTATCTGGATGGTTCATGGCTTCTGATTATCTTTGCGGGCAACGATACGACCCGGAATTCCCTCTCTGGCACGATTCGCTTGCTAACCGAGTTTCCCGAGCAGCGGCAGATGGTGCTCGATGACCCGTCTTTGATCGAGCGGATGTCCCACGAGGCACTGCGCATGGTGTCACCCGTGATGCACATGCGGCGCACCGCGATGGAAAACACTGAAATCGCCGGGCAGCGCATCGCCAAGGATGAAAAAGTGATCATGTGGTACGGCGCGGCGAACCGGGACCCCTCCGTGTTCCCCAATCCCGATCAGTTCGACATGATGCGCGACAACGTCGACAAGCACTTGGCTTTCGGCCACGGCGTGCATCGTTGCTTGGGTAATCGTGTGGCGCAGCTACAACTCAAGATGGCCTATGAGCGTATTCTCGAGCGCTTCCCCAACATCTATTGGACCGGCAAGCAGAAGATCGAGCCGATTATTCTGGTGCATGCGATCTCGAGTCTGCAGGTCAACCTATACGGCAAAGACGGCAAGCGTCCCATCATGGTGGCGACTTCCTGAGGAAAACCCGCGGTTTGGCATAGAGGCTTGCCGCCGATCAGTATGGTCGCCTTCGCCTGTTTCGCCGCAGGTTATGTGATTAACTTGCTTGGCCGAGAATAACGACACCAGAGAAGTACATATGAGTTCATCCCCCGATCAGGCAATGCTTCGCGAGAGCCTCAAAGGCGTGACCGAGGAGGCCACCTATGGCGGCATCCTGAGCTTTATGCGCCGTCGCTATACCCGCGATTTGGCCGACGCTGATGTCGCTGTGCTGGGTGTTCCCTTTGATCTGGCGACCACCGCCCGTCCCGGCAGTCGGTTTGGCCCACGTGGGGTACGCGAGGCGTCGGCGAGCCTCGCCTGGGAGCGTAAAGCAGTGGGATGGGGCTTCTCTCCGCTCGAAACACTGGCGATTGTTGATTACGGCGACTGTGATTTTGATGCGGGTAACCCCGCCGGGGTGCCGGATGAGATTTACGAGTGTGCCCGCCAGATTCTCGCTACAGACACTGCGCTCTTGTCCATTGGAGGCGATCACTTCGTGTCCTATCCCCTCCTCAGGGCACATGCCGAGAAGCATGGTGAGCTGTCACTGATTCATTTCGACGCCCATTCCGACACTTGGGCAGAAGACAGCCAGCGGATTGATCACGGCACAATGTTCTATCACGCCGCACAACAGGGGCTCATTTCACCGGCGTACTCTGCGCAGATCGGTCTGCGCACCCACAACGACAGCGACCATGGCTTTCACATTTTTGATG
>CAJXDE010000060.1 GCA_913052635.1 uncultured Halieaceae bacterium
TTCAGGTGCTAGTGCTCGCAAGGGCGTGGAGGTTCAAGTCCTCTCCTGGGCACCATTAAAAAACCGGCTCATGCCAGCTTTTTATGTTCAGGCAATGCCGAGGCGTCAGACGGAATCCCGCCTGCGCGCCAGAGGCGCTAGTGCGATACCACTCGCCACCTTGCGGCTAAACCATAAAACCAGCCTTGCTGACCGGTAACTCGCGGATGCGCTCGCCACAGGCAGCGAACACCGCGTTACCTACGGCCGGCGCCAAAGGTGGCAGCGCCGGCTCTCCCGCCCCAGTTGGTGAGTATCCCGACGCCAGCATCTGCACATGGACCTTCGGCGCCTTTGGCATTCTCAAGAGCGGATAAGTGTCGAAGTTGGTTTCCTGAATGCGCCCCTCTCGAATTGTGATGCGTTGGTCGGCCATAGCGCTCAAACCATCAATCACCGAGCCTTCGATCTGATTTTCAACGCCGCTGAGATTGATTACTTGACCCACATCCGCGGCCACCCAAACATCGTGGACCGTAAGTCTCTTGTCTGCGTCCACACTCACTTCAGCCACCTCGGCCACATGTCCCGCATGGCTGAAGAAAAAGGCCAGCCCCAGGCCCCGCCGTGCGGGCAAGAAACGACCCCATTCAGCGGCAGCGCAGGCAGCATTGATGACACCCTTGGCGCGGGCAGTATTCAGCGCATTGCGGTCGCCGTCTTTGAACCACTCGTCCTCTCCCAAAAGATCGACCAAGAAGTCGCGGTAATCCAGACCGGCGGACGCAGCCAGCTCGCAAAGAAACGATTGCTCGGCGAACGCGTAAATATTGGAGAACGGCGCGCGCCACGCACCCGTCGGCGTCTGCGACGGAATCAACGTCGTCGCAATGTTGTAGTGCGGCACCCGCTTTTCAGGGAAGTCCCGCTCACGATAGGTCCCGCCATAGTTGGCTTCTTCTTCGTCGGAAGACCCCGCGATAACATGAAGCTTCCAAGCTGCGAGACGACCCTCGTCAGACACCCCCCCCTCCATATCCAGATAGAGCGCCGAGCGAAAGTAATCAAAGGCCATGTCATCTTCTCGCGACCACTGCACTTTCACAGGTAGACCCACACGCTGCGAGATGAGTGCGGCCTCATAGACATACTCATTGGACAGCCGGCGCCCAAAACCACCACCACCGCGAACCGAGTGGATTGTCACAGCCTCGGCCGGGAGCGCCAGCAAGCCCGGTAACAGCTGATCGACCGCTGAGGGGGTTTGACTGGACGTCCAGACTTCTGCTGACTGCGCCGTCACCTGCGCCACACAGCTTTGTGGCTCCAGTTGAGCGTGAGACACAAAGTCCGCGCTGTAAAACGCCCTCGAGTGAGTCTTAGCATCCAGCAGTGCCTGATTGGCATCGCCGGCTGAGCTGATCGTTGTGGCCTGCTCACCTCGGGCTGCTGCTGCCTTCGCGGCTGCAGCTATCTGTTCGCTGTCATCTCTTGATGCTGGCTCAGTATCCCACTGCACTTTGAGCAGTTTTTGCGCTCGCATAGCGGCCCAGGTGTCGCGCGCCACAATCGCCACACCGGGTGAGACCTGAGTGGAGTTGCGGATATCAAATTGGTAGGGGCCGGGCTCACCCTCGATGATGAAAGCATCGATCACGCCGCGCTGGGCCTTAATCTCATCAAGGTTCGCCGAAACGGGTCGCCCCCCGATGTGCGGGCATTTTACATAACTGGCATACACCATATCGGGAACTTGTACGTCGATACCAAAAAGCGCCTCACCCTGAGCGATTGCAGCAGCTGATGCATTGGTAATGCGCTTACCCAGTAACCGATACTGCTCAGGGCTCTTCAGTGCCACGCTATCGGCGTCAGGAAGAGGCACTTCTGAAGCGCCATGCGCCAGCTCGGCGTACGAGAGACTCCGGCCCGACGCCTTGTGTATGACGCGAGAGTCTAGTGTGCTCAACTCAGCCGTCGGCAACCCCATTTCCGCGGAGGCCGCCTGCAGCAACATGGCTCGAGCTGTCGCGCCTACCCGGCGAAGCTCGTCCCAGCGCATCGGTACCGACAGTGAACCCCCAGCAAATTGGGCGCCATAATGCGCATCATCAACCGGAGTATTCATCACTTGGACGTCGCGCCAAGCGGCATCCAGCTCTTCGGCAATGATCATCGGCAGCGAGGTATTCACGCCCTGACCCACCTCCGGGTTAGGTGCCCCAATGGTGATCACGCCGTCTCGGGCCACGGTAATGTAGGCGCTTAACGTCGAGGCATCAGAATGACCTTCGGCCACCACCTGCATCACTTGACCACCGGCGGTCAGGGCCAAGCCAAGCCCGGAAAACTGGAGAAATTGTCGTCTGTTGAGGCGGACTTTCATCTCCTTGGAACTCATAAGCTCACCTCCATTGAATCGACTGGGCTGGCTTCCAAACCAGGTTCTCCGGGATCAAAAAACGCGACGCCGCTGTGGATTGCGGAAGACGCGCTCTGAATAGCTTTTCTGATCCGCACATAGGTTCCGCAGCGGCAAATGTTACCCGCCATCGCTCTATCAATATCTTCTTCAGAGGGGGCCGGATTACGCGCCAGCAGCGCTGCCGCCGACATGATCTGACCCGCCTGACAATAGCCACACTGCGCCACGTCGTGCTCGACCCACGCCTGCTGCACAGGGTGCAAGGCGTCACCGGCAAGGCCCTCGACGGTGGTGATAGACCGACCCTCCAGCTGCCCCAAAGGCAACTGACAGGCTCTGGCAGGGCTGCCGTCCAGCCACACGGTGCAAGCGCCACACTGCGCGATGCCGCAACCATATTTGGTCCCCACCAAACCCAGATGATCGCGCAAAGCCCACAGCAGGGGCGTATCGGGGTCAATGTGACTCACGTCTGCCAGCTCACCATTGATGGTCACGTTTAAAGGCATAGCGTTGTCCTCTCTGATCAATCTGCTTGGTTCAGGCACATTTTAGTTTCGGTTGACCTCAACCGCCCTGCTGTTCTTCGACACTCTCGAGTCGCTCGCGATGTTTATCTCGCGCCAGCGCCTGCATGTCTGCCACGGCGTCGCTTTCGTCAACAATCTCTCTGCCCAGAAGGGTCTCAATGGCATCCTCCAGCGTGACAATGCCCGCAGTCTGACCAAACTCGTCCTCGACCACGGCCAGATGTGCCTGCTCGCGAATAAAGCGATCCAGCAGTCGGTAGACAGGCAGCTCCTCGGGTACACGGACCACAGGCTGTGCATAAGCGGCGATCGCATCACCCGCACCGCCCTCCCGCTCGGCCTCAAACAGGGCCACGCACATCACCATACCGGTCACGTTGTCGGTGGAGTCGCGAAAAATCGGGATACGCGTGAAATGGCGAGAGGCCTCTAGGCCGAGGGCTTCTGAGACGGTGGTGGCCTCGTCCAGCATGTGCACCACAGTGCGCGGCGTGAGAATCTCGCTGGTTTGGGTATCGCTCAGTTTTAGCAGGTTTACCAGATACTCGTTTTCCTGCGCCTTGAGCGCGCCGTCTTTGCGCCCGAGAGACGCCAGCGCCAGAATTTCTTCACGGGTGATTTCGTCCTTGTGGCTTTTACCGAGCAATTGCGTCAGGCGCGTCGATACCCACACCAGCGGATACACCAACCGCACCAGCCACCGGATGGCAAACGCCGCCGGTACCGCCAGCTGCCGCCAATAGGTCGCACCCAGAGTTTTCGGGATGATCTCGGAAAAATACAAAATCGCCAGGGTCAGCAAGACCGCAATCAAGGTCTCTGCCTCGGGGCCAAATACGCGCAGTGCCTGGGCACCGACACCCGCCGCCCCCATGGTATGGGCGAAGGTGTTGAGGATGAGAATGCTCGAGAGGGATTCATCCAAGCGGTCTTTCACAGACTGAATAACCATTCCCGATTTCGGCCGCTCCTGGGTCAGTTGCTCTAAGAAGCTTGGCGTGATGGATAGCAAGACAGCCTCCAGCACAGAGCAGAGGAATGAGACCCCAATGGCAATCGCCAAATAAACGAGGAGTAACGTCACTCGGTATCCCCGAATGCGGTGAGGCGCGGATCCACCTCACACCAGCGCGGTGCGCTGGCACCGAAGTAGGCGATCTGCGGGGTGAATCGCGTGGCGTCACTGAAAGTCATGGCGTTTACGGAGGCCACGACGAGTTCATCAGACTGCACCATGATCTGCGTGCCGCAGGTGCCGCAGAAGTGGCGGGTCACCTCGCGGCCCGAGCCCGGATCATAGGTGTAGGCGGTCAGAGTTCCTTCCAATAATCGAAAGTCGGAGGGTGCCACAGCGTAGGACGCCCAGTACGAGCTCCCGCCGACCACCTGACAATCGGTGCAGTAACACAAGCCCTGCATCTGTGATTCGGTCAGCAACTCGTACTGCACCGCTTTGCAAAAACAGGCGCCAGAAATCATTCCCACTAGCCGCTCCTTATTGGTCTCCAATGATTGGGTCAGCACGCACTGGTGCCATGGGTAGCCTGCTACAGGGTACTAGACGCCGAACAATACGCCATGCATCACCCGACCTGGCCATAGCGTGAACACGCCGGTCACCAGCAGCGCGAAAATGTAGAGCAGCACCATCCAGATCTTGTGCTGACGAATATTGCCATGACGTGCGTGGTAAACCGCCATCACCAGTGAGAACAGGGTCCAGATGCTGAGCACGTGAATCGGGCTAAAGGCGCCCCAGAGGCTCAGTGAACTGATAAAAAGTGATGAGGCTGCCACATAGCTCATCAGGCCGACCCAGGCCCAGCCCAAGGTGCCATGCCGCGCTGTCCCTTTGGCGGATGCTAACTGCGCAGCACCCAAAACCACCGCAGCTATGGCCGCCAGCGCATGGCTGGGGACGGGCATGACCTGACCGAGCAAAAGCTCCATTCGGAGAGACCTGATCTAAATCAAGTCCGAGTGGGCGGGTCGTTGTCCTCAGATTCGCTCGGCAGCTCAGGGCGCTGGGACACCATCCATCGGTTGATCAAAATCATGCAGCCCGTCACAACGACCACGAACCCGAGCGTGATGAGCATAAACAGCATGTTTCAGCTTCGCGCTCGGGTCAGCCACATCCACTGTGCCAACACGCCCACCACAAACGCCGCCAAAAATGCCAGGTGAAAGCTCTGCACCAGCGGAGCGTTCATTGAGTTTACGAAGGGATCGCCCACCGGCAGGCGCCTAAGAAAATCGGTAATCGCCGGAATCATGTGAAAGAGCACAGTAGCCGTGTAGGCCCCTGTCTGCAGATACACAGACCACTTACCAAATGGCGCCAGCGTCTCTACCAAGTAACCGGCGAGCAGGGCCGTCAGGGTGATTACCGCGAGGATGTGACCCACCCCGAAGCCACCCTGGTTATAAATAGCCAACGCCGAACCCGCGACCACCAATGTGATCAGAAGATAGGCACGCCCCGACTTATCTGCGGCGCGAATGATGCGATGCTGATACAGCGTGTAGGCGGCCGTGAGGATGGCGATCACACCCATCACCGTGTGAAACCAACCCAGCAAGGTCATTGGAGGCATAAACATATTCCCTATCTATTTTGTGAAGTCCGTCTACCTTGGCGATCGGTGGACCACCGCGGTGACGTGCCGAGAGCGACAGCCTAGTTAGGCTCCATCCACATTGCAAACAACGATGAGCTAGTTAGCAGGCGCAAACGCACCGGCAAATTGCTTGGTGAAAGTCTCGAGATCCATCGCCGGACGGCCCAAGAGATCTGCGGTGGTCGAGGTCTGTTCTTCCAGCGACCCTGCGGCGATCTCGGCAAAGAGTTCACAAACGGCATCGAGCTGCCATGCCGACTTAATAAATTGCCCGAGGACTTCGCGGAACGCCTCAGGGCTTTGCGCCACGTAGGCGACCGGACGCTCCAACACTGCTCCAATACGCGCCGCCACCTCATGAAAATCCATCATTTTAGGCCCCGTTAATCGATAGGCCTGCCCTGCATGCCCCTCACCGGTAAGGACCACTGCCGCCACCTCGCCCACGTCCCGGGCGTCGATCATGGCTGTCTTAGCGGTGCCGAGTGGCAAAGCGAAACTGTTGGTTCGAGCGATGGAGCCCGCATACATCAGCATATTCTGCATGTAGTAATTGGGACGCAGAAAGGTCCAGTCTATGCCCAACGAAGCAATGTGCTGCTCGGTATCGTAGTGATTCTTGGGCAATGTAGCGGTGGCATCAGGGGCCGCCTCCATCGATGACACTTTCACCAGATGCGATACACCAGCTTCGGCGGAAAGGCTGGCGAACTGAAGTTCTAGTTTTGACTGGTCCGGATGATTACCCATCACGATGAGCGCGCGGCTGACGCCCTGCAACGCCTGCTCGACGATAGCCGGATCATTCAAGTCACCTTGCACAATCTCCGCCGCACCGGGATCGAAGGCCACTTTCTGGGGGTCTCTGACAAAGGCTCTAAAAGGTACGCTCGCTCGCGCCAGCGCCTTGGCGGCTGCGGAACCGACGCGCCCGGTCGCGCCCGTCAATAAAATCATGTTGCCCCCCATTGCAGTTAGCGTCTGTTTCACGTCACTACACTTAATTTGCGTCGCTGCAGTGCCGATCAGTAAAGTGGTAGGTCACAACGTTGCCGTCATGCTACCAGCGCCTCACAAAGATACGCTCGTTAGGGACCATAACATGTGCCGATCAAAGCCGATTCTGGACGACTCACGACGCGGAGCACTGCGGAGTGCCGCGCTTCTGCTCCCCTTACTGGTTGCGGGACTCAGCGTATCGGGCTGCTCAATCGAGCCCGCGAATTTGCAGGCCGAGCTGTACCCGGAAGATCAGCAGCCTTACTTCAAGACTTGCCTTGCTCGCCATGACGGGACGTATCACGAGCGGGAGTTACAGCAACATCGATTTATCGACATCTACCAGGAACCCGCTCCAGACCAAGGCCCCATAACCGACGAATGTATTGTCCGTGAATAAGGGTCCTTGTGCTCCGGTGGCTGGGAGCGCGGGATTTTCGCGTTGCGGCCGTTTTCGTTACTGGCTGCGAAGAGAATGGGACAGCGCCCGGCACCAATGTGCATTCATTGGTTTGAACCCGTCTACCGCCGATGCCCTGACAGATGATCCGACACTGAGGCGGTGTATGGGGTTCGCCCGACAATGGGGGTATGGATCCTTGCTACTGGTGAATCTCTTTAGCTTTCGTGCCACCGACCCTGCCACTCTCTCCGAGGTATCTGACCCCGTCGGCCCGGCTGCCAACCGCTGGCTGCGGCGGGCGGGCGCCGAGTCACAACTACTCGTGGCAGCCTGGGGCAACGGCGGGCAGCTGTTTGAGAGAGCGATCAGCGTGGCTCACCTGATCCATAACGCCCAGTGCCTTGGTGTCACGGCACAGGGCATGCCGCGGCACCCACTCTATTGCCCAAAGGGCTCGCGCCTTATCCCTTACGACCCGCTCGGCTAACATCACTAACAGCTGAAGCTTGTCCCATCTGCCGACTCGCAAGGCTCGTACTCACCATATTTGGCAAATGCTCATTCCATCTGACCAATGCCATCCTTTTCGGTCGATCAGCTGGTTCTCGGTTTTTATTTGGCTACCGTGAATGTTGGGGGCGAATAACTGCTCCACACAGGACTCGTCAGCCGCCGAACGGATGTCGCAGGAGTATGGTCTCCTCGCGATCGGGGCCTGTAGAAATAATGTCGATGGGCGCGCCAACCAACTCTTCCAGCCGGCTGATGTAAGCCCTCGCGTTGGTGGGTAGAGCGTCCAGAGATTTCAGGCCTAAGGTGCACTCGCTCCATCCAGGCAGTAACTCGTAGACCGGTCTCAAATTCTCGTAGTCCACGGCATCGATGGGATTGGTCACCGTCTCACCCGCGTCATTGGTATAGCCCACGCAAACAGAGATTTCCTCTAGTCCGTCCAGAACGTCGAGCTTGGTCAAGCACAGGCCCGATACCGAGTTGATGTTAACCGCTGTGCGCAACGCCACGGCATCGAACCAGCCGCAGCGTCGAGGGCGCCCCGTCGTGGCGCCAAATTCGTGTCCCCGCTCGGCCAACCGCAGGCCGGTCTCATCAAATAGCTCGGTTGGGAAAGGTCCTGAGCCCACCCGTGTGGTATATGCCTTCGTGATACCGAGCACGTAGTCCAAAAACAGTGGACCAAATCCTGACCCGGTCGCGGTGCCGCCCGCTGTCGTATTAGAACTTGTGACAAATGGATAGGTGCCGTGATCAATATCGAGCAGGGAACCCTGAGCACCTTCGAACAACAAGCGCGCCTGCGTCTTGCGATACTCGTGAAGCAGTGAAGTGACGTCTGCCATCATGGGCATCAGGCGCTCACCGTGGGCCAGCGCCTCTTCCAGCACCAGCGACAGCTCGAGGGTGGCCACACCGTAGTAGTGCTGCAGAACATGATTGTGATAATCCAGTACTTCCTCCAAAGACGCAGCGAATCGTGCCGGGTCGCGCAAGTCGCCCAGTCGTAGCGCCCTGCGTGCTGCCTTATCCTCATAGCAGGGGCCAATACCGCGGCCCGTGGTACCGATCTTGTTTTCGCCCCGCCGTGCCTCGCGAGCCTGATCAAGCGCCACGTGGTAAGGCAAAATCAATGGACATGCAGCGGAAATCTTGAGGCGGTCCTGCACGGGCACACCGCTGGATTCGAGCGTATCAATCTCCTTGAGTAACGCCTCGGGCGAGAGGACCACACCATTACCGATCAAACATTGCACCCCCACGCGCAGCACGCCCGATGGGATCAAGTGCAACACCGTCTTTTCCCCGCCGATCACCAAGGTATGGCCGGCGTTGTGGCCACCCTGAAAGCGCACCACCGCATCGGCCTGCTCGGTCAGCAAATCAACGATCTTGCCTTTGCCCTCATCGCCCCACTGGGTGCCGAGGATGACCACGTTATGACTCACGAGGAAGTGCCCCCTCAATGATCCACTCGCCGTCGCTCACTATCAGTCGCTCCGCATTGGGCAAATCAACACCGGGGGCGACATCCATCACTACTGTCCGACCCGCTGCTCTCAACGCTGTCACTGCAGTCCTGAGCCCGGCATCGTCCGACTGTGGCGCGATCACCGGCACATCGGCTGGCTCACTCTGCCGCGCATCGTCAACCAATGCCTTAAGGTCTATCGCAAACCCCGTGGCAGGCCGGTCACGGCCAAAGACCGCGCCAATATTGTCGTAGCGGCCCCCTTTAGCGACAGCTGAGCCGCGACCCTCCAGATAGACCGCAAAGACCAAACCCGTGTGATATCTATAGCCGCGAAGCTCTGTGAGATCCACGTACACACCGACGTCGGGAAATGCCTGGTGTACCCCGGCCAGCACCATATCGAGCTGATCCAGCGCCGCCATCACCGCAGGGTCATCGGGAAACACTGCCCGGGCGGAGGCCAGCACATCAGGGGAGCCGTGCAGCGCGACTAGTTGTGCCAGTCGCTCGGCCTCTCTCGCAGGCAATGAGCCTGACAGCCGCTCAATATCCGGAACCGACTTTCTTTGCAGTGCATCGAATACCTGATCTTCCAGTTCAGGTTCGAGACCGGCGTCGGAAAACAAGGCGTCGTAGATCCCAATATGGCCGATATCAAGGGTGAGAGGACGGCTGACGCCGGCGCACTCAAACGTCGATAGCATCAGCCCAATGATTTCGCTGTCTGCTTCAATGGCGCTGCTACCGAACAGTTCCGCGCCCAGTTGAATCGGTGCCCGGCCGCTGATCACGGACTGCGGGCTGCTTTGCAGCGTCGAGCCCGCGTAGCACAGTCGCGTCACGCCCTCCTCGGCCAGACTATGCGCATCCATTCTGGCCGTCTGTGGCGTGATATCGGCTCTGACCCCGAGCATTCGGCCACTCATCTGATCGATGAACTTACAGGTCACCACGTCGAGGTCGGCGCCCAAGCCAATTAACAATGAATCAGTGAATTCAACCAGCGGCGGGATAACGTAGCGGTACCCCCACCTCGAACATTGGTCCAGCAGGCAGCGTCGGAGGGTCTCCAGCTGCGCCGCGCGTTCGGGCAACAGCTCATCAATACCCTCTGGCAAAAGCCAGCGATTTTCAGTGCTCATCGTTGTTTTCCGTCAGGGCGTGGTGCCGCAGAAAGCGCTCAGACCGAGAATAACACAGGGGACCCGGGGAGAGATTGGGCGCGCAGAGCGCGCCCAACTATTTACGATCGACTCAGTCGCCCGAATCGGGATTACGCAGGTACTGGAAGAACTGACTGTCGGGCTGCAGGAGCATGACATCACCACCTGCATTAAAGGTCTCTCGATACGCCTGCAAGCTGCGGGTGAACGAGTAGAACTCGGGATCCTGATTGAAAGCCTCCGCGTAAATGCGAGTCGCCTCGGCATCACCGTTACCGCGAACGATTTCCGCATCACGGAAGGCATTGGCTTCGATCACCGTCACCTCACGGTCCGCAGCCGCGCGAATACCCTCGGCCAGCTCCTTACCCTCCGAGCGCAGCTCACGCGCTTCCTTTTCACGCTCAGCGTTCATGCGGCGATAGACCGACTCTGACACATCGGGGGGCAAATCAATCTTTTTCACCCGCACGTCGATCACCTCTACGCCCAGCTCGTCATTCGCCAGCTCGTTGAGTTGCGAAGTGATGGCTTGCATCAGCTGATCGCGTTGACCGGAGACCACCTCTTGCACGGTGCGCACCGCCACCTGATTACGTAGGCCATCGTTAATCCGCTGGGAGAGCAGACCCGCAGCGCGATTCTCCTCGCCGTTGGTCGCGGTGTAGTACTTGGCTGTGTCGGTCACGCGGAACTTGGCATACGAGTCCACGATCAGTGCCTTCTTCTCCTGCGTGAAGAAACGTTCCGGGCTGCTGTCTACCGTGAGGATCCGCCCGTCGAACTTACGCACGCTATTCACGAACGGGACCTTGATGTGAATGCCCGGCTTGAGGTCCGGGTCAACCACCTCACCAAACTTCAGCAACACGCCGCGCTGCGTTTCACGAATGACAAACAAGCTGTTCGATAGCACCACCACCACGATGGTAATCAAAATGCCTACCAAGGTTTGTTTCGTCATGATTAACGCCCTCCCCGCCGTGCAGCAGCAGCATCTAGGTCACGCCGCAGTTGCTCGGTCACCTGATCGGCAATCTCCCGCATGTCGCGCTCGTTCACGCTGGCGCGAGCACCGGTGCTGCGCGGCTGTCCGGCGTTTGGCACCATCTTGTCCAGCGGCAGGTACAACACGTTGTTGCCGCCATCCACATCGACCATCACCTTATTGGTATTGGCAAAGACAGTTTGCACAGTATCTATATAAAGACGCTCTCGAGTGACGTCTGGCGCCTTTTCGTATTCAGCCAGCAGCTGCTCAAACCGCTGCGCCTCACCTTGCGCACGCGCTATTACCTGATCACGGTAGGCATTCGACTCTTCCATCATGCGCTGTGCGCGACCACGGGCCTCAGGCACGATTCCGTTGGCGTAGGACTGGGCCTCGTTCTTCACCCGCTCTTCGTCCTCCCGGGCCTTGATGACATCGTCAAACGCACCTTGCACCTGGGCAGGCGGCTTGGACTCGTCTATGTTAATAGTCGAGACGCGAATGCCTGTGGTGTAGTCGTCAAGGTACTGCTGCAGACGGTCGCGCACGTCGAAGGCAATGGCCGCACGACCCTCGGTCAAGGCGAGGTCCATGGTCGTGCCACCGACAACGTGACGCAAGGCGCTTTGCGCTGCGTGTTGCAGTGACACCTCAGGATCGCGAACCTGCAGAACAAAGTCCTGCGGATTATCGATCACGTACTGCACGGACATGCTGACTTCGACAATGTTTTCGTCCTGAGTCAGCATCACCTCGCGCAGACCCGCTGCCCGTACTTTGGTCGTGTTGACCTTGATGACCTCATCAATCAGCGGTGGGTTCCACTGCAGACCCGGCGTCAGAGTGGAGTGATACTCACCGAAGCGCAGTACCACTGCCCGCTCCTGCTCGTCGAGCTGGTAGAAGCCCATCAGGCCCCATACCAGCGAGACCCCGCCCAGCACAATGCCAAGCAAAGCACCGGAGACGCCGCCTTTAGCAGGGCCGCTCCCACCGCGCCCACCACCGAACATGCCGGAAAGTCGCTGCTGGAGCTTCTTGAATGCCTCATCCAGATCGGGCGGGCCTTGATTGCCCCCACCCCACGGGTCGCGGGGGCCTTTATTGCCACCCCCAGGCTCATTCCATGACATCA
>CAJXDE010000061.1 GCA_913052635.1 uncultured Halieaceae bacterium
CCGACCTGAGCTTTATTGCTGCCAGGCGCGAGCAACTCGCCGGGCTAATTGTGACCCATGCCCATGAGGATCATCTCGGTGCGCTGCCCTATCTCTGGGAGCAACTACATTGTCCGGTCTACGCCACGCCCTTTGCGGCCGCGGTGCTACGATATAAGACGCGAGGTCGCGGGGGCGTGCTACCGAGTTCACTGATAGAAATCGAGCCGGGTGAGGAGATTAAGGTCGGTCCCTTTGATATCGAGTGGATTCCCATTACGCATTCCACCCCTGAGACCTGTGCATTGAGTATCACAACGCCACGGTCGCGCATACTGCATACAGCAGATTGGAAGATTGATGCCGACCCTGTCGTCGGCGCCGCCTGGTCCTCAAAGCGATTTCGCGAGCTGGGTGATAAGGGAATTGACGCGGTGATCTGCGATTCCACTAACGCGTTGCGCGCGGGGTACACGCCTTCCGAGGGTGAGGTTGCGGTCGGTTTGCGCCAGGTCATACAACGATGCGAGGGGCGCGTCGTGGTGGGCTGCTTCTCCAGTAACGTGGCAAGGATACAAACCTTGGCCAGCATCGCCCAGCTGACAGGTCGTTATTTGGGAGTATTAGGGCGCTCGGCGGCGGGCATGGCGCGGTGCGCCCAGCAGGTCGGCTTGTTGCCGAAAAACTTTCAACCCATCCACCCGGAGCATTTGGGGTATCTGCCCCCAGCGGAAGTGCTTGGCGTGGCGACGGGCAGTCAGGGGGAGTGGGGTGCGGCACTGCATCGCCTCATGATGCAAACGCATCCCGATCTGGCGCTCGAGGCCGGTGACACCGTGATTCTCTCCTCCAAGACGATCCCCGGAAACGAGGCGTCAGTGCAGCGCCTGATCGAGGGTTTGTGCGATCGGGGCATCGAGGTGATCCCTGCAGACGAGAGCGAGCAGACCCTGCACGCATCAGGCCACCCCTGCCAGGGGGAGTTGGCGGATCTTTATCAGGTTCTGAGACCGACGCTGGTGATTCCGGTGCATGGCGAGGCCGACCATATGAAGGCCAATGCCAAGGTGGCGCGCGAGAGTGGCGTCGACGTTACCTTGACCGGAACGAATGGCGACCTTTTTTATCTCAGCCCCACGCCGGGCGTGCGGCGGCGCTACGCCGAAGTGGGGCGCCTGCAATGGTGCGAGGAAACAGAGCGACTGATTAGCGCTACCTGAAAGTTATTAACTGTTGAGCTTGGGCTGAATCAGGGCGCGTGTTCCATACCCGTCGCGCGCCGGGCGGCGGCGCGTTCCGCATCGGCAGTATTGATCCAGCGATAGGTCAGATAGTACTTGAAGATGTTGGAGACGTATTGAACCGTCTCGCGCCCCACCTGCTCCGCTACGATTACCTCGACATTATCGAACCAGAGATTGGGATCATAGCCCCGTTCCGCTGCTTCGCGCCGCAGTCGGCGAATCCGCCCAGGCCCGGCGTTGTAAGAGGCCAGCGCCAGCAGAGAACCATTCAACTCATCAAGCTCAGGACCGCTGAAATAGCGCTCCTTTAAAAACGCCATATATTTCGCGCCGGCCTCAATATTGGGCTCCAGCTCATCGATATTGGGGATGGCGACATTTTTGTCTTCGGCCGTGCTTGGCAGTAGCTGCATCACCCCAATGGCGCCTGCGGGACTGCGCACGCTTTGGTCGAGCCGTGACTCCTGAAAGCCTTGGGCCGCCAACAAGGTGGGGTCCATGCCATAGTCCCTGCCATATTTTCTAAATAGCGCTGAAAGCTTGTGGTAGCGACTCAGCTCTGTGGCACCCATCGCATTTTCTGTCCAGTCGAAATCCCGGATGTATCGGTTACGGATAATGTTGCCAAATAGCGTGCCCTCGCGATTTTCCTTGAGGAACGTATCCAAAAAGGCCTTTAGCTGCGGGCTGTCTGGTCGTATCGCCCAGGCGAGGCGTGCACCCTCACGCAGCACGAGATCATCTCGCACCGTGACGCGGGTGAACACCTCGCGCCACATTTGCGGCTTGTAGTCATCGACCACCGCCCAGGGCAGCAGGCCGGTGTCGACCATCTCAATCAGGTCTTCATCTTCCAGTGATTCGTCTACTGCTTCGATGCGGATCGGCGCCTGACCCTGCTCAACCAGCGTTTGGCTAAGTTTGCGGACGCTTTCTGCATAGCTACTTGAAAGACGCAGGTAAACGGGTTGGTCTGATAAGTCCGCCAGCGACCCAAGGTGAGGTGCGCTCGGGCCAGTGATAAGAACTTCTTTGAGGGGCTTACTCACCGGGTTGGTGAAGTCCACCGCCACTTGCCGGTTGTCAGTAACGGTGGTCCCCGCCATCACGATATCGCCGTAGCCTGCCTGCAGAGCAGGGAAGAGCTGATCCCTTGCCACAGGGATGACAGTGACCTGCACGGCCAGTAAGCTAGTTTTGAAGGCCCTGTTGACCACGTTTTGCAGCTTGTCGGCGTATTCCTGAACGGTTCCGCGCGGTCCGTCCTTAAGAAAGTAACGGCCCGGTCCATATACGGTCAGTACCCGGATCGCGCGGCGCTCGACCATGGTGTCGAGGTCGCCAAAGTGTGGCATGACACCAAAGCGTTTCAGGCTACCAGAGCCGGCACCGGTGCTGCTCGCTAGGGGATGAGTGGTCGCTGCCCGATCGGGGGCGGTATCGATGCTGGCCAGAATGTTGTCTGGTGGCAGCATCAGCTGCCCAGAAACTGTGAACTCGGTGGGCGCTGATGCCGCGGTTGAGGACTCCGCGACCTCTGCCACACTCTCACCGCCGTTTCCGGCAAGCACCAGTGGAAGGGTCACAAAGCCTTTCAGCAGTGTCTTGGGGAAAGTGTCAGCAAGCAGTGACCGCATGGAGAAACGTTTCCTGATCGACCGGCGGCTGGGGTTGCCCGCTCCGGGTTGTGTCGTGGTGCCGACTTGGGTGAGCGCTCACCCTATCCGACAGTCTAGAACCAACTTACCAAGATGCGTACCCAAGCGCATATGTTCATGGGCCTCCAGCACCTCGGCAAGGCGGTAAGCGGTGTCGACGATGGGTTGAATATTGCCCGCGATCACCTGCGGCCAGATGCGGTCTCGAATCGCGGTGAAGCAACGCGCTCGCTCCGCTGTGTCGAGCCTCCGAAGCGTACTACCGGTCAGCGTCAAGCGCTTCATGAACAGCGTGGCAAGGTTGATCTCGCTCTGCATGCCGCGCATTACACCAATACACACAATGCGACCGTCGGGGGCAGCGAGGTCCAGATTAGCTTGCATCAGGTCACCCCCTGCAATGTCCAGAATGACATCGACTTTTCCGCCGTAGCCTGCCTTAGTGATCTGCTCGATGAGGCTGCCCTCGCGATGATTCGCCACAAACGATGCGCCGAGCGCTTTCACCGCATCACATCGCGCTGCTGAGCCCGCGGTGGAAATCACGTTCGCGCCAAGCGCGGCAGCCATCTGTATACCGATCGAGCCGATGCCGCTGCTGCCGCCGTGGATCAGCACAGTTTCACCCGCTGACAGTTGGCCACGCTCCATGACGTTGTACCAGACGGTCAGCAGCGCTTCGGGCAGGGCGGCGCCCTGTTCCGTGGACAGGCTATCCGGCAGGGCGAGACAGTGGTCCTCCCGGGCGATAGCGTGAGAAGCGTAGCCCCCGCCATGGGTCAGCGCGCACACTCTATCGCCCACTTTCAGTGCTGTGCACCGCTCTCCAACCGCGACTATCTGGCCGGCCACTTCCAACCCCGGTATGGGGGACGCGTCCTCGGGCGGTGGATAAAGCCCGAGGCGCTGCAGCAAGTCGGCGCGATTGATACCGGCATGACCCACTTTAATCAACACTTCCTCCGGGCCGGCCGGGGGTGCCGTATCGTTGACGAGTGTAGCCAGATCCGGCGTCTCGAAGTGGATGTAATGTCTGTCCATAGCGCGCCTTTCCCTGTGGCAGATCCAGGACTGTTGTCCATAGAGCAGTGAAGATAGACTACCCTGACAAGAAAATCTCTGGGGGGCATCGCTATGTTGCGATCCATGCCGGTTAGGCGATTCAAGCGCGGGTTTAAGCTGGGGCTGATCAAGCTGCTCATTGGTGACAAGGCAGCGGGCGTGCACCTGTCTTATGTCGGGCGGGGCGCCAGTGCGGATCTGTGTCGGCGTATTGTCGATATTGGTCACACCGATATCCTGGTGGTGACTGATAAGGCGCTCAAGGAGCTGGGCTTGGCTGAACGGGCTCTGGCACCACTGGCTGACGCGGGGGTGAATCTCCACTGGTATGCCGGCGTTGACCCTGACCCCACTTTCGCGCACGTGATGGAGGGTGCTGAAGTATTGCGGTCGGCGGGTTGCACGGCGATTGTGGCGGTGGGGGGTGGATCCTCCATGGATGCAGCGAAGATCATTGCGTGCACCCGCAGCAGCGACGAGTCGCCCGACAAATGGGTTGGTTTGAATAAAGTGCCCGATGATGTCCTGCCGATTTACGCCATCCCTACAACCTCCGGTACCGGCAGTGAGGCTACCATGGGGGCGGTCATCAAAGATCCAGAAGAGCAGCTCAAGCACATCATCGTGGGTGAGGACCTGCTGCCGCAGGCAGTCGCGTTGGACCCGGATCTGTTATTGGGATTACCGGCATCAGTCACGGCGGCGACAGGGATTGACGCATTGACCCACGGTATCGAGGCGTACATCTGCATTTGGGATCGTGGCACGCGAAAAGAGAACGGACGTCTTGCTATTCAGGGGGTGTTTCGCTGGCTCGAACGGGCGGTACAGCATCCCGAAGATGTGGAGGCCCGACAGGGCATGGCGGTGGCGGCTTATCACGCAGGCATCGCGATCAATCAGGTGGGCGTCGGTAACGTCCACGCGATTGCGCACCAGCTGGGTGCCCGTTATGGCATTCCTCATGGACAGGCCAATGCGCTTGCTTTACCCCATGTCCTCAAAGCCTGTCTCGCCGAGGCAGAGACCGCGCTGGCCGAGCTCGCTGTTGTGACCAATGTGTCTGACGCCGGGTCACCCGCGGCAAGGGCGCAGGCGTTCGTTGAGGCAGTGCAGGATCTGATCGCCAAAATCGGCATCGCCGGCACTGACCCGCGGATCCAACCGGCCGATTGGACAGTGCTGGCTCATGCGGCGATGGATGAAAGTGACGGTTATGTGTCGCCGCGCCTGCTGACCAAGGCAGAGATCATGGACACGCTGGAGCGCATTACCGCGCGCTGATCGCCTCGATCCAGTTCTTTGTCAGCGACATGAAGCGTTCATGCCCCGGGGTGGGCCCCTCCGAACAGGGGAACCCGTGTGCCTCCTGAGAGAAGTGCTCGTGTTGCACCGTCACGCCTGCGCGCTGCAGCGCGATGGCAAGACGCTTACCGTCATCCCTCAAAGGGTCTTTTTCTGCGGTCACCAGCAGTGAGCGAGGAAAACCGCTGAGCGGGATGCGCTTGCCCGGGAACATAATTTCTGTCGCGGGGTCTGCGGGCGCCAAGCCGTCCAGATAAGTATCCATAAACCAACGCATGATGGACGTCGTCAAAGGCCCGCTCTTGGCATGCTCTTTATAGGAGCGCATCGCCGCGTGGTAGTGCTGCGTCGCCGGGTAGATCATTAGACAACCCCTGAGCCGTGGCTCGTCAGGCAAGCGAACCGCCGTCGACAGCGTCAGATTCCCACCGGCGCTGTCTCCGGCTATGACCACCTCGCCATTATTCGGCGCCAGCGCGTTGAGGTTGTCGATAATCCATCGCGACGCGGCCATGGTGTCCTCGTGGGCCGCGGGAAAGGGATGTTCGGGGGCCAGCCGATAGTCAATCGACATGATCGTGCAGCGTGTTTGATGGGCGAGCCGAAGGCAGAAAGGGTGGTGGGTATCCAGATCGCCAATTGTCCAGCCGCCGCCATGGAAGTAGATGATGAGTGGGCGGTGGCGGGAACCGTGGTACATCCGCGCTCCGAGTGTTTGCTCGGGTAAAGGGAGCTGCAGAAAGCTGGTTTTGACGTCGGGGGCCGGTGCGCCCTCCCATGCCAGCCGATTCATCCGCCGGTAGTACCAGCGGTAGGCGAGGGTTTTTATTCGATTGCGCAGGGTCGTCACGGGTTTTTACTCAGCGTCGACGTAGCGTGCCTCGGGGTCGGATTGATACTCATATCGGTCGTCAGCATTGATCCGCCGCTGAATATTACCGCGGTGCCAGAGATAATTCAGGTGCGCCACGGTTTCACCGGTCGCCATCTGAATTTCGTTGTCACCAATTTCCCTGCCAAACAAGCAGCTGAAGCATTCGGGTAATAGTTTGGGCTCCATCAGCAGGTCGTATAGATTCGCGAGCGCGAGACGATGGCTGTCGATGATCTGGTTAAGCCGCACGCGCACACCGGTAAAGGGCGATTGGTGCGCAGGCAATACCAGCAAATCGTCGGGCAGCATGCCCAGCAATCGGGTGCTGGACGCGAGCCATGCCTCCAGCGGATTGCCATCGGGCTCGGTGGGAAACACCGACACATTGGGTGTGATACGCGGCAGGATCTGATCGCCGGCAATCACCAGCTGCAACGCCGGGCAATAGAGGCACGCGTGCTCGGGAGAGTGCCCCTGACCGACCACCACCTGCCAGTAGCGGCCGCCGATCGACAGCGTTTGTCGGTCACTAAGGCGCTGGTAGTTGTGGGGCAACGGCGTGGCGAACTGGCCGAAGCTGCCAAAGCGCTCCCTGTAATTCTCCAGTTGTTCGTCAGTGAATCCCGTGCGGTGGTAGAAGGAGATCGCAGGGGGTGGAGCCGCTTCCCCCGTGTAACCTATGATCAGGCTACCCGTCAGGAACTCCGCCTGTGTCATGTACAAATCGCAGTCGAAACGTTCGCAAAGCCAGCCTGCCAGACCAATGTGGTCGGGATGCATATGAGTGCAGATCACACGGTGGACGGGTTTGCCTGCCATGAAGCCGGTGAACAGGAATTCCCATCGCTCCTTGGCAGAATCCAGATTGAGGCAGGTATCGACAATGGTCCAGCCGCCTCCGTCCTCCAGCAACCACAAGTTGATGTGGTTCAGGGGCCCCGGCATGGTAAATCGCGCCCACCAGACACCAGGCGCCACCTCGAAAGGGTCATCGCCGGGGTGTTCGAGCCTGCCCCAGGGATAAGTCAGGCCACGGTATTGTTCGTCAACGCGTTCCAGAGTCACATTTAGCTCCTGATGTGAGGCGGAAGTGTGCGCGCCGCGCTGCGCCCTGTCCACCAAGCTCTCCCTTTGGGGTTACTGACACGGCGGTAACCCGGTGTGATACTGAGGATGCAAACCATCCCTGCGCGGGGCGTAGGTCGCTATAGTGCGACCAGCCAAATCCGAGGAGAAAGCACCATGACCGCGACGCTCGATACGCAAGCTCTCAAGAAGCTGGATCAGGCGCACCATCTGCATCCCTTCACGGATTTTGAGGATTACGCCAAACACGGTGGGCGCATCGTCAGTCGTGCAGAGCATATTTATATCTATGACTCTGACGGCAATAAGATTCAGGACGGCATGTCGGGGTTGTGGTGCTGCAACCTCGGCTACAGTCAGGATCGCATTAAGCAGGCGGTGGCCGAACAGCTCGCCGAGCTGCCCTTCTACAACAACTTCTTCCGATGCTCGAATCAGCCAGCAGCAGAGTTGGCGGCGCGACTCTCCCAGGTCACGCCCGAGCGGTTCCAGCATGTGTTCTTCACCAACTCCGGGTCGGAGGCCAATGACACCCAGATTAAGCTGGTGCACCGCTATTTTGATTTGCTGGGTAAGCCTGAAAAGAAACTGATCATCAGTCGGCAAAATGCCTATCACGGCAGCACGATTGCGGCCTCGACGCTGGGTGGCATGTCAGCCATGCACAAGCAGACCATGGGTCTCGATTATGTGCATCACATACAGCAGCCCCACTGGTTTGAGGAGGGCGCGGATCTTGATCCCGAGGCGTTTGGTATCGCTGCGGCCCGCGAGCTCGAGAAAAAGATTGACGAGCTTGGCGAGGACCGTGTGGCGGCCTTTATCGCGGAGCCTGTGCAGGGTGCCGGCGGTGTGATCGTCCCGCCCGATTCCTACTGGCCCGAGGTGAAGCGCATCCTCGACGAGCGCGACATTCTGTTGATCTCCGATGAGGTCATCTGTGGCTTTGGCCGCACCGGCAAATGGTTTGGCTTTGAGACCTATGACACCGAGCCGGATCTGGTGACCTTCGCCAAGGCGGTGACCAATGGTTACATGCCCCTGGGCGGGAGTTTGATCAGTCAGAAGATTTCTGACGTCCTGTTGTCAGGCGGTGGCGAGTTTGCCCACGGTCTCACTTATTCAGGACACCCCGCCTCTTGTGCTGCGGGCTTGGCCACGCTGGATATTCTTGAAGAGACGGGAATTATCGAGCAGGGCGTGGTGGAACTCGCACCGTATTTTGCCAGCCGGCTGATTGAGCTGGCAGATCACCCGATCGTGGGGCAGGTACGAGTCAAGGGGCTCTTTGCTGCGGTGGAGCTGGTGCTCGATAAGTCGACCCGCGAGCGACTGGCGCCCGAGTCGGCGGCGGCAGTCTACTGCCGCGATACGGCGATTACCCAGGGCCTCATGGTGCGCCAGACCGGCGACGCGATGATCATGGCACCGCCTTTTGTCACCGAGCGCTCCGAGATTGATTTCCTGGTCGATCAACTGGCGGCGGCACTGGATCGGACTGGTCAGCACTACGGGGTGATACCCACCGCCGCCTGATCTGGCGTTTCGCCCCCATCGTATCTAATCGGCTATGAGGCTGGTCGATACATTTTGGTTCAACGCGGTATGGTTCCAGGCCACCTGGTTTTGTTGTGTATTGGGTAGGGAAGCTTGGGTGCCGGTTGCGCTGTTGTCTTTGGCACTGCACTTTTATCTGGTATCCGACCGTGGTCTCGAGTTTCGCAGATTGCTACCCGTCGCCATGGCTGGGATAGGCGTGGATGTCATGCTTACCCTGATCGGCGTTTTTGATTTTGGGTCGGCGACCATCGTTCCCCTTTGGTTAATCTTGCTGTGGTGGGTGTTTGCGGCCGCGCTCTATCGAAGCTTTGCCAAGATCGGACAATCGATGTGGTTGGCCGCCCTATTGGGCGGCATCGCTGTGCCCTTTAACTACATGGTGGGCGCCGGTTTGGGTGCGGTCTCGCTGCCCCTAGGTGAGATGCTCTCTGTCGCGGTGCTCGTTGCTATCTGGATCGGTTTATTGCCCTTGCTCTATCACATTAGCCATCGCATGGCGCCTGCTGCATGAAAATCTCAATCCTCCTGTTGGTGTCTCTACTTGTGACCAAGGTCGCGTTGGGCGCAGACCCCGCGCAGGGAGACGCTTTACGGGCACCCGATCCCGCTGGCGATCCCGCTGGCGCAGCGACCGGGCAATCGCCTCCTGCTGCCGATCAATCAGGTAGGGCGATAACTGACGAGATGGCATTGGCTACCGACGTTTGGCCGCTGGTCGGCGAGGCGCGTCTTAAGGTATTGATCTGGGAGGTGTATGACTCGGCACTGTTCACGCCCAGCGGCCATTGGCAGGGCGATGCTCCTTACCGACTGTCTTTACATTATCTGCGCAACATTCCCGTCGCCAAGCTCGTCGAGGAGACCGAGAAGGCGTGGCGAGAACAGGGCAGGAACCATCCTAGGTTGAATGAATGGTTAGGGTTATTGGGCGACCTATGGCCCGATATCACTGAGGGTGACAATCTGGTGTTCGGGCTGAATGCGTTGGGTGACAGCGCATTCTGGTTTAACGGCAGTCCGCTCGGTAGTATCGAAGATCGTGATTTTGGGCCACTGTTTGGCGGGATTTGGCTTGATCCTGATACGCCTAGACCCGAGCTGAGAGCGCAGCTGATTGGCCCAGCATCAAAGTTGGCGAAGAACAGCCAGCCGTAACGGACATTGGCGGTCGTATTATTCTGACTGACAGCGTGCCGAGACTAGCGCCTTAAGCAGCGATAAAGCATCACCGAAGAAGTACCAAAAAAAACGCCGGCCGGTGCCGGCGTTTCTATATCAGCGTGACCCTCAGTCCCAACTCATTCCGGCGCGCACACCGATGGTGAGCGGGCGCATGGGACCAAAGAAATGCGAAGGCAGAATACCGCCATTGGCGTTGTAGCCGTCCCAGGTGAACTCGTCGAAGACGTTTTCGGCATAGGCCTGCACGTACCAGTTGTTGTCTGACTCATAGCCAACGCGCAGGTTGGCGATGGTGAAGGCGTCGATGTAGCCCTCGGGGTTCGCCTCCCAGCTACCGCCACGCTCGTCTTCATAGAAAAATTCAAAGCTGCCGGTAAGGGTGCCGTTGCCCATCGGGTAGCGGGCATCCAGTTTGCCTGCTGCCGTGATTTCGGGCGCCCAGAACAGGGAACTGCCCTCACAGCCGTTGGTGTCCTCAAGGCCGCAAATATCCTGCAGGCCTGTCGCCTCGGTATCCAGATAGCCGCCGGCGAGATACAGCGTCCAGTGGTCGTTAAGCGCCACCGTTGTCGAGAGCTCCACGCCCTCGCCATCAGTCTGGCCAACATTCAGCACTCGTCCCGAGAACGCGTCTGCCACGCCGTCATTGTCGTAATCGACATCCACGTAGTTGATCACCTGCATGTCCTGATACTCGTACATGAAGAAGACCACGTCGAAGCTACCGCGACCGTCGAGGTAGTTGGCCTTGAAGCCGATCTCGTAGGAGTCCGCGGTCTCGGGTTCAAAGGTGCCCGGCAGGTAGCCACTGTCCTGCGTGATGCCCGTTTCATACGCCGGGACATTGCCATTGGCGTCTTCAATCCAGAAGCTACCGTAACCCCCGGACTTGAAGCCCTGGGTGTAGCTGGCAAAGATCATGCTGTTCTCTGTCGGTGAGTAGGTCACCAACCCCCGGAAAGTCGTGTCATCCCATTTCTGAGTATCGGTGATGTACTCATCCGTAGAGAAACCATAGGTGAAGTAAGGGCCTAGATAGCTATCGGGCTCAACCACCAGTGTGCCGAAGTCTTTTTCATCCTCGGTGTAGCGAACACCCAGCTCGACATTCAGCTGCTCGGTGATGTCGAAGCCCACATTGGCGTAGGCCGCCCATCCAGTGTATTTCCCCTTGATCTTGCCTGACTCTGTGAGCATGCCGTCGGCCGTGGGGTAAAAGTCGTAGTAGTAGTCGCTACAGCCCGAATAGAATTCGTACCCGTAATATTCGGCGTAGTAGTTCAGGTAGTACTGGCACATCAGGTCCTCAGACCCTATCGCGCTGAAATCGGCATCAAGCTCTTCGTCATAGTAGGACACCCCCGTATACCAACTGAGTGGCCCGTCACTGTTAGAGGTCAGCCGCAGCTCCTGCTGGAAGTACTCACCACTCTGCTGGAACTGGAAGTTATTAATGCTCAGCGGCGTGCCGTCGTAGTCTTCCTTGTAGTAGTAGTCGTGGTCCTTGAAGCCGGTATTGGACGAAAGGGTCGCAAAGCCTAGGTCATAATCGATGAACAAGCCCAGCGTTAAGATATCAGCATCGTCGCTTTCACCCTCGCTGATGTCGGAATCCAGCTCTTCGTTGTTGCCGGCCAGATTGGTGTCGTCGACAATGTAAGCGTCGAAGGCGTCCCAAATATCACCCGTGTCGATGGCGCGGTACATGGAACCGCTCTGACGGCGCTCCTCGTACTCGACCACGGTCTGCACGTTGAGGCGATCCGTTTCGAAGGCCGTCGACCAGCGCAGCGCCCATTTTTCGTGCTCAATCTCATCCTTGCCCGAGTAAACATTTTTGGCGAAGCCGTCCTCCTGAGAGTAGTAACCAGCAAATCGCATCGCGAAGCTGTCGCCCATTGGAATGTTGATGGCGCCCTCAAAAGAGGCGCGATCCCGCTCACCCAGATCGATATTAATGTGCCCGTCACCGCTGCCGATCTGTGCCTTGTTGGTGTGCACGCTGAACGCGCCACCAATTGAGTTTCGACCAAACAGGAAGCCCTGAGGTCCGCGCAGAATCTCAGCCCGCTCAATGTCGTAGAGGCTGGTCACTACCGCGCCGTTGCGGCCTTCATAGAGATCATTCTTGAAGAAGGCAGTGGAAGGATCACCACCCACGCCAAAGTCCTGGGTGCGGACGCCGCGCACGCTGA
>CAJXDE010000062.1 GCA_913052635.1 uncultured Halieaceae bacterium
TTCACGATCAACAGTGCCTTGCCTTCGTAGGCTTCACAGAATTGGACCTCTTCGGTTGATGCCAGCTTGCGCATGGAGTGGTTCAGAAAATCCGGACAAGAGGCGAACACCGTGGTGCTGAAAAGCGCTGACAGCGCGGCCAGGGTCAATAAAACGTGCTTCATTAGGCTGTATTCCTGCGGGTATGGGTTATATACGCGAGGCCCCGATTGCCAGATGCCTGCCAGTTAAGAGCCGGGAGCCTGGTTCACCAAAGATTCGACAAAGGCTGCCACGGTTTCTCGGGTCCAGTCAGGCCGGCAGGGGTGCGCGGCGACGTGAGTGCCCCATTCTTCCTTACCATCGAGGCAGGCCTCTTCGACCGAAATGGCGGGTACCCGGGCCAGAGTGACGCGCGGATTGGTGCTCGCAAGCTCGGCGGCAAAGGGTGAGCGGGTGACCGGATCTTCCCAGTCCTGCATCAGGAGAATGGGTAAGTCCAAGGTCTTGGCCATTGCCAGTGGACTAGTTTTACCGTGAGGCAGACCGTACCGGTGAATCGCCGCTCTCGCGGCGATGGAAAATAGTAGCGGAGGAAACCCAGTTTCAACCTCGCCGACTTCCATCATGCTGTCCAATACATCGAGTAACGGGTCGAGCAAAATCATGGCGTCGGCCTCGAGCCCGTTCTTCATGGCGTGAATGACCGTACTGCCCCCCATCGAGGCGCCGAGGAGAATTCTCGGCCGATCACTGGGTTGTTGTTGATCCAGCCATTGTGCAGTGGCGACCACGTCTGGCCACTCCGCGAGTCCCATGCGCAATGTGCCGTCGGTTACCGGTGAATTGCCGTGATTGCGAATGTCCATCGTGACCACTGAGACATTCAGGTCGTGCAATGTGCGATAGAAATCCAGTGAGCCGATGTACTGCGAGATGCGATTGGAGCCCGCCCCGTGGACAAAGATGAGATCAGCGACGGGCTGGGAGGCCGGTATCCACCAGCCCTCTAGCTGAAGGTCGCCGCTCGGTATCGTGATGTCCTGATAATCGAGATTGCGGGTGGCGGGTGTTTGGTCGACCGGGTAGGGCGTGGTTGCAATCAGGTGCGGAGGCGCCCAAAAAATCGACAGTAGTACCCAGGCGAGGGTGAGGCCCAGAAGGGTCCACAGTGTGGTACGCATCATTCGTGTCAATGCCATGTGAGATCAGGCCGACAGCAGGCGCCTCAGCCAGCTGTCCTGATGCCGCTCCTGTTCTCTCAGGAGCAACAAGCTTTGAACCTCTTTTTCGATGGCTGTAGCGAACTGACGCCGCAGTGCGGTCAGTTTTTGTGTTGACAGGGCCTGACCCTCGTACTCTGACAAGTCAATTGGTGTCCCGATCGCAAAATATGTGGTCTTTGGTTTCGGTAAAGGCCCGCCCAGCATGCCGGAGGGGATGGGCGGTACCAGATCAGAGCGAAGATCCTTCGGCAGCACTCCGGTCTTCATGAGCATTTTTACAGGTGCCGAGTTTAACAGGGCCTGAGAGGACATGGCGTGATCATAGTATTCATCAGGCCCAACTGAGGCGACGGGCACCACGGTGTAGCCCGCCTTGGCAGCCAGCTTGACGAAGCCATATCGTTGCTTCCACTGCAGCTGATAGCGGGCCTCAAGGGGCTTTACGGATTCATAGGCCCCTCCAGGGTAGAGCAATAGGTCATCGCCGCGTGCCATCAGTCGCTCAACAATGGGTGCTTGCCCTGATACACCCCCCATTGCATGGGCGATGGCCGCGTAGTGGGCGTTGGCAAAAAGCGATTTATCTCCCAAACCCTTCACATAGCGGCCGTGGTCGTAATACAGATATAGATGAAACAGTGCGGCATCAACGGCCATAAAGGCGTGATTGCTAATAAACAATGCGGACTTGTCAGGCAGGTTTTCGAGGCCAACAAACTTCGGCTTGAACCAGGCGCGCGCTAACCCCGCAGCAAGGGCTACCTGAGGCGCGGTGGGCATGCCGTAGCGAGAAATATACTCGACGTAGGCGTCCGGATCGGATTCTGGGGAGGGGGCTCGCTGAACCATCTTCTACACTCGTTGCGTACATCGAGCTTAGCAAAAGTTCTTCACTATTTTAGCGGCACTATTGCGACGTGGCGCGTCGGCCTACAGCCTTGGGTGATATGGCACAAAGCACTTTCAAACATTGGGCGCTACTCGCATACCTTGTGTTGGTATGGGGGTTTGCTTTCGCATTGATTGCGTTAGCACTGGAGTCTTTTCATCCACTTTTCATTGTGTGGTGTCGTCTTTGGATGGGTGCGCTGGTCGTCTGGTGTGTATGGCGGTGGCGCCAGCAACGATGGTGTCTCGGCCGGGAGTGGTGGCCAAGACTCACATTGTTGAGTCTGACAGGCAATATCATTCCGTTCTCGCTAATCGCCTGGGCAGAGCAGTCAGTGCCCTCGGCTGAGGTGGGCATACTCATGGCCCTGATGCCCATTGCAACGTTACTCCTAGCTCACTGGTTACTGGATCATGAGCCGCTCACCTGGCGACGTTTCGCCGGCGTCGTGTTGGGGTTTGCCGGCGTTGTGCTCTTGGTGGGTGACGACCTGCTTTCGGCAGGTGCCAGCGGCCAGTGGCCGGGTCAACTTGCAGCATTGTTGGCGACGGTAAGTTACGCGTTTAATGGTGTCTATGCGAAGCGTCTTCCTGCTCAAGAGCCTGTGGCGCTATCCGTGGGCACACTCGGCATTGGCAGTATTTTGCTGGCGGTGCCGGCGCTGTGGACGCAGCTCGCTGGGCCCGGTCTTAATATTACGCCGGGCACCACGAGTGTGCTCGTGGTGCTCGGCGTGATGGCAACGGGCGTCGCCACCTGGTGCTATTTTGTGGTGGTGACGGAGAGGGGCCCCGGGTTTCTCTCGACCATCAACTATCTGATTCCCGCAGTGGCCTTTGCAGCGGGCACGCTTTTCCTCGCCGAGCCCTGGGGCTGGGAGCATCTCATTGCGTTGGCCATGATTCTGGCTGGTGTGGGCCTGATTCAGGTCAGGCAAGCGCGTTAGGAGTTACAGCTTGAACCGCTTGCGAAGGAAGCGCGCGACGCCGTCTTCGTCGTGGTGCCCAATAATCTCGTCCGCAGCGTTGAGAATGTCCGGTTGGGCATTGGCCGGGGCGTAGCACTCGCTGGCGCACTCAAACATGCTCAGGTCATTATCGCCGTCGCCGAAGGCAATCACGTGATCAATCTCCAGTTCTTTTCGCAGATGGTTGATCCCGTTGCCCTTACTGCCGAGGCTGTGGTGAATATCGATCCAGTGCAGAGCAGGTTCCTTCGTCGCGTGCTCGCCCATTTCCCGCTCGTGAATCGCAATACCTGAGTAGGCGACAAGGTGAGGCTCATCAGCGATGCTCGCTCTGACGCGTTCGACGGCCTCAGCGCTACCTAGAGAGAACACGTTAATGACGCTGATTTCGTCGGGCATCGCTGTCAGTGGTGCCAGCGGAAGCTGTCTCTCTGCTTCAAACAGGTCGGCCAGTTTATGTTCGCTCTGGCTTTTCAGGGGCCCGTGATACAGCGCATGGCGCTGCCCGGGCTGTAGCGAGAAGACAAAGGGTGTGAGCTCATTGAGCGTGAAGGCTGCCAGCACATGCCATACCTCCTCGCGGCTCAAAAGATGATGATGGCTGTAACGCGCCTCCTCCGGTGACCAGATGATCGCGCCATTTTTGAGAATCAGCGGCAGCGTGAAGTGATGGTCCTTGAGTGGCGCAGTGGCGGCCTGCAGTGTCCGGCCTGTTGCGACTGTGTAGGGGATATTGCGAGCCCGCATTTTGGTGAGGGTCTCGGCGGTATAGGTCGATATCTTGGAGCCCTTGTCCAGCAAGGTGCCATCGAGATCAAAGACCACTAGTGTCATGCGTCAGACACCTGTCCGCGAGGATGACGTGTTAACCACTGACCTGCCCTCAATGCTCGGTCAATACCAGATCGTCGGTGAGTGACTCGCGGATGGCGCCAGGGACCTCGTAGCGATCGATCGGATAGCTTGGGTGGTCAACGCCCGCGTACAAGATAGCGCCATCCTTCAGCGCATTGATCTGTTCTGGCGTCACCTCAAAGCGAAGGAAATGCACCGACGCGGTTTTGTCCGCAGTGGTGCGATCGAGATCCTCGTCGGCGATCGGCACGATGCGATCGAGGTCGCCGACCTGCAGCCAGACCTGATCTTCAATCCCAATCATTTCCCCAAGCCGAACGGCGCGCTGCGCTGGGTCCGGGATTTCAATCATGAACGTCGCCTTCCAGTTGTGACCGTCCGGAATGAGTGGGTTGTAGGCGCTGAGCTCCTCTTCGATACCTTCTGCCTCAAAGACTCGCTCAATGCGCAGCATCTCCTGAATCTGGTAGCGAATGGTGGTGGCGTCTTCGAAGTAGAGCCGGGCGTGTTCGCCCAGCGCCAACTGCCGGTTTTTCTTGTGAGCCATGACCTCGGCCCTAAAGTCTGAGCGCTTGGCGGCGTATTCCTCAAGGCTCCAAAGGTCTTCACGCGTTAACTGTGTCATGTTCGATCCCTCGAATGTGTGGTCAGTCAATGTCTGTCAGTTTAGAGGATTACAGGCCATAGGCCTCGCGCAATAGCGTCATGGGGTGTTCCGCCTTGTCCACCTTGGCTGAAAGATGCGCGATGTGCTCACCCGCCATGGGACAGTCGCTGATGAACCGATCCGGCGCCTGCTCGTCTACCTTGCGGACGGTGGGTCGCGCAATTTTTACCGATTTGTCGCGGGTTTCTTTCTTGACCGCGTAGGTGCCGTCATGACCCGAACACCTTTCGTAGGCGGTGACGTCACTTTCGTTGACCAGGTTCAACACGTCCCGGGTCTTCAATCCAATATTCTGCACTCGCTGGTGACAGGCGACCTGATACGCCACGCTGCCCAGCGCTTTTGTGAACTCCGTTTTCAGGGCGTCGCCTTTATGTCGCGCCCAGAGGTACTCAAACGGGTCGTAGAACGCCTGCTGCACCTTAAGGACGTCCGGATCATCCGGATACATTAACGGCAGTTCCTGTTTGTACATGAGCACGCAGGAGGGAATCGGCGCCGTAAGGTCGTAGCCCGCATCCACCAGTTTGGCCAGCACCGGTATATTGGCCCGCTTGAGTGCATCCACGCTATCCAGATCCCCGAGCTCCAACTTTGGCATGCCGCAGCACTGCTCCTTGGGCACGATATCGATGTGAATGCCGTTGTGCTGAAACACCTTGACAAAATCTTCACCCACCTCGGGGCTGTTGTAGTTGCCATAACAGGTCGCATAGAGCGCCACCTTGCCGGTGGTTTCGCCTACGGATGTCGGGTCCTGAGGCTGCAGCAGCGGTTTGACGCGCTTTCGCAGGGTCTTGCTATGCAGCTTGGGCAGCGGCGCCTCATGGTGAATATCCAGGCTGGCGGACAGCGCCTTTCTAAAGACGCCCGTATTGTTGAGCGCGTTCACGGTCACATCAATGAGCGGGATAGAGGTCGTCGACAGCAGCTTGTCCGTGCTCGTTAACGTCCGATCCCTGAGTGATGCCCCCTGATTTTTGAACTTCTGTGCCTTGGCGCGAAGCATCAGGTGGGGAAAGTCGACGTTAAATTCGTGTGGGGGCACATAGGGGCACTTGGTGAGGTAGCACAGATCGCAGAGGTAGCATTGCTCGGCGACCTTGCCGTAGTCGGCTTTGTCGACCCCGTCGACCTCCATCGTGTCTGACTCGTCGATCAAATCAAACAGGGTGGGGAAGGCGTCGCACAGGCTGACGCACCGGCGGCATCCGTGACAGACGTCAAAGACCCGCTCCAGTTCTTCGTTGAGCGAGCTTTTATCCCAGAAATCCTCACTCTGCCAATCCAGCGGATGCCGAGTGGGTGCGTCAATACTGCCTTCTCTCATGACCTGTTGTGCTCTTGGTTAAAAAAAACTCATTCACCCCGTTACCGGTAAGTGGCTTGCCGAGAGGAATGAATTGTAGGGGGGCGTGAGCCGGAAAAAACAAGGGGAGCACATTGCTCCCCTCATTGTGCTTAAGCGAGAGCCAGGATTAGCCGTCGAGGTTGTCCAGCGCCTTCTGGAAGCGATTGGCGTGGCTGCGCTCGGCCTTGGCCAGCGTTTCGAACCAGTCTGCGATCTCGTCGAAGCCCTCGTCACGCGCGGTTTTGGCCATACCCGGGTACATATCGGTGTACTCGTGAGTCTCACCGGCGATTGACGCCTCGAGATTTTTCTTGGTGTCGCCCATCGGCAGCCCGGTGGCGGGATCGCCGACTTCTTCCAGATACTCCAGATGGCCGTGCGCATGCCCGGTCTCGCCTTCGGCAGTTGAGCGGAAGACGGCAGCGACGTCGTTGTAGCCCTCAACGTCCGCCTTTGAGGCGAAGTAGAGGTAACGTCGGTTTGCCTGTGATTCACCCGCGAAAGCGTCCTTCAGGTTTTGCTCTGTGGCACTGCCTTTCAGTTCCATGACTTACTCCTTGTGTGTTGCTCTTCGAATGACAAAGGCAGCGCGGATCGCGACTGCCATCGGTTGGTGACTAATATACCGAGGTTGCCCAATTTTGGCTTACTGGAAATATAAAAAAAATCGATCGGAAAAACCGATTATTATCTGAGCCAGCGTGGGGAGGCGATGCCGGCGGGTCGCCGGGCGCCTTTTCCCACATCTTCAACCCGGCCTGGGGGCCAATGTGGCCCGCAGTGTCGCTCTGTAGGGAGAGTGATTGTGCGCCAGCCGACACTGAAACAGCTGCGTTACCTCTGTGCGGTCGCGGAGCATCAGCACTTTGGACAGGCCGCCGCCGCCTGTCATGTCAGCCAGAGTACGCTCAGCGCCGGTGTACTCGAACTGGAAGAGACCCTCGGCGCGAGTCTGTTGGAGCGCAACAACCGCAGGGTATTTTTGACCTCGCTGGGTTCAGAGGTGGTGGAGCGAGCCCGGGGTTTGTTGGTCGATGTGGAGGACATGGTGAGCCTGTGCGCGGGGCAGGGCGTCCCTTTTCAGGGTCGGATGCGCATGGGGGTCATCCCGACCGTGGCGCCGTATCTACTTCCAGGTTTGTTGGGGCAGATCCGATCCCAACACCCCCAATTCAAGCTATTCATTCGGGAGGATCTCAGCCAAACACTGGTTGACGCGCTCCTCTCTGGTGAGCTCGATGTGTTGTTGCTTGCTCTGCCGTTTCCCGCCGAGCAGATGGAGACCATGCCGCTGTTCGAGGACGACTTTCTGCTGGCCTGCCTGCCTGACCACCCACTGGCGAGCCGGGCAACGCTCCGCAGTACTGATCTGAAAGGGGAGTCGTTACTGCTTCTAGAGGAAGGGCACTGCCTTCGCGACCATGCGCTAGAGGCATGCAAGCTCAGAGATTCCCAGATTACGGTGCCGTATCAGGCCACCAGCCTTGCCACTATTGTTCAGATGGTGGCCAATGGCATCGGGGTCACGCTATTGCCGGGTATGGCCGTCGAGGCGGGTATTGCCGGTAACACACCACTCACAGTGAAGCCGTTTGATCAAGCCAATATTACGCGTCAGATCGGCTTGATGTGGCGGAAGAAGACGCCGCGGCGCGTCGAGTTTCGCCAGTTGGGTGAGTTGATCGCGGCGTTGGTTGAGGGTTGATCTGGCGCTAGCGTTTAACGACGCCGGCCTTTGCCGCGATGCTCCCCGGTGTGCTGGGTGCGAAAGTTGCCGCCGCCCGGTTTTACCACCCGATGCCGCTTGGGTGGTTGTCGCGAGGGGACAAGGTGCTTCGCACCGTTGCCGATGAGATCTCGCCGGCCCATCTGTTTCAGCGCTTTGCGTAAAAGGGGCCAATTGTCGGGGTCGTGGTAGCGCAGAAAAGCCTTATGCAGGCGTCGCTGACTCAGTTTTTTCACGGTGCTCAGCGACTGGCTGTCGCGTTTGACCCGCTGCAAAGGGTTCATGCCCGTGTGATACATCGCTGTAGCGGTCGCCATGGGAGAAGGGTAGAAAGTTTGTACCTGGTCAGCCCGAAAGCGATGCTGCTTTAACCACAGCGCCAGATGCATCATGTCCTCGTCGGTAGTCCCCGGATGCGCGGCGATAAAGTAGGGGATGAGATACTGCTTCTTGCCCGCTTCGCGGGAGAATCGCTCAAACATCTCGGCAAACCGGTCATAGCTACCCATGCCCGGCTTCATCATCTTGGAAAGTGGACCCGATTCAGTGTGTTCTGGCGCAATCTTGAGGTAGCCACCCACATGGTGGGTCACCAGTTCGCGCACATACTCGGGGCTTTCCACCGCCAAATCGTAACGGAGCCCTGAGGCGATCAGCACCTTTTTGACGCCCTCGGTTTCGCGCGCTTTGCGATACAGGTTAATCAGGGGGGTGTGGTCAGTATTGAGGTTTTTGCAGATGCCGGGATACACACAGCTGAGCTTTCGGCAGGCCGCCTCCGTCTCCTTGTCCTTACAGGCGATGCGCCACATATTGGCGGTCGGGCCGCCGAGGTCTGAGATCACCCCGGTGAAAGCGGGGCTGGTATCGCGGATGCGTTCCACCTCGCGCAGCACAGACGCTTCGGAGCGACTTTGAATAATGCGTCCCTCGTGCTCGGTGATGGAGCAAAAAGTGCACCCGCCAAAGCAGCCCCGCATGATGTTGACCGAGTGCTGAATCATCTCCATCGCGGGAACCGCTGCGTCACCGTAGCTGGGATGGGGGAGCCGCTGATAGGGCAGCTCGAATACCCAGTCCAATTCGTCGGTTTCCAGCGGGACGGGCGGCGGGTTCAGCCAGACCTCTCGGTCGCCGTGGGCCTGAATAAGCGGTAGCGCATTGTGGGGGTTGGTTTCTTTGTGAAATACCCGGGACGCGTGAGCGTAGAGCACCGGGTCTTCGGTGACGGCCTCGGCTGAGGGTAGTCGAATGGCGTGGGTGTCTTGTTTCGAGCTGGCCATCAGGCGGACGGGCGCGGGCTCATCGTTGCCTTCAGTTTGGCCTTCCGCGCAGGGTTCAGGCTCCATGCCCTCGTAAGGGTTCGGATGGGCCTCGATCCGACCGGGTTCATCGACGGATGTCGAGTCGATCAGCGTGCGATTCGCAGGCGGGTGCCGTGTGACAAAGGCGGTGCCCCGAATATCCGTTAGGTCCGTCGTCTTCTCGCCGTTTGCCAGGCGGTGGGCGATGTCGACAATCGCGCGTTCGGCGTTGCCAAACACCAACAGGTCGGCCCGGCTGTCGAGCAACACTGAGCGTTTAACCCGATCACTCCAGTAATCGTAATGTGCAATGCGGCGCAAACTGGCCTCGATACCGCCAACAATGATGGGAACATCACGATAGGCCTCTTTCAATCTCTGGCTGTAGACGGTGACGGCGCGGTCAGGGCGTTTGCCCGAGATGTTGCCCGGGGTATAGGCATCGTCATTGCGGCGTTTTCGGTCGGCGGTGTAGTGGTTGATCATGGAGTCCATGTTGCCCGCGGTGACGCCGAAAAACAGATTGGGTTGGCCGAGCGCGGTGAAGGGTTCAGCGGATTGCCAGTCGGGCTGCGCGAGCATCCCCACCCTGAAGCCCTGGGCTTCAAGTACCCGACCGATGACCGCCATGCCGAAGCTGGGGTGATCAACGTAGCCATCTCCGGAGACAATGATGATGTCGCAGCTGTCCCACCCCAGTTGCTCCATCTCGGGCCGGGACATCGGCAGCCATGGCGCCGGCCCCAGACATTCTGCCCAGTGCTTGCGGTAGCCAAGGAGTGATGTGGGCTGATCAGGCATCGCGCTTCGTCCGCTCCCGTATGTCGCTGGGCACATCGAGCTCAGCACCGCAGTGCTGGCAGAACAGTGCCGCCAGAGCATGCCCTTGCTTCTCGCAGACGGGGCAGTTCCAGGGCAGTGTCGGTTGTGCCGCCCGCTGCTCGTTGATGCGCTCCCAGAGCTTGCGCGTAATGAGCGCGGTCGGCACGGCGATGATGGAGTAGCCCACCAGCATGCCGAAACCTGCCACGAATCGCCCAGCTGCCGTCTGAGGCACTAAATCACCGTAGCCGACGGTAGTGATGGTGACGACTGCCCAGTAGATACTCAGGGGAATGCTTGTGAATCCGTGCGCTGGACCTTCGATGACATAAATGATGCAGGCAAAGACCACGACGACCAGCATCACCATCACCAGAAAAACGAAAATTGATCTGGAGGCGCTGCGCAGGACAGCGAGAATTTCATTGAGTTCGGCAAACAGGTTCACCAGGCGGAAGACCCGGAAAACCCTGAGCACTCTGAATAGACGGATGACCACCAGCGGTGCCGCCTCCGGAAATAAAAAAGCCAGATAGGTTGGCACAATGGCCAGCAGATCAACGATGCCCCAAAAACTCAGGACATAGGCCGGTCGATTGTGCGCACACCAAACGCGTGTGATGTACTCGAGGGTAAACAATCCGGTAAAGCAGAATTCCGCGTACCAGAAGCCGGCACTGACTCCCGCGTCCAGTTCCGGCACCGAATCCAATACGACGATAGCAACGCTCAGGAGAATTGCCGCAATCAGCGTCATGTCAAAACGGCGGCCCGCAGGGGTCCCGGTGCCGAAAATAATGATTTCCAGCCTGCGTTGTAGCGCGCTTTGCCCCGGCTCTGGGTGTTCACTCAGCGGGTTGGGCTTCGTGATCACAGCAGTCCCTCTAGACTTGACCAAACCGCGTCGAGTATCCGTGGCTGCGCCGCCGCGGTCGGATGAATACCGTCGGCCTGCATGAGTTCGGGCTCCAGTGCGACCGATGCCAGAGGGAAGTCAGCTAACGCGGCCCCGGTTTGTTCAGCGGCCTGGGTGAATGTGGCGCCAAAGGCATCGGTGTAGAACTTGCCCAAGTTCGGGGGTATCTCCATCGGCAACATTAGTGCCGTGGCGCCGGCGGCCTCGGTCAATTCGATCATGGCAATTAGGTTGTCCCTCAGTTGCCCCACGGGATAGCCTCGCAACCCATCATTGCCCCCCAGTTCGATGATCACAATGCGAGGTTCGTGGATCTCGAGCAGCGCGGGCAACCTGCGCAAGCCGCCTGCAGAGGTGTCCCCTGATATACTGGCGTTCACGGTGTGGTAAGGCCTGTCTTCGTTCTCCAATCGCGATTCCAGTAACGCCACCCAGCCCTGTTCCAGAGAGAGTCCGTAGGCAGCGCTGATGCTGTCGCCGAGGACAAGGATGGGCTTGGTTGGCTGTGCAGCGACGTCGCTTGCGAGAACAAGCATCAGCAATCCGAGCCAAGCCGTGACTCGTAAGCGTCGTGCGAGGACACGCAGTATGATCAAAGTAAGCCAGCTCCTTAAAACGGTTCCCACCGCCGATGGTGATCTCACCATCTTGCGCGGCGTCGACCTGGAGATTGTAGCCGGTACATCCGCCGCGATTGTCGGTGCTTCCGGTTCCGGTAAGTCTACCTTGCTGGGACTGCTCGCGGGTATGGATGTGGCCTCCGCGGGAGAGGTGTGGCTTGACGGGGTGAATCTCAGCGCGTTGGATGAGGACGCACGCGCCCGGTTGCGCGCTGAAAAAGTGGGCTTCGTTTTTCAGAACTTTCAATTACTCCCCGCGCTGACTGCAAAAGAAAACGTCATGCTGCCGCTCGAGCTGGCGGGCATCTCTGAGGCGGGCAGCATTGCCGAGCGTTTTCTGGCGGAGGTCGGACTGCAGGACCGGCTCGTACATTATCCCACCACGCTATCTGGGGGTGAGCAGCAACGGGTAGCCATTGCCCGGGCTTTCGCGAGAGAGCCTGCGGTATTGTTTGCTGATGAGCCGACCGGGAACCTTGATACCCGCACCGGCGAGCGAATTATCGATTTGCTTTTTGAACTCAATGCCCGCGCGAGCACAACACTGGTGCTCGTTACTCATGATGAGCGACTCGCCGAGCGGTGCGACCAGCGTTTTTCGATGACGGCGGGGGAGTTGACCCGGCCTTGAAACAGGCGCTCACCTGGAAGTTGCTCGCAAGAGAGTGGCGCAGCGGCGAGCT
>CAJXDE010000063.1 GCA_913052635.1 uncultured Halieaceae bacterium
GACTTTGTGGGTCGCTATGAGTCGCTACAAACTGACTTCGATCACTGCTGTGAGCAAATCGGGCTGCCGAAACAGGCATTGCCGCACAAACGACGAGCCGATGATCGGGCCACTTACCGTGATTATTATGATGAAGAAACAAAGGCCCTGGTAGCGCAACACTTCGGCGCCGACATTGACGCTTTTAGGTACGAGTTTTAACGTCGCCGCCTTATGATCCGAGCCGGGCACTTTTAGCTTAGATCGCTAAGATAGGGTCAAAGTAACGCGGGTACCCCGCTCAACCCGTTCACCAGCTGAATATCAGACGCGGAAGCCTCAGACTGCGGTGATTCCACTACCTTGAAGAGCTTGGCGACGCCAGCAGCCCTACCCGCCTCAATGTCGGAATCCTTATCACCCACCAATAGCGACGTCTTGACGTCGATAGCATGATCGCGCATCGCCCGGTGTATTAGCCCTGGCGCGGGCTTTCGGCAGCTACAATGTTTTCGATACTCGTTCTCCGCCTCGGTGGGATGGTGTGGACAGTGATAAAACCCCGATAGCGTGACGCCAGCAGTGCTATCGAGATACTCCGCGATAGCCTGATTCAGTAAATCTACATCGCTCTCGCTGTAATAACCGCGACCAATGCCCGACTGGTTCGAGACAACAATTAACAGGTAGCCCGCATCCTGAAGCTCGCGTAGCGCCTCCGGCACGCCTGGCAAGAATTCAAACTGCTCCCAGGTGCTGACGTATCCACGGTCCACGTTGATCACACCATCACGATCCAAAAATACGGCCGAGGTCATGCCGCGAACCGACTCCAAGTCAGCACTTCTCTCCTCACGCCAACTCGAGCCCCTGCTCTATCAGCGCACAGAGCAGGTGCACCACCACGATGTGGCACTCTTGAATGTGCGCGGTGTCATCCGCGGGAGCGACCACGGCCGTGTCACAAGACCCCTTTAGCGCGCCGCCATCCCGCCCCGTTAATCCGACGACCTCGCAGCCAAGGGCTCGCGCCTGCTCGCACGCGGCCAGCACACTGGAACTCGATCCTGAGGTGGAGATAGCAATCAATACATCACCCGCACTGGCCAAGCCAGCGACCTGACGGCTAAACACGTCGTCATAGCCATAATCGTTGGCAATCGCCGTAAGCGCCGACGTATCAGTGGTGAGCGCAATCGCTGCGAGCGCTGGCCGATCGGCGATAAACCTGCCTACCAGTTCAGCGGCCATGTGCTGAGCGTCTGCCGCCGAGCCCCCATTGCCGCAAATCAGCAATTTATGGCCGTTGGCCAAAGCAGTAGTGCAGCGCTCTGCTGCCCGTTGAATATCCCCTGCCGAAGCTTCCAGCTTGGCGAGCACCTTCTGGTGCCCATCGAGATACTCACTAATAAACTGCTGCACGCTGCCTCCCGTGAATGATTGCCCGCGAGCACTTCCAAACCGAAGGCTGGCGCAGGCTAGATGGTAACAGCGAACACGCTCGCAGGTGATAGCAAGCAAAAGCTGCCAACCAATCCATTAGGGACGCCAAGGTAAAGGCTTTCATTGGAAATGGCTCTCACACGCCCGGACGAGTGTGGCCGACAGGATTATGAACGCCCGGAGCTCTCTGCTACGGTAGGCCCGAGCACAAAGTTATGCGAATATTACTGATCCGCTCGGCTTCGCAGTTCTTGCTCGCCCAGCTCCACCAGCAGATGAGTCACGGCATAGTCAGGAATTTCATCGACGGGGATCTCCCGTCGGTGCTGGACCAACATTTCCTCTGAAACCATGCCTTTGGCACGTAAAATCAGCCGTTGTAAGCGATGCTCAATGTCCCGCTCGAGCGTCATTTCGGCCGTTCGCCGCTCTCCTGCTGGCACTTGGGCGTTCTGCAAAGCCGCCCTGCCCTCGTCGCGCAACAACGATTCCAGCTTGGCACGCTGGGCCTGGAATTCACTGCGACTGCAAGCTCCCTGCGCACTCAGGAGATCAGCTGATGTAGGCTTGGCCATGACGCACTCCAAATGTTGGCACCAGAATCTCTACGCGACATTTTCACGACTGGTTTTCCTTGTGCACCCACAACATATGGTGAGCAGTGTCAAAGTTCATGTGAAAATGAGTCAGGAATAAGCCTCAAGCATATGTTATTTATCATATAAAGTAAGTTAAGGGGCGTGCTTTGCAAGCTCCGCGGACTCTGACAAACTGGACTGACTTTATGGGGCGCACCCTCAGAAAAATGAGATGACGAGGCAATCATCTATGACCGGTAACGCACCAACACACCCACTAAAACGCAGTGCTCACAAGCTAAAGCTCGGTGTGTTTGGGCTGAACGTCAGTAGCGGCTGCTCCATGACAGAGCGGCCAGATACGCTCAAGGTGGAGTGGGATGAATCTGTGAAGATTGCACAGCTAGCGGAGCAAGCAGGTATTGAAGCCGTCATCCCCGTCGCACGATGGAAAGGGATGGGCGGCAAAGTGAATTTCAACCACCGCAACTTTGAAACCTTTACCTGGGCTGCCGGTTTAGCCGCTAAAACGGAGGAAATTGGCGTATTCGCGACGTTTCATGTGCCCACAGTCCACCCAGTCCGCGCCGCAAAAGAGGTGGCAACCATTGATCACATTTCCGGAGGTCGCTTCGGGCTCAATATCGTTGCAGGCTGGAACGAACGCGAGATCGCGATGTTTGGCGTGCCGCAAAAAGAGCACGACGTGCGCTATGACGTCGCGGATGACTGGATTTCCCTGTGCAAGGAGCTCTGGACCGTCGAAGGTGAGTTTGACTATGCCGGGCCCCACTTCACCTCTCCTGGGTGCTACTCGGAACCCAAGCCCTTACAAAAGCCTTGGCCGGCGCTGATGAGCGCGGGCAATAGCCCCAGAGGCCAGGCGTTTGCAGCAGCCCATGCCGATTTTAACTTTGTCGTAGCGCAGGATATGGCGACCGCGGGAGACATAGCCGCTAACGGCCGGGATTTAGCAAAGGAGCGATTCAATCGGGACATGCAGATTTTTGGGCAGGCCTACATTGTCTGCAGAGAAACCGAGCGGGAGGCACAGGACTTTGTCCGCGAATATGTTTACGACCGAGGCGACTGGGACGGTGTTCGAAATCTTCTCGATGTGCTGGTTCCCAACTCGCAGAGCGCACTCGGTGATGGCTGGGAGGCAATGGCCGCCAATCTGATAGCAGGCTATGGGGCGATTCCCTTGGTCGGCACACCCGAGCAAGTCGTCGACGGCATGTTGGCGTTCTCCAATGCTGGGCTCGATGGCATTACCTTGAGCTGGGTGAATTACGAGGAGGGTCTGACCCAGTTTCGCGATACCCTCCTCCCCATGATGCAACAAGCAGGTTTGCGCGAATAACATTACCACCCGGAACCACGAGACTGGCCGTACTAGGCAGACTCACCGCGGAGAAAGCACAATGAGAAACCTCGAAGACATGTCGATTCTGGTAACAGGCGGCGGATCGGGTATTGGTGCAGACTGTGCTAGACGCTTCTGCGCCCAAGGCGCCCGGGTTACGATCAGCGGACGGCGCCTCGAAAAACTCGAGGCGATCAAGGATGAACTGGGTGAGCGATGCCGCGTTGTTCGGGGCGACGTCACTGTGCAGGCAGACCGCAAGGTTATGCTTGCCGGCGCGGTTGAGCATGGCGGCAAACTCGATGCGCTCGTCAACAACGCCGCCAACATGTACCGCCAGCCCGTCAATGGCTACACCGAGGATTTCTTGAAGGAGGCGTTCGACACCAACGTGGTCTCCGCCATGATGCTATCTAGCATGGCGGTGGCTCTCCTTGAACAAACTCAAGGCGCAATCGTTTTTATTGGCTCCACCCACACTCGCCGCGCTTTTCCAGGGGCTTCGCCCTACGCCACCACCAAGGCGGCCCTCGAGGGCCTGACAAAAGTCATGGCCGCTGAGCTCGGGCCCAAACAGATCCGCACCGGCTGTATTTTGCCCGGCGCCGTCTCGACGGAGTTGAACCTCCGCGCTGGTCTATTCACAGCGGAGCAAGCCAAAGACCGCTATGACGCCGTCGCCGGCCTGCACGCGCTAGGGCGCATCGGCACGGGCACCGAAGTCGCCGAAGGGGTTGAATACCTGATCTGCGCCGAATGGGTCACGGGTGTGGCGCTCGAAGTAGACGGTGGTATCGGTTTGGGCGCGTCGCATTTTTAGCCGTCTGCCTATGCCCTTTGATCTATCCCGGCGGCTAATAGGACTCGCCGCTTTTTTTGTCATCGGCACATTAGCTGGCTGTGATATCGGCCGCCTGATACTGACAGCAGATCCTTGGGACCCACCGCCAGAACCCGCTATCGCCAGAGAGCCTCTGCCACGTGACGCCTGTGCCCACGTAGTAGAGGAGCGTCAGCCACTTTTCGGGGACTTGCATCTGCACACCTCGATATCGATGGACGCCAACTCTCTAGGGACGCGCACCCTGCCCGATGATGCCTACGCCTATGCCACTGGAACACCCATCGCTCTCTACGGCGGCGCGCCCGGGGCCGAGTCAAAAACCATTCAAATTGATCGACCTTTGGATTTCGCCGCGGTCACCGATCACGCGGAATGGATGGCTGAGGTGTCTCTATGCACCACACCGGGTTCTAGATCCTACGACAGCACTGGTTGCGCAATTTATCGCGGTGAACAGGATTCTTTACTAGCCAAAGCCTTGGGAGCAAAAGGCTTTCGTGCGCGCATCGGCGGTCTCATAGAAATCGGGGGCCGTAGGGAGGATGTCTGTAGCGAAAATCAGGCAGTCTGTCGCGAGGAACTCGGAAATGTTTGGCAATCAGTACAGGCGTCGGCCGAGCGCTGGTATGACCGATCCTCGAACTGCAGCTTCACTACATTCAATGCTTGGGAATACAGTCGCTCACCTCAATCCACCAAGATCCATCGCAATATCATCATGCGCAATGAGATCGTACCCGAGCTCCCTATCTCCGCTTTGGAAACATCATCGGAAATGGACCTGCGTCGTCAATTACTTGAGCAATGTAATGAATCTGGGTCTGGCTGCGAGGCCATTGCCATCCCACACAACCCCAACCTCTCCAATGGCCAGCTGTTTCGCGCCGAGTACGCCGCACTGCCACTCGCGCGACAACGTGAGGAGGCGGCGCTGCGAGCCAGACTCGAACCAGTGGTCGAGATGATGCAAATAAAGGGTGAAAGCGAATGCCGCAATGGCATGTATCAGATCATCGGCGGCAATGATGAGCTCTGCGAGTTTGAGAAGATTAGAGACTTCGGACAACCTGAGCTTTCAGATTGTGCCGAAGGACAAAGCAAAGGCGCGCAGGCGGGCAAAGGCTGCACTAGCCGCAACGATTACGTGCGCTACGCGCTGATCGACGGATTGAGAGAGAAAGAGCGCCTCGGCATTAACCCCTATCGGTTTGGCTTTATAGGGAGCACAGACTCTCACACCGCCGCACCTGGCGCCGTCAGCGAGTACGAGCAACCCTATAAATACGGGACGACGCTGGACCAAACGCTAACTGTAGGCGATCGTCCCCGCGCGGTCGCATTCCAGAATCCAGGCGGAGTTGCCGGGGTATGGGCCGAGGAAAACACGCGAGACGCCATTTTTGATGCGCTAAAACGCCGCGAAACGTTTGCCACCAGCGGGCCACGTATTGCCCCGCGTTTTTTTGGCGGCTGGCACATCCCGGCAGATATTTGCACCACCCCTAACCTTGCCAAAGTGGGTTATGAGCATGGTGTAACTATGGGCGGCATCCTAAATGCCAGAACCGAACCCGATGCGCGACCACGATTTGTTGTCGCGGCCAGTGCCGACCCTGGCGCGACCGGCACACCCGGGCATCCGCTTCAACGGATTCAGATCATCAAAGGGTGGGTCGGACGCGATGGATTGTTTCATCAGACCGTTATCGATGTGGCCGGAGATGCTGACAACGGCGCCACAGTGGATCCACTGAGCTGTGAGTCCGAGGGCAACGGTTTTGCGACCTTGTGCGGGGTCTGGGAGGACACCGAATTTGATCCCAAGCGAGATGCTGTCTATTACGCCCGAGCAGTCGAAAATCCCAGCTGCCGTTGGTCGACGCGGATGTGTCTGTCACTTCCGGAGGACCAGCGACCCGATGGGTGCGCCCACCCACGTATCCCAAGGGTGATTCAGGAACGGGCCTGGACTGCACCAATCTGGTTCGACTCGGCCCAGTGAGCTTTGGTGGCGCAAGGCAGGGGCGGCTTGGCGTGTGGCATCTCGGCCTTCTTAAAAAAGCGCTCTTTGAATAAGTGACGCGGCATGCTTAGATATTATTTATTAAGGGGGGACATAACATGCAATTATCCAACGAGCTCTTCTTCGCGTTATTCAGCATTGTCATGGTGGTCGCGGTCATCTGGTTCATGCGCAGTGTCAGCCGCTACAAGGCCTGGGCCAACAGTCGCGATGAGAAAGATATGGATGAGTGAAATCGTCTCGACGATAGCCAAAGACACTTTCTGGTCTATTTGTGCTGCGCTCTTTGCATACTCAGGCGGGGCGTTCGCTGAAACAATTATCTCTGACGGCTGGCTAATAACGCCGCCTGCGGCTGTCAGCCTCTCGGAAGAGCCACTGAACGCAATTCATCAGGATATCCAAAACGAGCGTTACGGGTACATCGATGCGTTCCTGGTAGCCCGTCACGGCAAACTGGTCTTCGAGGAGTACTACGAGCACGATTACCCATCGATATATCGGCAAGAAGCCGCTACCCCGGGCGCGCTGGTCGTTAACGACCCCAGCGGGCCCTACAACTACTTTAATCCCTGGTGGCATCCCTACTACCGGAATACGACACTGCACTCGATGCAGTCGGTCACCAAATCGGTCGTATCTGCATTGGTGGGTATCGCGCTATCGCGAGGGGAATTTCCCGATCTCGATACACCGGTACTGCAATTCTTCGACGATGCAACCGTCGGAAACGTTGATGAGCGGAAACGTGACATGATGCTGCGCGATCTGCTCACTATGAGCGACGGATTACTCTGGGATGAGAGCCTCCCCTACAACGACCCCGATAATTCATTTGCTGTCATGGCGAAGGCGCACAATTGGGTGCAGTACACGCTCGATCTGCCCATGGGGAACGAGCCAGGCACCGTCTTCAATTACAACAGTGGCGCCACACTTGTCCTGGGCCATATTTTCCGCCTCGCGACGGGCATCGACATCGAAGAATATGCGGTCGAAAATCTGTTCACGCCTCTCGGAATTGATGACTACTACTGGGACAGAACACCCTACGGGCTCACCGATACGCAAGAGGGCTTATATATCTCCGCGCGGAGCCTCGCCAAGATTGCGCAGCTCTTCTTGCAAAAAGGTCGGTGGCAAGACAAGCAAGTCATCCCTGCCGCATGGATCGAAGAATCCATCGCGCCACACTACCCGACTGGAAAGTCGGACGATGAGGCCTACGGATATTTGTGGTGGTCTCAACCTTATACTTTTAAGGGAAAAACAGTGAGGGCATACTTTGGCAAGGGATTTGGCGGGCAAAGACCTATCTTTTTGCCGGAGCTGGACCTGGTGATTGTACTCACTGGCTGGAATATCCTGCCCGGGCAACCCTTCCTCCATGCCATGACGGCGGTCGAGAGGGTGACTGCAGCGGTAATCGAATAGCAGGTAAACATCACATATCGGCTGATGCCGCGTCGCATTAACCGCCGACAGGTCCGACTCATCTCATTTGCATTGCGCGCATATAGTTGTCGACACAATCTGGCACCGTGTCCATCGCAGGGAGCAATGTCATGCGTCAAACCTTACTAGCCATCTTACTTCTCACAGCCACCACCGTGTCCGCTAATCCCACGCTACAGGGCGTCTGGGAGATAGCCAGTACCTCTTATGACGATGAAGTCGTCACCCCTCGCGAGCCTCGTCAAATCAAAATATTTACGTCACAGCGAGTGATATACACCTATTACTACGAGGTATCTGAACAACAGCCTCACTATCTCTCCGTGGGTCACGGGACCTACACATATGCCGACGGCATACTTAGAGAAACTATCGTGAACCACTCAAATCCCGATCTCATAGGTCAAATTTTTTAAGTGACCGTCTCGGTAGACGAGGGCGACAACTCGTTCACTCAAGTAGTCGACTTGGGCAAATACGTGCTGCGAGAGACTTGGACCCGCGTGGAATGGCACTCTAGCGCCGCTAGATCTGGCGGAGTATAGGTCGCGCGTTTTGGACGAGAGAGATAAATCGGTCCGCTCGTGGGACGCGCGGGCTTGAACTTTTGGTTGCTGGATCTAGACTAATTCGCGCGGCATGTTGACCGCGCTAAATCACAAGGGGGTAAAAATGAGATTAATCGTTGCTTTCTTCATGGCATTGGCTTCGTCTCTTACAGTAGCTCAAGAAATGACCGAGATGCGGTCAGAGTTTTTCTATTGCACGCTCAACGATGGCAAGACCATGGAAGACGTGAGAGAACAAAGCAAGCAATACGGCGAGTTCTCAAAGAAAAACGGCACTCATTACACGCAGGCTATCCTGTTACCTATGCATGCTGGTGAGACCGACTATGACTACATCACCTGGGGCACATGGCCTGACGGTAAGGCAATGTACGAAGAATGGGGGTCCTTTGCCAACAATTATGACGCCGCAGCTGAAGAAGTTACCGGCGGTGCAGCGGGTACCTGCCGAAACAGCATTGCAACATTCTTCAACTTGGTTGCACGTATCCCCATGGACGCCGAGGAGCGCGATAAAAAACGCCCTGTGCAGTTCTCAAGATGCTCTCTCAACGAAGGGGTGACTTTAGATCAAGTCGCCGCACAAGAAGTTAAAAACGTGAAGCAAATGGAGGACGCTGGCTTCAAAGGTCTGGCCATCGCATATCACGTGCCTTACATGGGTTTCAATGAAACACCTGACTTCGACTTCGTGATGAATTACTACTGGTACTCATTCGATTCGAGAGCTCATGCGGCACAAAATTATGGCGCTTTCGCTGCTGAAAACCCCGAGGGCCAGGAAGCAATGGAAGAGTTAGTCTCCTGCGAAGGTACCAGCTCTTTTGTTTTTGAGACGATGTTTAATAACCTGCCAGATATCGAGGGCTAACCAACGCATCGAGCGCAGCGTGATTTATCTCGTATAAACCTAAAAAGGCCACCCCGCGGGTGGCCTTTTCGTTTGTTGGCGGAGAGGGAGTCCGCCATCTTAGTCAACTAAATTCAATAAATTCATTGGGTTAGAGGCATTCTATTGCGGATAATCGCCCCAGTACCCAGCCTAGTACCCGAGTTGCACTTCATTTGGCCTAATGGCTAATTCCCTACCTTTTCACTGTTGGATTGAGCTTTAATACAACATATCCCTCACGCCGAGGATCAGGAGAACAAACACAATGACTGTTTCGCAACTTTTCGATCTCAGCAACGATGTGGCTGTAGTTACGGGAGCTGGCCGTGGCATCGGTGAGGGTATTGCCCGGACTCTGGCCAGCGCCGGTGCGGCCGTCGTATGCGCCGCCCGTCGTACAGAGGAGATTGAACGGGTCTGCTCGTCTATCAACAGTGAGGGCGGTCGTGCATTGGCCATTACAACAGATGTTACTGACGACAATGCAGTAGAAGCACTTATCGACGGGGCGACTGAAGCTTTCGGGAAGCTCGATATTTTGATTAACAACGCCGGTGGGAATGCATTTGAGGCGCCGCTGGTTGAGCTTCCGCGCGTGGAATTTGAAAAGGTAATGACCCTTAATGCGACCTCGCTGTTTATTTGTACTGCAGCCGCAGCATCGCGTATGAATGAGGGCGGCAGAATCATCAACATTTCATCCTTCGCGGCTGATACGCCAGTGCCGGGTCATGGACATTATTGCGCGGCCAAGGCCGCAGTCAGTATGCTGACTAGGGTTTATGCCGCTGAACTCAGTCCGCACATCCGGGTCAACGCCATCGTCCCTGGGATGATACCCACCGAAACTGTGGCCAATGCACTCGGTCTTGAAGACAAGGATCTGCCAAACCTGATTGACACTTGGCCGAATCTAGCCGGGCGACTGGGTACACCTGAGGATATCGGTGCTGCCGCGCTATATCTTGCCTCTCCTGCGTCAGCATGGGTCACGGGAGAAATCCTTCGCGTTTCGGGAGGAATATAGCAATCTTAGTGCCCAACCTAGTACCCATGTGATGGTTACCGCCCAGATACATTAGGGGTGGACTCGCAATATACGGCCTAATTTCAACCCTAACCCAGCAATTAGTCGTTCAGATGAGCGCAGTCACCGTCTCGATAGGGAAGCTCAGACGGCATCGAAGTTATTTGCAACTAAGCACTCTTCTCAGCCCAACGTGGTCAGGACTGCAACTCCTACAGCGGCAATGAGGCAATACAGGAAGACCCTCCAAAAAGAAAACTTTCGGGTGGACCAGTCTATGCGATCCTCTCGATGAGTTTGTCTTGACGAAGCTTTGAAACGACCAAGGTACAAAAAGATCGCGAGGGACAGAATCGATAACCCTCCAAATAGCAAGGTGTTGGAATCCACTAGCGACTTCTCAGCTTTGCCAACAGTCTCAGCATTTCAAGGTAGAGCCAGATGAGTGTAACCATTAGGGAGAATGCACCAAACCATTCCATGTATTGCGGTGCGCCCATCTCCGAACCCTGCTCAATAAAATCAAAATCTAGCACTAGATTTAAAGCGGCTATAGCGACAACGAAAAGGCTAAAACCAATACCGAATAAGCCGTTTGAGTGAATGAAACCGATACCGGCGGAGCCAAACATATTCATCAGCATGCTGACTAAATAAAGCAAGCCTATGCCCATCGTTGCTGAAGTTACCATTAGTCGGAAGTTTTCTGTGGGCTTGACGATGCCCGTTTTATATAAAAACAACAGTGACGCTAGCGTGCCCAAGGTGAGTCCTACCGCCTGTATGACAATGCCTGGATACTGTGCCTCGAATACAGCCGAAATTGCGCCTAAAAATAAGCCCTCGGCTATCGCATATAGCGGCGCCGTTATGCCTGAATATTGTTTTTTAAACATGGTGATAAGGGCCAATACAAGGCCGGCAATGGCACCTCCAACAGCCCAAGGGATGACTTTTGCAGGATTACCACTTGAGAAAAACATTGCCCATGTGTAAGACGCCGAGATTACGACTAGCGCAAGCAACATGCCAGTTTTGTTGACTGTGCCTTGTAGCGTCATTGTCGCTGGGGGCGCACTGGTTACAAATGACGCGTCTGCAGCGCTGCTCGAGAAAGTTTCTGCACTAAGAGAGGGGTTTCCCGATCGACCAAACATCTCCAGCGCTTTGTGATTTGACATATTAGTTACCTCTACGGTGGTGTTGACTCAACTCACTTGAAGTTCAGCCATAGGTTAATGAAGAACGCCAAATATTGCTTCTAATCGTCTTTAGGCTGCTACGTCGATCAGCCTGTTCCTAAAGTTTGTGCTGGCTTCAGCTTACCGCAGGACTATCTCAATGTGAGAGGTCATGTCAGCGCAAATGTGAGAG
>CAJXDE010000064.1 GCA_913052635.1 uncultured Halieaceae bacterium
TATAGGTGTGGCCAGTGACCCAGCCGACGTCAGCGGTGCACCAGTAGGTTTCACCTTCGCGATAGTCGAACACATACTTCATCGACATGGCCGCCTGAAGCAGGTAGCCGCCTGTCGTGTGCAGGACGCCTTTGGGTTTGCCCGTGGAGCCAGAGGTGTAGAGGATAAATAGAGGGTCTTCGCTGTCCATCCACTCGGGCTCACAGTCATCACTGACCGCGGCGGTGGCCTCGTGATACCACATGTCCCGGCCGTCGACCCAGTCGGTCTCGCATCCTGTGCGTCTGACCACGACGACGCTGTCAACGCAGTCGATTTGCGCCAGTGCCGCGTCGACGTTGTGTTTGAGCGGAACGGTTTTGCCGCCACGGACGCCCTCATCGGCGGTGATCACCATGCGGCATGTTGCGTCATTGATGCGATCTTTGAGTGCTTCGGGGGAGAAGCCGCCGAAGACGACCGAGTGGATGGCGCCAATACGCGCACAGGCGAGCATGGCGAACGCGGCCTCAGGAATCATCGGCATATAGATGCAGACACGGTCGCCCTTGCCGACTCCCTGTGCTCTTAGGGCGTTCGCGAATCGACAAACCTGAATCTTGAGTTCTTGATAGGTAAACGACTGGCTGTCATCTGGGTCATCTCCTTCCCAGATAATCGCGGTGTCATGTGCGCGCTCTGGCAGATGCCGGTCAATGCAGTTCACCGAGACGTTCAGCTTGGCGTCGACAAACCAGCTAGCATCGCCTTTGGCGACGTCAGTGTCCGAAATCGTGCTCCAGGGCAAGTGCCAGTCGAGCAAATGGGCCTGCTCTGACCAAAATGTGTCGGGGTCATCCAGAGACTGGCGATACAGCTTGTGGTATCGCTCCGGCGTTACGTGCGCGTCGCTGAAGTGGTCAGGGATGGGATAGACAGCAGTGTCGGTCATTGCCTGTTTTCCGGTTGGTGGGATCAATCGCGTGCGTCGAGAGAAACGGATGGTAAGTGCTGTTGTTTTTGACAACAAGCGGGCTACGGGTACGACAACGATTGATACACAGCTCAGGTGCGCGGGTGCCGCCAACCGCGAGTCACCTGTATTGCCCTCGGAGCGGATGTTGACTCAATGCGGAGCGCGGCATGATGATGCGATTCAGCTTAACGCCTCTGCCCGGAGACTGCATCATGGAGTCAAACGACGTTACCGCTCGCCAAATTTATTGGCGTGAAAATCGGCGCTGGATGTTGATACTGGGTACGATTTGGTTTGTCGTCAGTCTGGGCTGCGGCATAGTGTGGGTTGAGCCCCTCAATCAGATTCAAGTCGGTGGATTCAAGCTCGGCTTCTGGTTTGCACAGCAGGGCGCCATCTACACCTTTATCGTGCTGATCTTCGTCTACGCGCGCGTCATGGCGCGCCTGGAAAAGCGCCTCGGGTTCGAGGAGCCTGAAGCATGAGCCTCACTGAAACCACGTATCTGGTCGTGGGCGCATCCTTTGCGCTCTATATCTTTATCGCAATCCGCTCGCGCGCCGGATCGACGCAGGAATTCTACGTCGCCGGAAAGGGCATTCACCCAGTGGCCAACGGCATGGCGACGGCCGCTGATTGGATGTCAGCCGCCTCGTTCATCTCCATGGCCGGTCTCATTGGTCTCTCTTACAACGGCTATGGCGGCTCGGTATTTCTGATGGGCTGGACCGGCGGTTATGTGATTCTGGCCATGCTGATCGCGCCATACCTGAGGAAATACGGGAAGTTCACCGTTCCCGAGTTCATTGGCGATCGGTATTACTCTGATACCGCGCGCGTCGTGGCGGTGATCTGCCTGATCATTTGCTCGGTGACCTATGTCATCGGGCAGATGAAGGGCATTGGTGTGGCCTTCTCGCGTTTTCTCGAGACGGATTATGAGACCGGTTTGTTTTCGGGCATGGTCATTGTCTTCTTCTATGCCGTGCTCGGCGGAATGAAAGGGATTACCTACACCCAGATCGCCCAGTTCTGCGTGCTGATTTTTGCCTACACCGTGCCGGCGATCTTTATCAGCTTACAGCTGACCGGTCAGCCGGTACCACAAATCGGGCTGGGTTCTACCCTTGCCGATGGCACTTACCTGCTGGAGAAGCTCGACCGCACCCTGTTGGATCTGGGCTTTCAGGAATACACCACCTCGGTTCGCGGCAGCACCCTCAATATGGCCGCCTTCACCGCTTCTCTGATGATCGGCACCGCCGGATTGCCCCATGTCATTATTCGTTTCTTCACGGTGCCGACCGTGCGCGCCGCCCGCACCTCGGCCGGCTGGGCGCTGGTGTTCATAGCGATTCTTTACACGACGGCACCCGCGGTAGCCGCCATGGCGCGGCTCAATATTATACAGACGCTGGAACCTCAGCCCGGTCAGCATCTTGCGGTTGAAGAGCGACCGGCGTGGTTCAAGAACTGGGAGCAGACGGGTCTGCTGGGTATCGAGGATAAAAACGGCGACGGTCTGATTCAGTACTCTGCCGATCCCGATACCAACGAGCTGGTCACGCTGGATAACGACATTCTGGTGCTGGCCAATCCTGAAATCGCCAAGTTGCCCAATTGGGTCATCGCACTGGTCGCGGCGGGCGGTCTGGCGGCGGCGCTGTCCACCGCGGCAGGGCTGTTGTTGGCGATCTCGTCGGCGATTTCCCACGACCTGCTCAAACGCACCCTGATGCCTGACATTTCCGAGCGAAAGGAGCTGATGGCCTCACGTCTTGCGATGGCCGGGGCGGTGCTGGGGGCGGGGTATTTGGGGTTGACCCCGCCGGGCTTTGCTGCTGGGACGGTAGCGTTGGCCTTTGGATTGGCGGCGGCGTCCCTTTTCCCCGCCTTACTGCTGGGCATTTTTTCAAAGCGGGTGACCCGAGAGGGCGCGGTGCTGGGAATGCTGGCAGGGATTGGTGTGACGCTGGCGTATGTGTTTCAGCACAAAGGCATCATGTTCATTCCGGGCACCAGTTTCCTCGGGGACCTACCGCCCAACTGGTTCCTTAGTATCGAGCCTAATGCCTTTGGTGTGGTGGGTGCCATTGTGAACTTCGGCGTCACGCTGACAGTGAGTCGTCTGACCGCACCGCCTCCGGAATCGGTAAAGCAGTTGGTTGAAGATATCCGAGTGCCGGTGTCGTCGAGCTAGCTACTCGCGGCGAGCTGGATGTTGTCAATCAAGCGCGTATCGCCCAGTCGTGCCGCAACGAAAAGTGCGCATTCCTGATCCACACTGTCGACGAGCTGCAGCGTCGACAGCTCCCTGAGCTCGAGGTAGTCGACCGTAAACCCGGCCTGTTCCAGCGTCTTTCTGGCTGGATCGATGATTGACGCGGGCTCACAATCGGGTGTCGCGGTCAGCGTAGCGCCACAGCTTTGCAAGGTCTGCCACAGCAAGGGCGCCACGGCGCGGTCTGATGCCGACAGGTATTGGTTCCGGGAGCTCAGTGCGAGGCCATCTTCCGCACGTTGAGTGGCCCCAGACTGAATGTCGATGGGCAGGCTAAGGTCGGCAACCATCCTCTTGATGATCAGTAACTGCTGCAGATCCTTCTGGCCGAACACAGCAATGTCAGGCCCGACCAGTCGGAACAGCTTGTAGACCACGGTGCAGACGCCATCGAAGTGCCCCGGTCGATCCTTACCACATAAGGCATCGCCTAATTTGGGCACGTGGATCGCCGTGTGTCGGGCACTGGTGTTCGGATAGATATCGTCTGCACTGGGTGTCAGGACGAGATCCACGCCGGTTTTCCGCAGTGCGCTGAGGTCGTCGTCAAGTGTCCGCGGATAGGTATCCAGATCCTCATGTGCGGCGAATTGCATGGGGTTAACGAAGATCGACACCACCACCGCATCTGCTGCCGCGCGTGCCTGATTTACCAGCGCCAGATGTCCGTCATGCAGGTTGCCCATGGTCGGCACAAACGCGATCGTGTCAGCGCGGTGTCTGAGTGGACTCAGGTGCTCTGCTAGAGCGGCCGTGTCTGAGACGACAATCATTGTCCGAGCCTATGAGTAGGTGTGCTCTTCCCTGGGATACTCACCCGCCTTCACCGCATCAACAAAAGCCTTGAGCGCAGCCTGAATCGAGGAGGCACCATCCATGAAGTTCTGCACAAACTTGGGCGCCGTCTCCGTCATGCCCAGCATATCGTGGAGCACGAGCACCTGTGCGTCGGTACCGCTGCCTGCGCCAATACCGATGACGGGGATATCGAGTTTCGATGAGATGTCGGCGGCTAGCTCTGCAGGAATACACTCAAGTACCAGCAGGCTGGCCCCGGCGTCCTGAATCTCTACTGCGTCGGCCAAGATAGATTTTGCCTCTTTCGGCGTTCGTCCCTGCACTCGGTACCCGCCAAATACGTTGACCGATTGGGGGGTCAGTCCCAAGTGGGCGCACACTGGGACACCGCGTTCAACTAAGCGATGAATGCTGTCGCTAAGCCAGGTGCCGCCCTCCAGTTTGACCATCTGTGCCCCGGCTTGCATCAGCCGTGTGCTCGCATGGAGCGTGTCTTCGGCATTGGAAAAACTCATAAAAGGCAAGTCAGCAACGATCAATGAATGGGGTCGTGCGCGGGCAACACACTCGGTGTGATAAGCCATTGCGTCCAGTGAAACAGGGATCGTCGTCTCGTGGCCCTGAAGAACCATGCCCAATGAATCGCCAACCAAAATGGTTTCTGCACCAGCCTCGCTGGCAAGCCGGGCAAACGTGGCGTCGTAGGCCGTGATCATCACAAACTTGTCACCCGATGCCTTCATGGCATCCAGAGTGCTGATGGTGATGCGCTTGGTCATTCTGTCGACTCCAGACGGCTGATTAACAGCAGGTCTTCAGCTAAAAAAAGTAGGGTTAAAATAATGCCGGCCCTTCTTGATGTTCAGCATGTAATCCACAAGCTGCTCATAGTCCCTGTCGCCCTGTGCCAGATCAATCTCATTGGCATTGACGATCAGTAGAGGCGCGGCATCGTAGTAAAGAAAGAACTCGCTGTACACCTCGTTAAGTTGCTCCAGATACTTACGATCGATCAGTCGCTCGGCATCAATACCGCGGCGATCAATTCGTTCCAGTAGTCGATCGGGGCTGGCCTGAAGGTAGATCACCAGATCAGGGACGGGCGCATCGACGCGCATCTTTCTGAACACCTTCTCGTAGAGCGCGAACTCATCGGGCTCAAGGTTAACGCGAGCGAACAACGGGTCTTTTTCCAGGACGAAGTCCGCGACGCGGGCCTGATCGAACATATCTCTTTGTTTTAGTTCCGTGATTTTTTGAACGCGTTGAAACAAGAAGAACAATTGCGTGGCGAGCGCTGTTTGCTGCCGGTTCTGATAGAAACGCTCGAGAAAAGGGTTCAGTTCGGCCTCTTCAAGCAGCAGATCGTATTCAAAGGTATCCGCGATCCGGTGGGCGAGGGTGGTTTTGCCCACGCCAATGGGTCCCTCCACTGCGATGTAGCTCGGCACCGTTCGGCCGCGCAGAGAGATGCCTGAAGACGTGCTTTGCTCGGGCAACTCAATATCTCCTGCAGTGATCATCGCGGGAAGTCACACAATACGCGAATCGCTTGCTCCGCGCACTGCGCCTGAAGCGACTGCAGGGTGCCCGTCCCGGGGAGGCAGTAGTCCTCGCCGAGCAATTCAATGAGTGGGTCCAGCACGAACCGACGTTGGTGGGCACGTGGGTGGGGTAACATCAGATCTGGGGAGGCTATTTCGAGCCTATCGTAGGTCAGTAAGTCGAGGTCGATGCAGCGCTCGCCCCAGTGCCTGAGGCGTTTTCGGCCCATTTTGGTTTCTGTGCTCAATAGCGTTTTCAGCAGTTGCTCAGGTGGCATTGTTGTATACAGTGATATCGCCGCATTGTAAAAATCCGGCTGGTCTTTAGGGCCATGAGGTGCGGACAAGTACACGCTTGATGCCGTTTCCACAGTGATGTTGGGATCAGCGTTCAACCGCCGGTATGCATCAGCGAGTTGCGTTAATGGCGCTTCCACATTGGACCCCAGTCCCACTAAAGCCTGATTCATGAATCGCGATTTCTGCGTCGGCGCCGGGGGCGGCGCTCACCGCGATCCTCCTGGCGTGCTCGGGCACTGCCCACCAATTCCGGGTAGCGTTTTTGTTGGTCGATCCAGAAACCAGAGCAGTTGTCGCCCAACGCATCAGTTTGTTCCCGCAGCAGGCGCAGATCGAACGACGCGCGGAACCAGCGATGTGCCAGGTGGTCTTTGATTTTCTTCGGCTGCATGCGCTCCAAGCGAGGCTGAAGATCCCAGATATCGCGCATCGCCAGTGAGAAGCGCTTGGGGATAGCGAGGTGCTGACACGCCTGTTGAACGACTTGTTGCCCTGCGCTCTGCATAGCCTGAATGGGCGACTCGCCTATCACCGTTAGCTGCTCCGCGGATGCCTCCACGGCGGGCCAGTAAAGTGCAGCAAGCAGGAATGCGGGCGTGACAGGCCGCTCATCGGCAACCCGACGATCCGTATTGGCGAGTGCCAGCTGCTGCAGGTCAAGGGCGGGCTCCCCCTCTCTCACACAGGAGACCGCTTCGCCCATCAGAGGGTCGAGCAATTCGTAACGCCGTAACAGCTTGAAGGTGGGTGCGGAGAAGCCATTCATGAATAGCTTCAGCCATTCATCAAACAGGCGTGCAGGTGGGATATCCCTGAGTAATGTTCGGACCGACGCGATCGCCGACTCGGTATCAGATTCCAGATCAAACTGGAGCCGCGCGGCAAACCGCACCACGCGCAGCATGCGGACCGGGTCCTCGCGATATCGTTCAGCCGGCTCGCCTATGACTCGAATTACGCGGCCTAGAACGTCTGCCTGACCGCCCAGTTGATCAATGAGTTGGTGGGAAGACGTGTCGTAGTAGAGTGCGTTGATGGTAAGGTCACGGCGCTTCGCATCTTCCTCAAGTGATCCGTAGACGTTATCTCTCAGCAGCCGACCGGATTGACTGGCGCGGGCATCCTGTTCAGAGCGCTCCTCTTCATGACCCCGGCGAAAGGTGGTGACCTCGATGATTTCCCGCCCGACTCGCACATGAACAATCTGAAAGCGGCGTCCGATTATCCGGGCATTGCGAAAGCACTGCTTGATTTGTTCGGGGGTGGCATTGGTGGCGACGTCGAAGTCCTTGGGGTGCTTCCCAATCAGCAGATCCCGCACTGCACCCCCGACCACGTAGGCATCGAAACCGTGCTCTTGCAGTTGCTCAACGACTAGCAGTGCCCCGGGAGAAAAATCCGAGGACTCGAAAATCGGTGACTCCATTGTTTGCGACTTCAAGGAATGATCATCCAACGCGGCACCGGATGTCTGAAATGACGTTGCCGCAAACTTGCGAACGAGATGTCGGGGAAAGCCGGAGGAAAATCAGGAGAAATGGGTGGCCCAGAACGAAACATGGGGAAGTTTCCTTCCCCACCCAGGTCCGTTATGACATCGTTTTTTTTATTGGGCCGATAATTATTATTGCGGCTCTGCTTTATTAGCCGCAGGCCACATGCCATATTTAAAAAAGTGTTAAAAAACATTGCGTTGTCCAGTATTTGACCCGATATCCGAGTCGCCAGCTACCGAAAGTGTTACGTATTTGCACCACAGTGTTACAAATTCCCACTAAAAGCGAAATAATCAGGCTGTCTTTTGCTTCTGGCGCGGGATGCCAAACCGCTGTCTCCGTTCCCACAGGCACTTGCGGCTTATACCGAGTTTTTGTGCCAGTTCCGTCTCATTCATCGCGTCCTGATGTTGCAGCACAAATCGCTGAAAGTAGTCCTCGAGCGACAGCTCGCCGCTGGCGTTTTCTATCGATGCAACTTCATCAGGCGGGTCACTAGGACCCTGCCGGCTTGTTTTTGGTGACCCGGTTTCAGACAGCGTGATGTGCAGCTCTGCGCCCCGAGACATTACCAGACTGCGCTCGATCACATTTTGTAATTCGCGCACATTGCCGGGCCAGCGATGCGCCGCCAACGAGTCGCGACTGTATTCCGATAGCGGCTTGGCCGGCACTCTAAGCTTGGCGGCCTGCTTTTCGATAAACCACTCGGCCATGGCGACAATGTCGCCGTCACGCGCTCGTAAAGGCGGAATATTCAGTCTCAGTACGTCGATCCGATAGAACAGATCCTCCCGAAACTCGCCCCGCGCCGCCAGTTCTGCGAGGTTGCGGTGGGTGGCACAGATGAGACGGACATCGACTCGCTTACTGGTGACGGAGCCAATTCTGCGAATCTCCCCCTCCTGCATAAAGCGCAGTAACCTGGCCTGCGCAGCGAGGGGCAATTCTCCGACTTCATCCAAAAACAACGTGCCGCCATCAGCGGCCTCAATCAAACCAAGCCGATTGGCAGTGGCGCCGGTGAAGGCGCCTTTCTCGTAGCCAAACAATTCCGATTCGATGAGTGTTTCGGGAATAGCAGCGCAGTTGACGGTCACGATCGGTTTGTCACCGCGCGAGCTGATGCGATGGACTTGCCTCGCAGCAAGCTCCTTACCGGTCCCTGTCTCGCCCACAATCAGTAATGTCGAGTCTGTTCGGGCGACACGACCAATTGTGTCCTCGAGGCCCCGCATTTTCGCGCACGCTTCGCTGTGGAAGTAGTCGTTCTGACCCGCTTTAGCTTTAGCGTTTTGACGCCTGGCACAAAGCTGCCCGACCCAATCAGCAAGGTGTGCTGCATCAGCCTCACGGTCGCAGACATCGACTGCCCCCGAGCGGGCGGCTTGCATCACGCTTTGCGGTCGTGTTGTGGGTAACAGGGCAGCCAGCGGAATGGGCCATACCACTCGGTTGAGTGCCGCTAGGTCGGAGAAAGCGGGGTGCTGCCCTGCAATCACCAGATCGCATTGTGGTTGCCAATGAGCGAGACCTCGCTCGTCTGAGGGGATATCCGTCAGCACCTGGGCTTCGGCGCGCTGGCACGCCTCCTTCAGGGCTTCCAGTAATGCTGGATCTTGTTCTATTAATTGAATTCGCATGGGATCTCGCACGCTACTCCGATTCATCAATGTTACCGGCGATGGATTGGTATGCGAGTTAAAAAGTAACATATTGTTCAGGAAGTGTTGATTATCTTCTCATGGACCAGTGCTCAGTCGCGTAATCGAGCATCTCTGGCACACGGCTTGCACTGCTCGGCGGCGCGGGCTGCGCCAAGTGCTGCAAGCATTGGCGAAGATTTTGCTCCGGTTGGTGGTTGTCAAGGGGCGGCGCACCGTTTTGCTTGCTGAGCTTGTTTCCCGCCTCGTCAGCGAGCACAGCCACATGCGCGTAGGAGGGCGGCTCCAGTGCGAGAAGCTGCTGCAGCCAGCGCTGCCGATGCGTGGACTCCAGTAGATCGGCGCCCCTGACAATGTGGGTGAAATTGGGCTTCGCATCATCAATGGCTGCGGCCAGCTGGTAGGCGTAGAGCCCGTCGCGACGCTTCACAATGAAATCTTTTAGAGCAGTTTCGGTGGGCGCGGGTTGCTCACCCATAGACCGGTCCCTAAATCCCTCCAGCCTCTCGGGCGCTATTCTGATGCGGAGGCTATGCGGTGTCTCAGGACGGATGTTGTGGTCTCGGCAGCGCTGGCCGCAACAGCCGTTGGAGTCGAGGGTGGCTCGGGTGCAGAGGCAGCGAAACAGCCATCCCGATGACGTGAGCCGGTCAAGCGCGCTGTCGTAGAGCGGCGAGGAATGCGACTGGTAGAGGATAGGGCCATCCCAGATCAGGCCGTGCGCAGTCAAGGTCTCGGTGATGGCGTCAATGCTCCCAGCAACGGCCCTGGGGGGGTCAATGTCATCGATGCGCAGCTGCCATTGGCCGTTATGGTGTCGCGCATCGAGAAAGCTGGCTAATGCGGCGACCAAGGAACCCGCGTGGAGCGGCCCGGTCGGGGAGGGCGCAAAGCGCCCGCGGTAGGCGTTGGAATTGGCGTCTGCTGGCGAGTCGTTCAACCCAGCTCCTGCCGCTCCTTGATCTCGGCCAGCGTCTTGCAGTCGATGCACATGGTCGCGGTGGGCCTTGCCTCCAGTCGCTGAATACCAATCTCGATACCACAGGCATCACAGTAGCCGTAATCATCGTTCTGCAATCGGTCCAGTGTGGAATCGATCTTCTTGATCAACTTCCGCTCGCGGTCTCGCGTGCGTAGCTCAAGACTGAATTCCTCTTCCTGGGTGGCACGATCCGCGGGATCGGGGAAGTTAGCGGCCTCGTCTTTCATGTGCGAGACGGTGCGGGTGACCTCGTCGACCAATTCGCCGCGCCAATTGAGCAGAATCCCCCGGAAGTGCTCAATCTGCTCATCGTTCATGTAGCTCTCGCCACGCCCGGGCTTGTAGGGCTTAAAGTCGTCGAATTTCTGGAGTTCGCCAACGGCCCGCGCCAGTTTTGCCGGGCTTTTCTTCTTGGCAGTTTTCTTTGCGGGCGCTTTTTTGGCGACTGTTTTTTTCTTTGCGGGCGCTTTTTTGGCGACTGCTTTTTTCTTTGCGGGCGCTTTTTTGGCGACTGCTTTTTTCTTGGCAGGTGCCTTTTTGGCTGCAGCTTTTTTCTTTGCGGGCGCCTTTTTGGCAGCAGATTTTCGACTGGCCATGGTGATGTTGTTCCTCTTAAATGTCCCGGCAGCCAATGCCGTGACTAATTGGGCACGGGAAGCTATCAGACTTCACCGGCCGGTGCTACCGCTGATTTTGGCGATCACGCACCATCCTGTGTCGGCGCCAACTGGTCTGATGGGTGTCATAACGGGACAAATACCATGAATTTTCCACCCTTAACGCGCGCAAGCTTGATGAGGCGGTACAAGCGCTTTCTGGCGGACGTGCTGCTGCCCGGGGACAACACGCCGGTTTGTGTGCACTGTCCCAATACCGGCGCCATGAGCGGCTGTCAGACAGCCGAATCGGCGGTGTGGCTGTCCTATCATGACAACCCCAAGCGAAAGTTGGCCTGGACCTGGGAGTTAGTGGAAACAGAGACAGGAATGGCTTGTATCCACTCGGCGCGAGCCAATGATGTCGTCGAGGAGGCTTTGCGAGCCGGCCATTTCTCGTCACTGTTCCCCGCCGGGGCCGAATTGCGGCGAGAGGTCAAAATTGCCGAGGGATCAAGGGCGGATTTTTTTATCCCGGTGGATGTTGGTCTGTATATCGAGGTCAAATCTGTGACCTTGCACTGTGGTGATGGCGCAGGGGCCTTCCCTGATGCAGTGAGCGCGCGGGCGACCAAACATCTGGGTGAGTTACAAGCTGCGATAGCGCGCGGACATCGCGCGGCCTTGGTCTTCGCCGTGTTGCACGCCGGTATCACCCGGGTGGCCCCCGCAGAGGACATTGATCCGACCTATGCGGCGGCGTTGCGACAAGCAATATCCAGCGGGCTGGAGGTCTATACGCTACTCAATGACATTACTGTGGACGGGATCTATCCTGTATCAGTACACCGGTGGGATACGCGGTAGCTATGCAGCAGT
>CAJXDE010000065.1 GCA_913052635.1 uncultured Halieaceae bacterium
AAATAGGAGCAAACACAATGCATATCACCGGTATGGTGCACATCAATATCAACTGCACCGACTTCCAACGCTCCAAGGCGTTCTACGAGATGCTGGGCTTCCAGGTGTACTGGCCCGTACCCGAGACCAACACTGAAGAAGTCGCCAATGCCGTCGGCATGCCCAAGTATCAGGTAGACGGTGCACTGATGGCGCTGCAAAACGCCGAGCAACCGATGGTCATCGATCTCTTGGAGTGGAAGTCCCCGCGTGATGATTCACCGCCCTACCCCAACCTGTATCGGCCGGGACTCGCACGGATTGCCTTGTCCAGTTCCGACATAGACGCTGACTTCGACTTTTTGGTAGCCAATGGCGTCGAGGTCGTCTCCCAGCCTGTGAACGTGCATACCTCAGAAAACAGCTACGCTAGATTCTTCTGCTTCAAAGACCCGGACGGCACTTTTCTAGAGCTAGTGCAGGTGATTACGACTGAGTGAAATCTCTAGCGCTGGGCGCAGTCGCATTCATGCCCTTTTTGCTACCCGCACATGCGTAGCCGAGGCGATGAAAACAAAGCAACAAAAAAGCGGCCACAGGGGCCGCTTTTTTTGTTACCGCGATATTCACCTACAAAGTCAATCGTCTGCCTCTGCCTTGGCCGCAAACTCCGCGTAGGCCGCAGCCGTCCCCTTGGCCATCTTGTCGCCGTCGAACGGAATCGACATTTCCGGCGTAAACTCCAGCACAATTCTTTCGGGCGTATCGAGGAATTTCACGAACAACTCCGGATCGAGTCCCATCGTAAAGTCGTTGTCTGAATCTTCCACTTTGGACATACCGTGGGCGAGCAACTTGTACATCCACATTTTGATTTCCGGGTCGTCGTGGATCACGGTATGACCTTTGTAGGTCACCGTTTTGCCACCCCCCATGTGGGTACCCTTGCTCGACATCACGACTGACGAGCGTCCGTCACGCGCAATCGCTTTAATGCGCACCCGCTCACGGGTTGCTGTCATCCAAATTTTCCCGTCCACCGGAACGTAAGCTGTGGTCACACCCAACGGGTGTCCCGCTTTATTGGCCCAGCAAAAAGTGCATTCCCCGGCGCAATTCACCAATTCCTGCTCACGATCTGGGTCGAGCCGGTACTGCTTTACATCATCGTAATTGGTGCTCTGCTGTGTCATAAGTTATTCCTTTTATTGGCTTTTATTGTGCTGAGATCGCAAAGACGAGGTGACCCTGCCTGTGCGCGACGAGGACCATTCTGACTTGACTGAAAACATCTTGCAAAAAAGTTACAGGGTGGTGTAATTTTGAAACGTAGCGTCATAAAAATAAATAGGCGATATGGCAAAAGTACGGGGCAGGTACGCGTCTCCCGCTCAGGCTGAGCGACGCAGGCGTATTCTCAGAGAAACACTCAAGCTACTTCAGGAAGCGTCTCCGGCTGATATCAGCATGGGGCAAATCGCTGAGCTGAGTGAGGTGAGCACCAAAACCCTCTACAACCTTTTCAAAAGCCGCAATGGATTGCTGCTGGCTGCCGCAGCGCAAACCAGAGCCGATACCCAAACTAGCATCAACGTGATGAGCGCGCCGGTTGGGATCTCGAGGATTCTGGAGCTCACCCGACGGACCATGGATACCTTTGAGCGATCGCCTGAGTTTATGAATTCAACGATGTCGGTCGTGGTGGGCATCAGTGCCGAAGATGAGGCCGAACATCACCGTGTCGGAATGACCCAAAAGTGGTTCCACGAGGCTTTGTTGATCGCCGAGTCAGAGGGCCAATTGATTCCGGGAACCGACTGCATGCAACTGTCGCAACTGCTGGCCGCTAGTCAGTGGGGCGTGACTCTGATGTGGCAGAAGGGCCTCATTTCACTGGAGACACTCAGACGTCAGGCGATCATCAAACACTGTTTGGACCTCATGCCCTTTTGTCGCATGAAGACCCGTAATTGGCTCAATGATTTGCTCGGCTCACTCACAACAACAACTCAGGGAAGCGTCAGTAGCGCCCTAGCATTTGAAGCGCGTGTGGCAAGCTGATCGCTTATCAACACAGATTTTTAACAAGGGAAGAAGCAGTCACACAAACGTTCAAAAACAATAAACCAAAGCAGTAGTTCACCATCAGAGAGGCAGTGATAATGATAAATAAGCACCAACCATCGATGTTAAAGACGCCAAAGCGGCTGACCGTCGCAGCTTGTGCTGCCGCGATCGCGGCAGGGTTCCAGAGCATTCCCACATTAAGTCAAGACGGTCTAGCGCTGGAAGAGGTCATCGTTACCGCGACGCGCAGAAGCGAGTCGCTACAAGACGTTGCCGTCTCCGTTGCCGCAATCACCAAAGAGTTGAGACAGGCTCAGGTTCGCAGACTGGAGGACATAGCAACGTTTTCACCCAGCGTATACATTCGGCGCTCCCCCGGTACTGGAAGCTCCGCCTTCGTAAACATTCGAGGCGTGGGCGCCAGTGACGTCGACAAGAGCTTGGACCCGCCAGTAGGCATCATCCTGGACGGAATGTTCTTAGGCACAGTCAGCGGCGTCTTGATGCAGAACTTTGACATCGAGCGCGTGGAGATTTTGCGCGGCCCACAGGGCACGCTGTTCGGAAAGAACACAACGGGCGGTATCGTCAATATTATCCGTGGCGATGTGACGATGGGTTGGGGCGGCGACTTCAGCCTGACCTTTGATGAACACGGCCGCGAAGACGTGAAGGGCGTGGTCAATGTACCGCTGATCGAAGACACCCTTGGGATAAAGCTTTTTGGCGCACAAATTAAAAGCGACGGCTGGATGTACAACACCACGTTGCAAGAAGACGTCGGTGGAGATGACATCATCAACTACGGCTTTGCCATGAAGTGGCAGCCGACTGATAGCTTCAATTTGAAGATCCACTATGAGCGCATGGAAGACGAGAGCGATCAGGGCGCCTATGTGAACACCAACCGGGACACGGATTTCGCATGCTTATTGCCCTTCTTAGGAGACTGCTACCGCACCTCGAACGACACCTCGACCACCAACTCCATGAATGGCCGCAACTTCAGTGACAACGAGTACGACACAACAATTGTTACCGCCAACTGGGAGATCAACAGTGGCATGCAGTTGACGTATATCGGTGGCTTTCGCGATCAGAACGAGCAGAACATGCAGCACTTTGATGCGGGCCCCGCTGATTGGCTAGACATGAACTACTTCAACGACTGGGAGCAAACCAGTCACGAGGTGAGACTGACCAGCTCCTTTGACGGCCCGTTCAATTTCGTAGCCGGTCTGTATTCCTTCGACGTTGACTACGTGCAGCGATGGGACGTTGGCCACCTGCATTACGTGCTCAGCTTGATCGGCGCTTATCCCGGGCCCTTGACTCCAACGTCGCTGAACAGCAATGGGCAAAACCAGGAAACCGAGTCCATCGCAGGCTTTGTTTCCATGGACTACGCCATCAACGACAGCTGGACACTGACGGTCGGTGGTCGTTACACCAGGGAGGAGAAAGACTTCATTGGAGGCAACGGTGGTGTGCCTTACGCCCCCGCCGCAGGCGATCCGATTCCCGAGTTGTTTGATCCCAAGCCTTTTGCTGGTGATTGGTCAGAGTTTACGCCTAGCGCCTCGCTTCGCTGGCAGATCAACGACGACATGATGCTATGGACTTCATACGCTGAGGGCTTCAAGAGTGGCGGTTTCTTTGGTCGGCAGGCTGACTTCAACATCGATCCGACTTTTGAACCCGAATACGTCAAGAACTATGAGCTTGGTTTGAAGAGCACTTGGCTGGATGGTCGATTGACCCTCAATCCGACTATTTTCTTGAGCGATTACGAGGAGAAGCAAGAATCAATCTTGATCCCGGTCAGCCTCTCAAACGTTGCCACAGTAGTGCGTAACGCTTCGACGCAGGAAATCTTCGGTGTCGAGCTGGAGATGAACTTCCAGATCACACAGAACTGGAGCCTGCGCGCCAACTACGGCTATATTGACGCAGAGTACGACAACTATTTTGCAGATATTGTTGGCGATGGCATCATCACAGACAACTCTGGTTTAATTCCGCGCAACACGCCGGAAAACACCTTTGGTGTGATCACGACCTATAACGCAGATATTGGCGGTGGCACGTTACAGACGAATCTGTCTTATCGCTACCGCGATACCGTTGAAATTGAACCCAGTAATGCCTCGTTCGGTCACATGGATAGCATCAACGACCTAAGCGGAAGCATCAGCTATCTCTGGTCAGACAATCGGTACCGCGTTACGGTCTATGGCAAGAATCTGACTGACGACCAGGAACTGGCCCGGGGAGCCATCGCGCCGCTCACTACTCGCGGCTGGTGGACACCGCCCCGCACCATCGGCGCGGAGTTTGCTATCTCTTTCTAAGGGGCTCACAAAATCGAAAAGGGGGCGCAAGCCCCCTTTTTTATGCCCTATCAATGCCCCGCGAACCCATCAGGAATTCTGCGTAGGTCAAGAGGGTGCTGTAGAAGTAAAGCACCGCTAACCCGCGGCGACTTCGGCATGATTTCGAACAGCCCTTCCATGCCATCTACCACGGAGGTATGACGGCAAGGCAAGCAACGCTGGCGTGGCCACCAGCGTCAAAATCGCTGCAAAAGACAGGCCAAATACAATGGCCTGCGACAGAGGCCCCCAGAACACAGCCATCTGACCACCGGCATTGATATTGCGATTGATCAGGTCGACCGACATGCTTAACGCCAAGGGCAGCAATCCAAAAACCGTGGTAGCCGTTGTGAGCATGACGGGTCGCAGACGCTGGGCTGTGGCACGGACAATAATACTGTTGATGGGCAACTCTGGGTGGCGCACCCGCACATAATTAAAGGTATCGATCAGCACAATGTTGTTGTTCACAACGATACCCGCGAGAGAAACGATGCCAATACCCGTCAGAATCGCGCTGAAAGAACTCTCCGTTAATAGCAGGCCGGCCAGCACTCCCGCCGTTGACATAATGACCGCCAATAAGATCAGTGTGCTTTGATAAAAGCTGTTGAATTGCGTTACCAGCAACACAAACATGAGCAACAAAGAAAGTAGAAACGCGGCAGAAACAAAAGCGATGCTCTCTTCTTGCTCCTCGTTAGCACCCCTGAACTGAATATCAACGCGCGAGTCAAAGTCTTGAGTGTCGAGCCAGCTCTTTAGCTCAGCAACAATATTATCGGGGATCACGCCCTCCACCACTTGGGCGCGGATGCGCTCTGATGGCGAGCCATTAATTCTTCTCAGCGTGTCGACGCCTGGTGAGGGTTGTACCGATACGAAATTACTCAGTGGAACGAGGCCTTGGGCTGTGCTGACCCTGATCGACTCCATCGCTTTGATGCCGCGATACTCGCGTGGATACCGAGCACGAATATCCACCGCATCATCGGCACCCTCTGGCCTGTACTCAGCCACTTTTACACCACTGGTCACAAGCTGTAAGGCAATGCCTGAGGTTGTGACATCTGCGCCATAAAGCGCTGCTTGCGCCCGATCGACTTCCATCCGCCATTCGATAGACGGTAATGGCCGGGTATCGTCGATATCGATGAGCTCCGGCAACGTCTCCAGGTAGGCTCTTATTTCACTCATCACGGGCTGCAATAACTCTCGATATCGTGATCGCAACTCGATTTGGATCGGTTTACCAACACTGGGCCCTTGCTCTACCGGCTGCACTTCAACACGTAAGCCAGGCATATCAAGAGTTCTCTCACGAATTCGGCGAATAATGTCGAAACCCGAATCACTTCGTTCAGACTCTGGCGTGAGCTCAACAAACATCACGCCGATCCTGTCAGCAATGGCGTCGGGGCCACCCCCGGAAGAACCGGGCAGCAGCGTTTGAGTATTCATAGATCGAATACCCGGCACATTGAACACTCGCCGCTCAACATCGCTCACCAACTTATTGACCTCGCTGGCCGAAAAATTTCCACGCCCGCTGACAGAGACGGTAAGAAACTGCGGGTCAGTGTCATTGAAAAAGATGGTGCCCTTTCCGTATTGGCCGTACGCCCAAAAAATACTTACAAGCAACAACGCAATAGCGGCCAAAGCCATCACTGGCCGAGCGCAAACCGCAGTCATTGCACTCGCATAGGCTCCTGTAAACCCATTCAACCGCGTCGGATCTCCATGCTCTAGCTCGTCGAGTCGTGCAGCAGTTGTAGCCGCATGGGCGGTGGGTTTACCAAATATGGTGCCCAAAACGGGCCCGAACAGGAGCGCGTACAAGAGTGATCCGCTCAAAACGGTAAATACAGTAACGGGTAGATAGCTCATGAATTGACCGGGAATTCCAGGCCAAAACATGAGTGGTAGGAACGCAGCCAGCGTCGTCGCTGTGGAGGCTGTCACCGGCCAAAACATCCGCTTTACGGCCTCTGCGTACGCTAGCTTGTGATCTGCACCCTCACTCATCTTACGGTCTGCATACTCAGTGACAACAATCGCACCGTCGATCAGCATGCCCAAGCCAAGCAACATGCCGAACATCACCATGAAGTTAAAGGTGTAACCGAGCAAATAAATGATGATCACCGAAAACAACAGGGACACGGGGATACCCAATCCGACAATCACCCCACTTCGAAAGCCCATTGCCGCCACAACAATCACCATTACCAACGCCAACGCGGTCATGATGTTGCCTTGAAGTTCAGTGACCTGCACCTCGGCAAATTCAGATGTAATCAACGAAGGCTGCACTCGAATACTGGTTGGGAGTTGCTGGCTCATCTCCTCGACGATTTCTAGCACTGCATCTGATGTTTTGATCACATTCGCATCGGGCCGCTTCTTGACCTCAATGTACATTGCCCTGCGACCGTTAAACCGAGCATAGCTCGTACGATCTTTGAAGCCTCGCCGTATTTCAGCGACGTCGGCCAAGGTCACCACGGTGTCACCGTTTACTTGCACAGGCAGACCCATTACGTCGGAAGCGGTCTCAACCACTGAAGGGACTTTCACCGCAAACCGACCACTTCCCGTCTCTAGGCTGCCCGCAGGAATCAGCCTGTTGTTTCGCTGAAGGGTATCGGCCAGTGCCTCGCTTGAAATCCTGTAGGCCTCAAGCGCTTCAGGGTCAATCAGAACCTCCAGCAACTCCTCGCGGGTGCCTCGCATATCTGCGCTAAGGACAGACGGCACCGTCTCAATCGCGTCCCTTAGTAGGAGGGTCGCGTCATACATTTGTCTCTCACTGGCACCTTCGGACAACAGATTGATCTGCAGCAATGGAAAATCGTCAACATTCAGTTCCTCGACGAGAGGCTCTTCCGCGGTCGTGGGTATTTCGGACTTTGCGCGATCAACAGCCTCTCGCGTATCGAGCAAGGCCACGTTCAAATCGACTTCAGGTTCAAACTCAACACCTAGAGATACATAACCCTCAGAGGCTGTCGCTGAGATCTCCTTGATCCCCTCAACCTTTCGCAATTCGACCTCAACGGGTTGTATTAGCAGACGCTCACCATCCTCAGGAGAAATGCCCTCGTGCGCGATACCAATATAAAAGTAAGGCAGCACAATGTGGGGATCATTAGCGATCGGTAATGCGGCGCGAGCTAGAAGTCCACATAGGACTACCATAGACATCAACATTAGAGTGGAACGTGATCGACTGATCGCCGCATCGATGAATCCCATCATCGGTTTGGCACCCCAGCGTCTTCGGCTACGGCAGTTCGAGCGTCCACAATCTGGCCTTCCGTTACGAATTCGTGACCGACCGTGATCAGCCGGGCGCGCTCGGGCAGCCCTGTCACCCATGCCCCACCTGGTGAATCTTCAAGGATCGCGACAGGATGGAACTCAACTCGATTTTCTCGATCGATCGTTCTCAAACCCAATGCACCTGCATCATTGAGTGTGAACAGAGACGGCGAAATACGATGAGCCATTACGGCTTCGCCAGGCAGATCTACCACCGCTGTGAGTCCCGCTCTAATTTCAAAGTTAGGATTCGGAGCGGTTATCTCAGCCAGATAAGTCCGGGTAACGTCGTCAGATTGACTGCCAACGAAAGTGATCGTGCCTTCCAGATACTGACCTGTGCTCGTGCGAGCGTGTGCAAATCCGCCCACGCGCAATGCGCCCACATCGCGCTCCGACACAGAAACCTCGACCAGTATGGGATCGAGGTTAATTAATGTCGCACAAACATCTCCAACACGAGCCAGGTCACCCACTACCAAAGGCTGGGTCTCAATCACTCCAGAAAACGGCGCCGTCACCTTTGTGCGACTCAAATCGAGTTCTCGCCGCAGCAAAATAGCCCTAGCAGATTCGAGCCTGGCGGCGGTTTGCGCCACCTGAGCCTCGGCAAGCAGGTTGTCACTTTGCAGCGACAGCGCGCCGTCGTACTCAATCTCCGCCTGCGTAACTGTTGCCAGCGCCTCAGTGACCAAGGCCGCTCTGTCATCGGTGGCGATCTCGCAGAGCACTTGCCCCTTTACCACTCGCGCGCCCCGCTCTACCGGTCGCGACACGACGATACCCGAGATTTCGGTACTGACACTAGCCGTCTGTTTACTAACTGTTTTACCTCTAAGTACCCGCCTCCTCGTTTTGGATTCGGAGCGTATTTCTTCTATTACCACGGAGGGCAAACTCGAATCTGACATCGAAGCCATCGCATCCAGTAGATTCGGGACTGGAGCCTCTGGCTCAGAGAACAGTCCCGATACGAGCCATAACAGAACCAAGGCAGCAAAGATTGAAGCGACTCTAAAGTTATTACTCATAATCCTCGATCTTTTAGGCCTCTACACCCATAAGGGAACAAACCTATAGCACCTCATTCCACCTCATGGAGCACAACAGTAGGAGTCAACCAGACATCGGCTTGCTAGCTGTTAGTTTTGAAGCCGCGATTCTACTCTTGGCGCGGCGCCGTGACACGTCAGGGGTTAGGTATTAGTGCGAGGCTCGGTCATGATGCCCTGCACCTGCGCACCCATGAAAAAGGACCACAAAAAATCTTTTCGCACCGCCCAATGCCATCACCATCGAGCGGAGCCAGACGCCAACCTAAACCTGTGAGGCGATCTGGATCTAAAGTCTGAAGTCGTCAACGGACGACAATTTCGCCAAAGACATAATTGCCTTTCTCCTGCACTCCTGACTCGCCGATCGGTCTACCGACGGCGAGCGGCACGTTACCAACGTATAGCGGATAGACACCGGGCTTGATCGGCACGAAGCTCATGTGTGCTGATCCGATCTCGTCACATTCAATGGCGTTGAAGCTTAGGCCTTGTAGATGTACTTCGATGTCACCTACCGTGACTAAGCGCAAATGTGCGTTGTTCAAAAACTCCGTCATTTCGATTCGCCAGCCCGTGAGGTCATCCCGCACATCAGGACAATCAAGTGTGAGGCGGTAGTACTGGCCAGAGTTCAGGGTGAGCTCCTGAGGCTGTAATTCCGGACTCCCGTTGTCTGCAGTGGTGATCGTAAGCCCAATGCGCTCCGGGGGATATTGAGCCAAATTTCCCAACGACTCGGCTACCGCACAGTAGGAAAAAGCGTGGAAGAAAAAAGCCGCAAGGCATACCGTGAATAGACTTCGCTTGGCGCTCATTTTTACGCTCGATTCGTGTCAGTGAAAACTCCAATCCAAACCATATCGCGGTTCAGCAAAGTATGGCCAGCCAGACACACGGCAGTGCGAGAGAATACCGAGCCAGTGGACATTTGAAGATATACTGAATCCACGCTGAATCATCGCGACTTCGAACCACAATCCAAAATAAGGAAAACTGTTAATGACAGCCATCACAGCAGGTGCGCCTTCCTCTAATTTTTTCCTCGACGGCAACTTCAGTCCAGTACACGAGGAACGCGATGCCGAGGATATGGAGGTAATCGGCACCATACCCGCCGACCTACAGGGTCACTTTCTTCGCGTGGGACCTAACCCCGTATATATATTTAGCGAGGAGGCTTATCACACCTTTGACGGCGACGGCATGATTCACGCTATCGAGTTCCGTGACGGTAAGGCCCACTACCGAAATCGCTTCATCCAAAATGAGGGCTTCAAACTTGAGCAAGAGCGCGGTGACTGGGTTTACAAAGGCATGAAATCCCTCATGGATCCCACGCCTTCAAGAATTCCCGGGGGCGCTCCGAATTCAAAGAACCTCGCGAATACTGCTTTCGCGTACCACAACAACACGCTGTATGCCTTACACGAGCCCTCTCAACCGACGGTTATCGGCCTGCCTGATCTGGACACGAAAGGTCCGACCGATTTCGAGGGCAAGCTCACCCATCCCTTCACTGCTCACCCTAAGATCGATAAAAAAAGCGGGGAAATGATCTCCTACGGCTACTCCTTTCAAGCGCCTTTCGTGAGCTATTCGGTGATCAACCAACACGGCGATCTGGTGCACACCTCCCCTATCACGATCCCGCGGTCCATCTTCATGCACGATTTCGCCGCGACAGAGAAATACACCCTGTTTCTCGATTTCCCGATCACATTGGATGTTGGACGCGCGATAGCCGGGGGGCCGGCCGTCGACTTTGAACCGCAATATGGATCTCGCATCGGTGTAATGCCGCGATATGGCTGCGATGAGGATGTGCGGTGGTTTGATGTCGAGACGGGCGTCGTCATCCACACTGCGAATGCCTGGGATGACGGTGACGAGGTGGTGCTGCAAGCCTCAAGATCTAACACGGCTGATATCGCCGGCGCCGGCACCTCCGAGGGCAACATCTACCTGCTCGACGCGCGCACGCTCACGCGCGCGCGCACGCTCCACCAGCGCACGCCGCTGCTGCTCGCGGCGCTCGGCGATCCGAAACGGCCTGCTTGGAAGGCGAGCGAGAAGCCCGGCGCCTTGCCAGAGGATCGCGGCGCGCTGCTGACCCACGATCCGGACCGTTACGAGGATGAGCTGTGGTGGCGCGGCGAACGGCCCGAGGTCGCGATGGGACCGGCGAGCTGGGGCTGGGTCGCCGCCGCGATTGCATCGATGCGGGTGATCGAGGCGAAGGGCGCGCTCGAGGGGCAGGTGGCCGAGGTGCAGGAGCTCGCCATGTACGATGACTACATCAACTACTACGGCTTCCCGCGAGAGCTGGGCTTCATACGCTGCAAGCAGCTCGCCGCCGGCGGCGCCGACTCGAGCGCGTCGAGCTCCGAGGTGAAGGCCGCGTACTGCTCCGGCCCGCCGAGCCGCGTGAGCGCGAGCCGCCGGAGCTCGTCGAGCGCATGTCGTCGCTCAAGGCCACCAAGCAGGGCCTCGCCCCGATCGACATCCTGCGCGCCGAAGTCCGCGCCACCCTGGACAGCTGAGTTCTCGCCCATCCCGCTCTGTTTTCCCCGGCCCCCGTGCCGGGGCCTGGAGGAGCCTGC